>CAYZIC010000108.1:0-2053 GCA_964478335.1 uncultured Lentisphaeraceae bacterium | reverse complement strand
GCTTCATCTCTCATCCTTATTGATTGATCACAGAGGTACTGCCTAGCATCCTAGGTCAGACGTTCCCGTCCGGCTACCGAACAAGTATGCACCTGCGCCTCACTCTCCGTGATTTCTAATAGAAACGGCTCACACGGGCGATTGGTTCATTTTATCTGCTCAAAGCGTCTTGGATGGAGATGCGGGTGAACATCATCCCGTACTCATCCTCATAAAAGATACCCAGCGTGTCCGCATCGATCATCGTCATCGAGGAATAGCCGTGACCGTAGGCCGCTTCACGGATTTGAATGCGCTGAGGGAGCCATTTGATGGGCTCAGCCTTGGGGCCAACGGTCTTGGATTGGTCGATGCCTAGACGGATCTGAATGCGCCCACGGTAGTTAAAGCCAGGTTTGTCAGACCAGCGCGTCGGCCATGCACAGGCCACGAGGCTGGGTTGGTCGCCTTGCGCAAATTGCACGCGCACCAGCGAACCTTGACAGGTCGGTGCGCCCTTGGGCAAGTCGGCGGTATTGTCACGGATTTCTGCTAGCTGGTGCCAGCTCTTGCCGAGATCCGCCGAACGGTAAAACGCGTGTGCGCCATTGCCATTGTATCCGTATTCGCACTTAGCCATCAAGAGGATGTCGCCATTTTCGAGCTCACAAACGGCCGATTCCGAGGCACCGCGATTGCCCGCATTGGCGGAGTGCTGCCAGCTCTTGCCATGGTCTTGGCTCGTAGCCACATAGGGGCGAATCGTGCCATTAAAGGTCTGCATCGGCAAAACCAACGTCCCATCGCGCATCGCAATGCCTGACCCTGGTCCTTGTAAAATGCGGTTGTCGCGTTTGCCAGCGGATGTTTGCAATGAGGTGCGCTTTGACCAGGTGCGGCCATTCTTACTTTGATAGATCACGCAATCATTGATGCCGTGCAAGCCATTACCCGTCATGCCCACGACAAAGGCCGTCTTCGTGACAGGATCGGTCAAGAGGCACGGGTCAGAGAAATCGACCTCTTTGCTCATCGGCGTCGTCTTACCCTTGCCATCAAAGGCATTGGGCACATTGATGCCCACATAGGGCTTGGTCCAGGTCAAGCCCCCATCACGGCTCATCGCCATCGCCCCATCGCAGCCCTTATCAGCTGCGCCCAAATCGCCACCGCCAGTATTATTGCCACGGTAACGCAAGTCAAAGGCCGCAATCAGCTGGCCACCTAGACGAGTCAACGCTGGAATGCGGTAGGTGCCATTGGTGTAGATGCGTTGGTTAGGCTTGCCCACATTTTGAGATTTGGGCATCTCGGCAATTGGAGCCGTCGTAAAGCCATCGGCACGCGGCGTCTCAGCCACCCGCGCCACCACGACCACAGCCTCAGGCACCGTCTGCGACAAATCCCCCAACGTCGTCTTGACCACACGCAGCGTCCCCGGCATCATCTTGGCCGACAGCCCCAACGCCACCTCTACCGACGAAACACCCGCCGGCAGCATGACCTGCGTAAAGCTCGCCACGCCCTTAACAATCGGTGCCTGCGCCAAAATCGATTCACCACTGCGCAAGAGCAACGTTCCCCGCGTGATCGATCCAGAGACCTCCACCGCAAAAGGCTCAATCACCCGCACGCCCGCCACATCCATCTGCAACAACGGCGCCACCTGCTTAGCCTGTACCGTTTCACGCACAATCGGGTCTACAAAAGGCTTCGTTAAAGAGACAACCGGAGCCCCCCACGCCCCACCGACGACACTCGTCAGCGCCAAACAAACCATCAATTTAATACCATTCATTCGTCCACTCCTTTATTACTAGTAATTATTACGCCACCACTATAGCACAACCCCATGCCAAAAAGCAAGGATAAATTCTCTGGGCTCGCTGCGCTGACTCGATCCGCTACCCGCTCAGCGTCCTGTGGCCGCAGGCCACCAAGGAGAGCCGAGCGTAGCGAGGCGAGTTCTGTGCTGAGTTTACTCAGTCTGCGAGCCTGGCAGTCCTGCGGTCGTAGACCGCCACTAGCCACTAGCCACTAGCCACTAGCCACTAGCCACTAGCCACTAGCCACT
>CAYZIC010000107.1:0-2266 GCA_964478335.1 uncultured Lentisphaeraceae bacterium | reverse complement strand
CCCCGAATGCCACGAAGCCATCCAAATCTTTGCAGAGAACAACTGCGACCAAGGCCCCAATGGCCATGGCTATCGCCGTGAAGAATCCGTGCGCTGGGTCAAGATTGCCGATCGCATCACCCACGCTATCAAGCAAGGTAGCGCGCCCGCCCAAGCCGATATCGATGCCATCAACAAGGCCTTTATCAAAATGGAAGCCGCCGCTAAGACCATTCAAAAGACCTGCAAAAACAAGATCTTCCTCGAAGAGACCAAGGGCTGGCTCGATCTCTTTATTCATCTAGCCAAGGCTGGCAGAAATGCGTATGCCGGTTACAACAATCCGCAATTTGCCAACAATCGCCTCGACCAGGTACTCGGCGACTATGAAACGATGCAAGCGATCAGCGATGACAATATCATCCCACCTTTTCAAAATGGCATTAAGGTCTCCACCCGCGTCTTGCTCCCGCTGATCGACACGATGGCAGATGGCCTCTTTGCCAAGATCCAAAAGCGTATCACTGGCACGGTCAAGCCGACGGTCAAGTCGACCCCCTACAAGACGATTGGCACCGTCCCGGCGCTCGCTAAGGCTACCGCTTACCGCCAAGGTAAGTTCGTCCACTTCACCCGCGTCATGGAAATCACCACCATCAAGCCCGGAGAATGGTTTGGCCTCACCTTGCCTCGTGGCGTGGTCGCCAACTATATCCATGCTAAGTTCGAAACCAATGCAGCCGCTCAGCAGGGTCAAATCGAGCTCTCCACCGACGGCGGCAAGACGTGGGCGAAATACGCCACCCGCAACCGCAATGGCGACATGGAGTCCGCGCTCAATGTCAACGCTGGCTACAATGCAGCCCGTTACATCAACACCTCCAAGAAGCCTGTCCAATTCGCGATCCGTCAATTCAAGTTTGACGTGCCTGAGGGTGCCATGGCCAACGTTGTTGAAGCCATGCGCGATGGCCAGCTGCGCAGCTACTACACCTTGCGCAATGGTGAAACCATTGTCTTGGACAAGGTTGCTCCAACATATGAGATTATCAGCACGGGCTCGATCACGACCAACTTCTTTAATGGTAAATTAAAGATAAAGGCTAATTCCGACAGCAAGATCTACGAAGTGATCTCCAAATAAGCCCTGTGGGGCGGCGAAGCGGCTACGCCGCAGGTCGTAAGGGAGTATCGATTATCGATCTCAGATGGGGCGGACAAAATGCATAAAACGTGCATTTTTGTCCGTCCCCTTTTTTGTCTTTTGCCGCGCGCGACGCTCGCACTGCGGTCGATTGGGTATACAGATGCGTTTATTCTTATAACACGGGTCTCTGGGCTTGCTCGCCCCAATGGCTTGCACAACTTTTAGGCGCGAGCGCACGAGCCTATCGTGGAGGCGATGCCTCTGAAATAGGCTACGGCTCGCTTTTGGAACGAGCTACGGCCTTTTTTAACCTTTTCATGCTCTTTGTGATTGATTCCCTTATCTAAATATGGTATAATGTGGGCTGTTGATAAATCTTTTACCGCACGACAGTGAGGTGTCTCTAGAAATTAATACTAACAAGGACTTCAATTATGTTGTATCGTTCACTCGTTTTAGCTGCGCTTCCCTTGCTTGCGCTGATGGGATGTGCACAAAAAAGCTTACCCCAAAAGTCAAAGCAACCAGACAATCAGGCCGCATTGAGCAAGGTTATTCAAGCGACAGTGCTACCAGAATCGCTCAGCGTCTACCCGACCCCACAACGCGTCAATGTCGCTGGGTTTTCTTTTGCTAAACCCGTCAAAATGAGCGTATCAGCAGCGCTTGATGCCGATGCCAAGCGCATCTTGGGCGACACCTTTACTGTGGTAGCGGGGGCACCTGCGCCTTTTACCATCGTAACCAAACGCAACAACACGTTGAGTAAGGGCGCATACAACCTCACGATCACCCTTGATGGGGCGACGATTGAATCCGCCGATGGCGTGGGTGAATTTTATGCTGCGCAGACCTTAACCCAAATGGCTCGCAATGGCAAACTGGTGACCTGCTCGATTAAGGACTGGCCAGATGTGGCATTTCGCGGTACGGTCGAGGGCTTTTATGGCAAGCCTTGGAGCTTTGAGGCGCGCAAAAGTCAATTCCGCTTTTACGGCAAGTACAAGCTCAATACCTACATCTATGGGCCTAAGGACGATCCTTTTCATGGTTTCTCCAATCGTTGGCGCGAACCCTACCCCGCAGAAAAGGCTGCCGAGATCAAGGAATTGGTCCAAGTGGCTAAGGCTAACAAGGTCA
>CAYZIC010000106.1:0-2785 GCA_964478335.1 uncultured Lentisphaeraceae bacterium | reverse complement strand
GCTCCACCTTGCCAAGGTGGAGGTTGAGGGTTCGAGTCCCTTAGTTCGCTCCATTTCAGCAAAAAAGACGAAGCCATCCGCTTCGTCTTTTTGTTTTTATATAGGAACAGCCTACGGGAGCGACTACGCTGCTAGAATGTAGAGCTCGCTATGCGAGCTGGAATGTGGAATGTAGAATGTTGCGGGAGCGTAGACACCTGCGGTGCCGCTCTAAGGTCGGCAAGCCGACCGCTTTAGAGCACTCGAGCGGCGAGCGTCAGCGAGCCCCAATGCTTGGTGCTAGAGGCGGGGTACCTGCCTCTTATTGCTTGATGCTTGATGCGTGAGCGTAGCGAACTGTCAGCGAGCTTGCGAGCCCCAAGGCCCAAAGCAATAAAAAGGCCTCGCCCCGGTTGAGAGGGAGAGGCTTTTTGCTTTAGCTCGAGCAATAGCGGACTATTGCTGCGGCGCTTAGATCGCGCGGAGCTTAGCGCTCTTACCGCGACGATCGCGCAAGAAGTAGAGCTTAGCGCGACGAACGCGAGAAGCGTGCAAGACTTCGATCTTTTGGATGGAAGGGCAAGAGAAGGGGAAGACCTTTTCCACGCCGATACCAAAGGAGATACGACGAACAGTGAAGGTTTCGGTGATACCGTGGCCATCACGAGCGATCACGTCGCCTGCGAAAATCTGGACACGTTCTTTTTCGCCTTCACGAATCTTCACGGAGACGCGGACGCTGTCACCGATCTTGAGGTCTGCGTTCTTTTTAGGGAACTTCTCTGCAGTCATTGCATTAACTTTATCGATAGCTTTCGAAATCATGATATTAATCCTTCTGCTTCTTAATCAAATCTGGCCGGCGCTTAGCAGTACGATCCAGCATTTGGTGCTGTTTCCACTGCTCCATCACCGCATGATGCCCACGTAGAAGCACGTCAGGCACATCCAGGCCTCGATATACAGGTGGTCGTGTATATTGAGCTTGTTCCAGGAGGCCTTCTGAGAAGGACTCCTTTTCCGTTGCCACGCTACCGCCTCCCAGGACACCTGGAAGTAATCGGGTTATACTATCGATGATGACTGCTGCAGGCAAGACGCCGTTGGTCAGTACATAATCACCGATGGAGAGCTGCTCTGTGGCCAGAGTGTTAATGGCGCGCTCATCCACACCTTCATAATGTCCACAAATAAAGACGATGTGCTTAGCCTGTGACAATCGGACGGCGTCTTCTTGTACAAATGGCTTCCCCTGAGGGGTCATCATGATTACTTGCGTTTGCTCCTGGCGGATCGATTCGATGGCCTCAAAGAGGGGCTCGGGCTTCATGAGCATCCCAGCTCCACCTCCATATGGCTTATCGTCGACCGTGCCACGGGCATCGTGCGTGAAGTCACGCACATCAATCGCTCGGATGGACACGGCACCCATTTCTGAAGCGCGCTTGAGGATGCTTTGATCCACAAAACTGCGCAACATCCCCGGAAAGACAGTCAAGACGTCTATTTGTAGCGGGGCCATGAGGGAGTCCTATCCAAAAAAGGATGCTTGATTAAGCCTGCTTTTCAGCGCGGCGAATCATGCTAGCGACAGTGTCAGAAACTTGAGCACCTTGGCTCTTCCAGTAGCTGACGCGGTCCATATTGAGCTTGAAATTGTCTTCCTTGACGTTGGGATTGTACCAACCGAGGATTTCCAAGAACTTACCATCGCGAGGGGAACGCGAATCAGCGGCAACAACACGGAACGTTGCACACTTGTTGCAACCGGTTCTACGCAGTCTAATCTTAACCATTACTTACTCCAAATTGAGGGTGACCGAGCTACCATCACCGCTCTGGCTTTTTGTTAATCAGTGAAACAAGCCCCAGTGGGAAATCCACTTCAGGTGCTTTGAGTGGCATATAATGCCAAATCTCATGGAGAAATGCAAGCGTTTTTTTTCACTTTATGCAATAAAAGCCATTCTTTTCAGTCCATTTTAGGCAAAATTGGTCCATTTCCTCTTAGCGTACGCTCGCGCAAGTGCGCTCGAGCGCTATAGAGTATAAAGGGCGAAATTGCGCTTAAAAGCCCTCTATCCCCCCGTCTCACAGGGGTAGTAGCCGCCATTTTTTGGCGCGCCGCAAAAGACTACCCTAGCCCTGCGCTTAAGCTGTGCGAGATAGCGCTCAATCGTCGGCTTGCTCTTATTGAGCGCGGCCGCCAAGGCCACGGCATTCTGTCCAGGATGCGCTTGTATCTCGGACAGAAGCACCTGCGCACCCTTGGATACTCCATCATTTACACCATCACCAACCAGGCTAGCAGGGTAAGCAAAGCACGGATCATCGAGGCTAAGCCTAGGCAAACGAAACGCTTCAAGGATGCAGCCTAGGATAAAGTCCACAAAGCCTCCAGCATCCTTAGCCTTGGTTGCGGCGGCAATCGCCGCATAGTAGTCAGCCTGGCGCTGCTGAATGACCCGCTCTACTGGCAAAGAATAAAAGAGCCCCTGCCACTGACCTAAGATGACTGTCTGCCACAAACGCCCCACCCTGCCATTGCCATCAGCAAAGGGATGAATCATCTCAATCTCATAGTGGCACAGAGCCGCCTTAACCAAAGGGTGCGCCTGCGAAGCCTCGATCCACGCCAGTAGCTTGTTGAGCAATTCAGGCACGCGTCCAGCCGGAGGCGCAAGATGCACGACGCCCCCATCGCCAAAGAAGCCCACCTTACCTTGGCGCAAGAGTCCCGCATCAATCCTCAAGCCCACCATAAAGGTCTCATGAGCCCGCAAGAGATCAGAGAGCCTACCAGGGG
>CAYZIC010000105.1:0-2846 GCA_964478335.1 uncultured Lentisphaeraceae bacterium | reverse complement strand
TTGACGAGTCTTGGTCTTGAGGTGGTGCAGCAGGATGAGATCGGTGCGAGCTTGATGATCCCGTCTTGGCGCTTTGATTTGACGATGGAGGCAGACTTGATCGAGGAGGTCACGCGTATGAATGGCCTCGATCAGATCCCTGATGCGATGCCTGAATTGGCGGCGGTCTCTCAATTGCCTGATACGGTCTATCAGGCGCGCTGCAAGGTGCGTCATGCGTTGTTGAGCTTGGGCTTGACTGAGGCGATGCATTACAGCTTTTTGTCGCCTGCTGAGCTCGATGGCTTTGATCCGACGGTGACGAATCGTTTGGTGATCCCTAATCCGGTGAGTGCGGACCACAGCATGATGCGTGATTCGCTCTTGCCGCAGTTGGCGAATTCTCTAGGACGCAATGCGAGCCGTCAGGTGGAGCAGTGTGCGCTCTTTGAGATTGGTCGAATCTTTTGGCAGGAGGATGGCAAGCCTTGTGAGGATGAGGCGGTATCGATGGGCATGATGGGGCCTTTTGGTCGGGATGCTTTGAGCCAGCGCAAGGCGCTGAGCAATGAAGAGTCCTTGCTGTGGCTCAAGGGTGCAATCGAGGCACTGGCTCAGCAGCTGCATGCGCCGAAATTTCGCTATACGCTGATGGATCATCCGGCGATGGAAAAGGGCTTTGCCGTGCAGATTAGCATTGGTAAGAAGCCGATCGGTATGATGGGTGCGGTGAGTGCCACGATGCGTCACAAGTGGCGCTTGACTAAGCCGATGGTCTTGGCGCAGCTTAATTTGGCTGCTATCACGGGTGGCTTGGCTACTTTGCCGCGCATTAAACCGGTGCCTCAGTATCCGGCAATCCGCAAGGATATTGCGTTAATCGTGCCAAATGCATTGACTTACGATGAAATTGTAAAAGTTATTCGTAAAAAAGCACCTGCGGAATTGACAAGCGTATCATTATTTGATATATTTACGTCTAAAGCTTTGGGTACGGACAAGCGAAGCATGGGCTTTACGCTCGAGTTTCGTTCGCCGGATAAGACGCTCAAGGATGCAACCATCTCTGAGGCTTTTGCTAAGATCATTCAGTGCGTGAAGGACGAGCTGGGGGTTGATGTCAGAGAGGCTTAAATGATTTGCGGGGATCGCCTGGCGTAAGGTGGGCGATTTCCAAAACCACAGTGAACCCTGTCCTATAACGCGAATTGGCTATGTATTTCTGGCCTACATGTTTTTAAGGGCGTGCTGATTGTTCATGTCGACATTATGCTTGGCTTGTCTAAGTAAATGGGAGCAAGAATAGGCGTACCCACTTGACTTTTCAGGTCTCAGAGGTTGTGGTGCTACGATAGGATGGGGTTTTTTATTTTGGATAAGGAAGGATGCTCATGAAAAAGATGCTCTCATTGGTCTTGTTGGCGAGTGTGATGACGTTTGCCACATTGCCTATCTCTCTTGAAGCTGCAAAGGTTTCGCCTGAGGCGATTAAGCTCTTTGGCGAAAATGAAGGTCAGCGTATCAGCTCGGGTGCGGTCTTTGTCGATGGCCTATTTATCAAGGCACCTTATGTCGTTTCGCGCAAGGGCAATGCAATCTTGGTGAACGACATCATCGTGCAAAAGCTCCCAGTGGCCGCTGAGGCACCCAAGGTGCAACCTAAGCCAGTCGCAAAGCCGAAACCCGTTGCTAAAAAGCCCGCAGCAAAGAAGCCTGAGCATGACTCGGTGGCTGATGAGCTCGGGGTGAACGATTTGCTTACTGCCGATGAGAAGAAAGAGGCCGCAGAAAAATCTAGCTCTGGTCGTGTGAGCGAAAAGGCTGGCAAATCGATTGGCGGTAAAAAGCGCCGTCTTGATGATGATGTCCCTACGCTCGATGCGAAGGCTTTGCCTAAGGAACCCACCAAGGCTGAATCTGCCATTGCCAGAATCTTGGCAAATAAGAAGAAAAAGGACTACGACCTCACCGCACTCTTTGAGGAGGCCGACTATACCTATGCCCCGCCTAAGCGCCCAGAACCCAAACCGGTGCCGTTCTTTAAGCCGACGGTGATCCTCTCGACGAAGGAACGCTTTGAAATGGCGAAGAAAAAGGAAGCCGAGCGTGCCGCAGCGGCTAAGGCCAACAAGGGCACTATGGTGGCTACGGTCAAGGCGCCTGCGCCTGTTGAGAAGCCTGAGGTCGAGGAGAATTTTGATGGGTTGACGCCTGAGCGTATCAAGCGTGCGACGGCGATCTTGGCTACGCTTTGCAAGCGCTATGAGGCGCAGCTTAAGCGTGGTGATGCGATCCTCTTTGATGGGGCAACGGCGATGGGCGCTAAGCTGGCAATCAAGGATAGCCAGTATCCGGCTTTCTTCACGCAGATGTCTAAAGCATTTAAGGCTGATTCGGCGGAGGCTTTTGCGGCGGAGGCTGGTAAGGGCTATTCGGCGGTTGATAAGGTTTGGTTGATGAAGGTCTTTGCGCACAAGGCGGCGAATTTCCGTAATATCGGTTTTTATGCGGGGCGTTTGGTGCGTGAGGCTAAAAAGCAAAAGGCTGCGTCGCGTTCTCGTATCTAGAATGTAGAATGTAAAATGTAGCGGGGACGCTCGCAGGCTCACTTTTGCAACCTCTCAAGCCCCGCGGGTAACCGCAGGGCTTTTTGCTTGCGGCTGCGTCGCGGGTGCGGGGATGGGGTCGCCTCCCACCCACAAACCGCCTACTGAGTAAACTCAGCACAGAACTCGCCTCGCTACGCTCGGCTCTCCTTGGTGGCCTGCGGCCACAGGACGACGGGGATTAGCAGACGGCCTCTGGGATTAGCGGCGGGAGCAGTGGCTGCGCCACGTCTGCCACCTCGGTCGCTGCGCTCTCCGGTG
>CAYZIC010000104.1:0-2897 GCA_964478335.1 uncultured Lentisphaeraceae bacterium | reverse complement strand
ATTACTAAAGATTTCTTAGCCTACTGCGACATTTATTGTTGCAATTTACCCCTAATCGGTCGCTACACCCTCTTTTTAGGGCTTGCTACCGTGCTCCCTCTACAGGCATCAGGCAATAATCTATCGCCCTCGATAAGAGGGCGGACTCGATGTCCATCAATCGCACACGTGTCTATTTGACCACCAGGAGTTGCTCAATGGTGGCCTTGAATTGGTCGATTGCTTTGGCGCGATGGGATATGGCATTTTTCACCTCTGCTGGTAGTTGGGCAAAGGTTTGATCATAGCCCTCTGGCACAAAGAGGGGGTCGTAGCCAAATCCATGGTCTCCTAGATCTCGCTCGATAATGGTCCCTTCGCAGGTTGCTTCGGTGGTGTAGCTCTCGCCTGTGGGGGAGACGAGCGCTAGGGCGCATGTGAAGTGGGCTTGTCTCTCGGTGCTCCCGGTGAGCTCCTTGAGTAGCTTGGCATTATTGGCTGATGAGATCCCGTGCTCGCCTGCATAGCGGGCGGAGTAGATCCCTGGTGCGCCATCGAGAGCATTTACACACAGGCCTGAGTCATCAGCAAGAGCCCATTTGCCTGTGGCTGCGGCCCATGCTTTGGCTTTGATGAGGGCGTTGTCAATAAAGGTGCTACCGTCTTCTACTGGGTCGGGGATTGTGGGGTAGGTGTCGGTGCCTAAAATCGTGAGCTCTGGGTATGAAAAGATCTTGCGAAACTCTCCCAACTTGTGAGCATTGCGGGTGGCGATGAGTAGATCCATGGGGGCCTTTTTATGATTTAATGTTGAGCTGCTTGCGGATGGCTGCGATTAGTTTGCTCTCTGAGCTTGATCGCTCGATGATCTCCACTCCAGAACGGATCATTTTGCGACATTCACAGGTGACGCATTTGCAGAGCAGGATGATGGGAATAGCTTTTGTCTCTGGCGTGGTGAGCCAGGTATTGATTTGATCGGTATAGCCGGGCTTAGTGTCCTCGATAATGATGAGCTTGGTTTGCTCTGTGGGGGTCTCGACAAGGGTGTAGCCGAGCTTGTCGAGGGTCTCTTGCCTTGAGGACTCGGAGGCGTTGTGCAGGTAGACTGATGGGCCTGGGCAGGTCTTGAGGATGACTTCGAATTGGGAGCCACATGACGTGCCTGGTACGGGACTACGCACAATCAATGATCCGCCATGGAGCTCAATTGTCTCTTTGACAATCGCCAGTCCAAGCCCTGTGCCTGTGACGTGCTGACCGACGCGGTAATAGCGCTTGGCGATATTGGGTAGGTCTTCTTGCGCAATGCCGGGGCCGTTGTCGTCAATCAATGCGTGACAGGTCTGGGTGGCCTCGTCATAGTTGAGAGAACAGCAAATCATGCCCCCAGCTTGGGTGAATTTGATGGCGTTATTAATCAAATTAAAGAAGACTCTCTCTAAGCGCTGGCGGTCTGCATAAACAAAATACTCTTGAGCCATTTTTTTGATGGTTATTTTTTGCTGTTTTGCGGCGGTTTGGATCGATAGTGCATCGACTACTGCATATAGGAGTGCATTCATCCCCACTTGGGTCTTGTAAAGGGTGAGGGTGTTGGTCTCGATTTGACGCATGTCGAGAATGTCATTGATAGTTGCCATTAAGCGATTTTCGTCGGCTTTGATGCGTTCGAGGTAGGCGATTGCTTTAGGGGGGACGGGGCCGCAAACTCCTGAGAGCATATTGTTAACTGCGTAGACCATGCTGGTAAGCGGGGTGCGTAACTCGTGGGAGGCGTTGCTGACAAAGGCCATGCGTTCGCGGTCTTCTGCTTGGAGTCGCTCGATAGCGTGTTTGAGTGAGCGGATAGCATCTTGACGGGTGGAGATATCGCGCACGGTAAAGATGTAGGAGCCGTTGAGCTCGTTATTTTTAGAAACGGCGACTTCTGACTCAAAGGTCGATTTATCAAATCTCACTGCTCGACATTCGAGTACTACAAACGGATGAGTTTGGATGTGCGAGTGGATTTCTAGCATGAATCGATTTGCATCTCCAGCAAAGAGAATATAGATGGGGAATCCTAAGAGCGCTTTGGGGTCTTTGTCGCTAAAGAATTGCGCCGCACGATTATTCGCATCAATAATAATACCATCTTGGTTGGTGATAAATGCTGCATCGTAGAGCGAGTCGATAAAAGGCTGATGTGTGGGGTATGTTTTTGGGCCTGCTGCGATGGCTTTGTGTAGATCTGCAAAGCTCGTCGGAATAATCGGGGTTTCGATTCTGATCGTGTCTGATTTACGATAGGGCATTGTAACCTCCACGGTTAGGGGGTTGACGGTGAGGGGATGATCAACTGCTTGAAGAATTTTGCGGAGTCTTCTGCGCTAAGCGAATAAATGATTTGTTGGCCGCGAAGCATGATCGGTGTCTCGCCTGTTGCGCTGCTTGTCTTACCAAAGAGAATGGTTTGGCGCAGTAAGGGCCCCGCATTGAAGTCTAGTGAGATGACTTGGCTGGGCGTGTCAAGGCCGTATTTGGCTAGATCGGTCTGTAGTGGCGTGGCGAGGCCAATGATTCGCGCAGCTTTGATTGTCGAGTAGGCTTGAAGCCAATCTTGGAGAAGCGCCTGGTCAAAGAATTCACCTTGCGGGCTCTGGGTGTACCAGTTATTGGCGGAGCCTTTGACTAATATGATCTTGGGTTGGTTGGGGTAAGAGAGGGTGACTCGCTGGATCGTTGTGGGCGATGCGGAGATGAGAGTCTTGCTCAGGAGGTCTACGTCAAGATTATTTTGGGTGATGATGGATGGGAATAGTGTAGCTTTGACACGAAAGACCAATGGTGATGATTGGGTCTTGAGTAGGTAATGTGCTGGATCATCTTGGGTGGTGTAGAGAGCAAATTGGATGTCTGGTGAGGGGGGGATGGAT
>CAYZIC010000103.1:0-3037 GCA_964478335.1 uncultured Lentisphaeraceae bacterium | reverse complement strand
AGGGAGCGCAGCGACCGTTCTAGCCGCGCTAGCGGCACAGCCGCAGCCGCCTGCTGCTTGCATAGCCTCTATTGGTATAGCGGATGAGGTAATCTCCGGGTGGGGTGGTCGCTGTAGGGAGCACGATGAGGAGGTGGTTTTCTTGGTTGAAGTGGTTGCGCAGATTGGCCGACTGATAGGTTGTCGGGTCGAGGGGCGCGCCGGGATTGCCCTCAGTATCGAGCGGGATAATCTCGGTTGTGGAGCTCTCGCTAATCGGTAGAACGCCCTCAACCATCACGACATATTGATCTTTGGCATTGGGGGCGACTTCGTCCTCGATGTCGGTGGTGTTGTCGCTGACACGGGTGATGGTGGGCGCATCGACCGCTGTCGTGGCGCGTTGTGGGTGGGCGAGGTCGTTGATCTTTTTGATCAGCTTGGGCGAGACGCGCAGGCTGGTATTCACGGAGAGGTCTTCTGCGGGAATGCGGTCTTCAGGGTTGAAAATCCCTTTGATTGAGGGTTTAAAAGAACCCAACCCCTCGATATTGACGCTGTTACCCTCGGCAATCTCTTTAGCAAGGACCTCTTTAAGCTCCTCGACAATCATTCGCACCATGTGTGGAGAGACGTGGGCGCGTTCTCCAACCTGATTATAGAGCGCTTGCGTAGAGACATTGGCAGTCGGGGTCACCGATGCCACATAGGTCTTTTCCTTTTTTTTGCCAAGAAAATCACGCTTCTTTAAAGTATACTCAATCATCATAACCTCCTAGATCATACCTAGTTAATAGGTATCCCTCATATCACACACCGCTAAGGTTTAACGCAAACCTCCCCTAAGGTCTACTATTCCCCTTAATGAATGAACGCATACTGCCATATAGAGAGAACATTGTCAAGCCTAAATAATGAAAATCTGCTTCCCTCGCATGGAAGGCTATGTTCCCTGCGAAGGAAAGAGGCGTTCCCTGCGAGGGAAGGATACGTTCCCTATGAGGGAAGCTGATTGAGGACAGTGACCTTTGGGGTGCCCATCAGGCTGGGCGGCAATGCCGCCTAGTAGCCAGGAGTCATCGAAGGGCCACTAAGGACCACGAATGCGTATCCACGTCAAATTTTCAATGGCAAGAGTGCGCATGATATGTGTAACGAGCAAATAGCCCGATTGGATACGATTTCAGCATGATTATGAAATTTCTTTCTTGAAAGTTACACTTCAGTAACAGAGATCCTTCATTCTAGAAGAAACAATGGCTATGCGTGTAGGCTGGTTGCAGATCGTGCTTGCATTGATGGGTGGTTTATGATAGATTACATTCATTTTAGGTGAGATCTATCCAAATAAGATCTCCCCGTTACGCACCCCTCTTAGGAGACAACCATGCCAGCCAGTCTACAGCTCACCTCACTAATCGGCCTCATACTCTATTTTGGCGTCCTTTTGCTCATCGTGACAAAGGAGGCTAAAAATCACACCGTATTAGACTACTTTTTTGCCAATCGTCGTTTGCCTTTTTGGATGCTCTCGTTGACCTTTATCGCCTCTTGGTGGGGCGCAGGGTCGGCACTTTCTACAGCCGACCTTGCGTTTGCCGAGGGGTTAGGTGCATACTGGTGCTATGGTGTCCCCGTACTCATCTCGACTAGTCTGATGATCCTCTTAGCCAAAAAGATCCGCAGTCAAGGCTCATTGACACAAGGCGAGCTCTTTAGCGTGCACTATTCATCTGGGGCAGGGCGCTATTTGTCGTGGTTGATTTTAGTCTTTATGATTTTTACGGCGGCCTCACAGATGGTGGGTATTGGGCTCTTTTTTAGCACCTACCTTGAGATTAGCTATGTCAGCGCAGTCTTATTGGGGACTTTGATTGTCTTGATCTATTCGCTTTTTGGAGGGTTTCGTGGCGTAGTCATGACGGATATCTTTCAATTTGTGCTCTTGTTGATCTCAGCCATGATCGTTTTTGTGGTAGCATTCACGCAGGCTGGCGGTATCACGGGCATTCTCCATTCACCTGTCGTACAAGCTCATCCAGAAATGCTCTCGCTAGGCGCTGGCGCATCAAAGTATATGATGTTTGTGATAACCTTTGGGTGTGCATGGATGATACAGGCCAATGTTTGGCAGCGCATCAGCGCCGCGCGTAGCGCACAAGATGCCCATCGAATGACCGTCATGAGCCTGGTTATCTATATACCACTCTATCTGCTTGTTGTTTTGACAGGTTTAGCAGGAGCGGTACTCTATCCCGTCTTGCCATCTGGGGGGGTCATCCCAGCGATCGTCACCGATTACCTAGATCCAATTACTGCAGCGTGTGTCTTTGTTGGGATTGCTGCAGCGATCATGTCAACGATGGACTCCCTGATTAATACAGGTGCTTTGACGTTGGTGGTCGACATTAGATCGTCATCCGGCAGACACTCTCGTCGCATCAGGGAATCTCAATTTGCCACGCTCATCGTGACTGCGCTTGCATTACTGATAGCCCTACGGATCCAATCGATCCTTGAGATATCCTGGATTGCGTCAGACATCATCACAACGGGTATTTTTGTTCCCATGATGATGATCTTTACCCCCTTAAAAAGGACTTCCACCAGCGCAATTGCCTCAATGGTTGTAGGCTCCCTATACTGTGCCTACAATCTGCTGATATTTTTAGGGGTAAATCTGCCTCATTTTTGGGAGAGTCAATCAGCACAGCAAGTCCTCCTAGGGATTGCGCTCTCTCTGATTGCTTACTGGCTCTCTGGTGAGTCTGCCAATCGATCGCAGGATAAACAGGAGGAGCCTGCGGTTCCTAGTAAACAGTGAACAGTAAACAGTGAACAGTGAACAGGAGGAGCCTGCGGCTCCTAGAATTTGGGATTTGCTCACTGATAGCGCCCCCAACCTCTAACCTCTAACCTCTAACCTTTAACCTTTAACCTCTAACCACTAACGACCTGATGCACCCCCCAACACTGGAACTCGAAACTGGAACTGGAACTAGGAGGCGTAGCCTCCTCCCCCATGGGGGGGGGGCTGTCTTAGTTTTCGTAAACTTTA
>CAYZIC010000102.1:0-3179 GCA_964478335.1 uncultured Lentisphaeraceae bacterium | reverse complement strand
AAAAAGCAATACCAAAAAGATAAAAATGGCAAGAAATCAACCAAAGGACGACTCTTGGTCTATTTTAGAGGGTAAAATGAGACTCTTGTGTAATTTTAGTGGGAAAAATCAGGCTTGAGGGGGGGCTAAGGGGCGAATCAAACCTTAGCTGACTCTTGAGCAAAGGTTCGCAGACTCTCAAATCGAGGGTCAGGTGACCTTCGCATCCCTATCCGGAGACGCTGAGCGCTAGACCAAGACCACATTTTACCCATTAAGGTCAAACAAGAGCCTTTAAGGGTCTTGGTCGATTTTAATGGGTTGGACATACATAACCAAAAGCCCCTCCCCCTTAAAGAAACAATTAATGGATGACGCTGGTTTGATCACGCTGTCTACTAAGGTGTCATGAAATGGGTTGCAACGTAAGTGTAAAATGGATTGCAGTCTAATCCCCTTTTGAATTGCAAGGCATTCCCCTTTTGGATTGCAAGGCATTCCCCTTTTGGGTTGCAAGGTAAATGGCAATGGATTGCAACGAGAATTATCATACCATTATTATGGGTCAAGGGTCGAGGTAGCTGTGGTATCGGTCTCAGGCTGAGGGCATGGGGGCTCTACTCTTTACTCTGTCTATTACCCACGATAATCGCACAAGAGCCCTTTTAACCGCATCATTGCATTTTATAACAAAAAAAGCCCACCATACAAAAGCATGATGAGCATCTTTTTATCATTCAATTGGTGGGCCCGGTGGGAGTTGAACCCACACATCTCTCGATATGGGAACCTAAATCCCACGTGTCTGCCAATTCCACCACGAGCCCGAAAAATGTGAGCATATACTATCACAAATCGTGGACAAAAAGCAAGCACAAAATGGACTCCAAGGCTATTAAAATGAGTAAAATAGGCTCTGAAACCTGCAATAATAGATGGCGCACTTGAAAAGTTGACAAGGCGTATCCTACTCACAACCCAAAATAGACCGGTTTTGACAGACCTGTGGCAAAAAAGAGCAGGGGCGTTGTGAAAAAACAGCCTACCGGGGCAAGCCTGTGATCTGGCTCTCTCTCATCTGCCAGATCACGCTGCTTGGCTCGGGAGACAGCGATAGGTTGTCTACTTCCTTACCAAAAGAGACCGCCCCTTACCTATCGAGGGAAGATTGTCCTGCCTATTCCCTCGTAGGGCGGTAGCGAGCCTTATCCAAGGAAGCATATCTTCCCCAAATAAGGTCGTCAACGAGGTACCCCCAATGGGCGATGTGAGTCTATAGGTAAGACTTACTTGGGGTGACGAGGGCTCTAGCATTTAAGAGGTTGCGTCTCTAGAATATTGAGTATGACATATCGCATATCAAAATAGCTTTTGTCACCATATAGGGAGGCTGCGAGCGGTCTACCTACAGAGCGGCCAAGCCACTGCTCACTAGATGATCCCTGGGGGCTGTGAGACTTTGTCGAGGAGGGTAAGTAGGGTGGTGTCGAGCTTTTTATGCAGTCGGGTCAGCTCTTTATCTTTGCCCAGAGCTTGATTGACGGCTCGCAATTGGGTGCTAATGGCAGCAGAGGTCGAGAGTGAAAGCTCTTGGGCAATTTCGCTTTGACTCAAGTTTGTAAATCGAGAAAGGGCCCATGTTGTCAAGGGGCGTAATGAGGTGCCTCGTTGTCTGCGTCGGATATCTTCGGGATGTACTTGGCAGACTCGGCAGACGGCTCGGATGACGACAAATGGTGACAGGGTATTGACTGCGAGGTGATCCGTATCATCATCGAGCGCAGATGCAGCTTGTAGGTCTGCGGCTTCTTGGCAGCGTGCGGTGACTTCTCTCACAAATCGTGGGGTGCCAATGACTGCTTGTGGGCGACTCATTAAAAAGTCAAATGCAAGATCTTTTGACATGATGGCTTGACGGACATAACGCGAATAACTGCATGGGGAGAAGCGTGCACAGAGCTCTCTAATCAGCTCTTGATTAAGCCATGGTCTCGGCTCGCTCGATAGATCGGCATAGGCTCGATAGCTTGAGCGCTGAAAGCGTCTCAATGCGGAGAGTCGATGCCGATTGTCTTGATTATTTTGGGCGAGCTCACGTGTCGGCAGGAGGTGCAACCAACGTGATAATCGTAAGAGGTGCTCGTCGGGTTGGATAATCGTCGACAAGAAGCGTCCGCGCATGAGTGGACCTGCGCGGTGATAGGTACGATTATAGTAGAGGGTGTACTTGGTGCAAATGCGATGCATGACCTCGACGATATTGCCGCGGTCTGTTTGAAAAATCGCATGAGCCTGATTGGGCAATAGGCAAAAGCCCATCAGCTTGAGATTGTAGAGGGCTGATGTCTCTGCCAAGACTTGACCGAGGTAGTCAAAATCGTCGGCATTGCGAAAGAGAGCCTCGCTACTGATCCCTTTTATACAGACGTATTGGATTGCATTGGGGTAATCCAATCGAGGCTGCTTAGCCATTGGCAATCTCGTCGTCTTGGGGGGCGTTCTTTTTGCGTGAATTGACATATGGCTTGAGCTTGGGGGCGATCAGGCGCTCGTCTTCATTGGCAAAGGGTGTGTGGGTTTGCACATAGCGATCCAAAATCATGAGCGTCTCATGTGAAAGAATGTGCTCCATTTCGCATGCTTCGTGCTGGGCGGTCTCTTCGGGGACGCCAATCGCTTTTAAGAAACGTGCAATCAGGATGTGATGACGCAGCGTATGCTCTGCGATGGCGAGGCCTGCATCTGTAAGCTGAACAGATTTGTATCGAGGCTGAATGACATAGCCTTGTGCTTTGAGCTGGCGTAGCATGATCGTGATTGATGGCATGGAGACATTTAGGATGTTTGCAATGCGACTGACACGTGGGACTTGCCCACTTTGAGTCAATCTATAAATGGTTTCGATGGTATCTTCTGCGCAACGCGTAAGTGTAGACATGGTGTATTCCTCTCTATTGAATGGGCCTATAGTAGCAAAAAGAGCGTCGTTTGTCAATAGATCTTCACTGATTCTTTATGCCGATCACCAAGAAATCAACAACATACGACGTTGAGGCAAAAAAGATGCACTTTTTTGAATTTTCCATTTGACAAAACCATCCTGTTTTGCTATATTACGACACGTTTTAACACACCACTCTGTGTGAAGGCGAGATAGCTCAGCTGGTAGAGCAGCGGACTGAAAATTCGCGTGTCGTCGG
>CAYZIC010000101.1:0-3347 GCA_964478335.1 uncultured Lentisphaeraceae bacterium | reverse complement strand
CTGGCGAGGCTACGCCTCAAGTAAACAGTAAACAGTGAACAGTAAACAGTGAACAGGAGCGGCAAGCCACTGGGGACATCTCTAATAAGGAGCGTAGCGACTGTTCCAAAAGGCGCAGGCCGTTCCAAGTGCGAGCGTTCTAGCGGCGCAACCGCTGCTGAATGCGACGGAGCGTTTGTGAATAGTGCGTGGGCATACCAGGCACCGTGATGTAGAGATGCATTGCATCAGGCGTGTGATGATGGTAGAGAGGTACCTTTGCCTGGCGCAGCTTTTGAGCCCATTGCCACCCTTGGTCCCTGAGCACATCGTAGCCAGAGGTGAATAGGTAAACCTCCGGGAAACCCGTTGGGTCGATCTCGAGCGGTTCCCACGCTTGGCGTTGGGCGGGAGTGAGCGGTTTGGGAAAAGCTGCTTGTAAAAAAGCCTTCATCAGCGGCGTGTCCATGCCAAAGCCCTTACCATAGAGCGCGTAGGATGGCCAATCCGTTTTGAACGACGTAACCGGATAGATCGCCACGATTGATTGGATGGCCGGACCTTGCACAGGCTTATTGTCCAGCCAAGCCCGTGTAACCGTGATTGCGATGTGTGCACCCGCACTGTCACCCGCCAGGACGACGTTGGCGTAGTGGCGAGTACGCGGGTGGTCTTTAAGAGCAGAGAGCACCGAGATTAAATCATCATGTTGGGCAGGGTAGGGGTGCTCTGGTGCGAGACGATAGTCCAGCGCCAGCGTATCGACAGGAGCGATCTTAGCCAAGTCCCCACTGATACGAGACGCCGTATTGAGATTACCAATGACCCACCCCCCTCCATGGAGATAGATGAGTAGCGTCGAGTGAGGCTTATCCGACGTGTAAAGATCCGCCTTGAGCCCACCAAAAGAGACCGCAGTCTTCGAGACACCCGCAGGAGGAGGCGTTGCAGGACGCGCCGCACGAATCCTATTGAGCGCATCATGATTACCAGACGCGGCCTCTTCGATCGCTGTAGTGAGAGCCGTCTGGACATCAGGAGGTAATTTGTCAAGAAAAGTCCTCGCCTCAGGATGCAACGGTGCAAGCGAGAGAGCAGCGGTAAAAAATAACGATAAAAACATAATCAAACATCCTTTTTAGTAATTGTTAGTGGCGACAGCCGCCTCCCCAACTCCCAAAAGGCCGCAGGCCGTTCTAGCGGAGGTGCTACCGCTTCGGCGACATCGCCTACTCCCAGAGGGCGTAGAGGTGGAGAGCATCCTGGTCGGCGGTAAGCGAGAGGCTTGAGAGAGACGCTTGACCTGGATAGACAACGGGGCCAGTAGGGGTGGTCGACCAACCTTTGAAATGCTTTTTGCCATGGGTGAATGGGCAGGCTTTGAGTTGACTCGAGTGAGGTTTACCGAGGGTTAAGAGGCGCGACAGCTCATGCTGGTCGGTGCCATTGTTGGCATGATAATAGAGATCTTGTAAGGTGCCCAAGGTGCGCCCACCCCAAAGCATTTGCCCTTGACGCTGCGAGGGGTAGCAATAGCCGTGAGCCAGAGGTGCTGAGGATGGAAGGTTTTCTTGATAGACTGGAGGCTTACCCGTAAAGATCAAATAACGAAGCCTCTCGCATCCCTCAAATACCGAAGATAACATGCGGTACTCTTTTGTCTTTGGATAAAGGTTGGCTTCAATTGTTTTGAGTGTATTTGGAAAGAGAATCACGTCTAAATTGCAACAATCGGCAAAAACGGCATAACTGATTTTCTCTAATTGAGGCGGTAGGGTAAGATAAGTCAACCGAGAACATCCCGCAAAGGTTGCACACCCGAGTTGCTTGAGGTTTTTCGCTTGACCACAGTCTACATGTGTCAAATTAGCGCACCTCTGAAAAACGCCATTCTTAAAGACCTGATACTCGTAATAGCCTTTACGAGAGTAAAAGACCACCTTACACCACTCAGGCCACCAAGATGGATCGAGGTCTTCCCAGAACTGAAATGAGCTAATGGGGTGCTCTGATTCGCCCAATTGGGTGATGTGTCGTGGTAAGGTCACGTGTCGAATTTTCGAGCAGGATTTAAACGCCCCCTCCTGAATGGTGCGTAATTGTCGCGCACGAGAAAAGTCAATCGACTTCATTGCGCTATTGCCAAAAGCATCTGCCTCAATAGATTCCAGCACTGAGTCAAAGATCAGATGTTCGCCGATCGATTGAAAGAATGCCCCCTCCTGAATTGTTTTAAAGTCTGTCGGCTCGGTCACGCCTGCTGCACTAAAAGCTCTAGCCTCCACATTTTCGAGAATCGGGGATCCATATGGTTGCCTATAATTTAGGCAACCACTAAACGCATCCGACCGAATGGTTTTTAGGCCAGAGCCGTTTGGAAACGAAAGCGATGTGAATCTTTTGCATCCGTTAAATGCCCAGCTAGCAATCGTCTGAAGCTTTTCACCACAAACGACCTCTTTCAGCTGCTCTTGGTTAGCGAATAGATACTCAGGAATAGCCGTTAATTGCGTAGGCAAAACAACGCGATGCAGCGGCGTACAATTGGTAAAAGCCGTTGACGCAATCGCATCGATTGCATACATGATCCCATTGCGCCCAACCGTTGACGGCAACGAGATCGTTGCGGATGTGATTGTTGGCTGAGAGTAGGCAATTAAGGTTGCCGTCTTAGATGACTCATTAAAATCATAAAGCCCCCCTATGGGCAATGGTTTTACCTGAATAGGTAAGGCACTAGACCATCCTTTGCGATTGGGTAAATAATAGCCCGTGACCGTGCTTAGTGATTCGCAATCAGCACCTACAAAAGAAGGCGCATCGCCATAAAAGATGACTTTCAAATCTGGCGAACATCCTTGAAACGCATCCTTGCTGATCCATTTAATCGTGCTAGGCATAATAATGGTGGAGACTTTGCTACAATTGCGAAATGCCTTAGACTCGATGCCATGGAGATAATAGCGATTACGACCACGCTCTGCGTCGACATTAGCGATCCAATAATCCTCTGGAGGTAGCTCAATCACACCCACACTCGTAGCATCGCAAGCTTTGAGCGAATGGCTCAAACAGTTCTCCTTGCTTTCTACAAGCGTTAAATTGGGGAGCGATTCAGTCTTGTCAACAAAGTAGGTGTAGGCTTTGTATGGTCCATAAGCGAGTAGACTAGGGATCACAAAGGAGAGAGGCATGCTATCAGATGCCAAGGCATTGATTGAATGCGAGAGAAATAGTAGTGTCAATAGAGTCAGTCTTTTCATTTTATTTTACCCTCGTATTGCCTTTTCTAAGCAACACTTCAAAGTTGCCCTTGTCTTTATTATAATTGCTTCATCTTTAGGTAGTTCTTTTGGGGCTTCCCTTCG
>CAYZIC010000100.1:0-3461 GCA_964478335.1 uncultured Lentisphaeraceae bacterium | reverse complement strand
ATCCCTATAAATCGCCAATTAATCCAGCGATAGACGAGGATTTCTGTTGACATTTTGCCCTAGATTAGGTAACCTGTTTTTATCTTTAAGTGAGTATTTCATTGCGCGATCACAATTACACAGTAGCACCATACTAACACCCTTATATAATACGAGGATTGCCCCCATGAAACCCAAAGCATACACAAAATACGATTTAGTCAAAGAGCTCGCACAAGACGTCAACGTCCCCAGAGCAATCGTTGCCAAATTTTTACTTGCGCTCAAAGAGATCGCCTACCGCGAAGCCGCCAATGGCGGATTCACCCTGCCAGATATCTGCAAAATCGATGTCGTTCACAAAAAACAGCGCCGCATGACCAATCCCCGCACCCGCCAGCCCATGCTCATTGCAGAACACGACTCCCCGCGATTCAAAGTCCTGCGCAAAGCCAAGCAAGGCATCTGCCCACAACAAGGCTCACTCATTATTCCCCTTGACTCCAATAATGAGCCTGTCGCCATGCCAACCATCGAGCCCACCACAGCACCAGCACACACCATCACCAAAGACGACTTCAAGACCGCAGTCTCATTTCTCTGCCCCATCTGCCACGAAGCCATCGAGGCACCAACCGCTGCTGCCGGCATGAAATCCGAATGCCCCGCATGCGGTAAGACATTCGTCATCCCTGACAAATCAGAGCCCAATACCATTCACGGATCAAAACCCCTCACTCCAGCAGACCCAGAGGCCGCAGCCAAAGCCGAGCAAGACATGCTCAATTGCACCATCCGCATCGACCTCTCCACACTAGAAATGCCCCTCGAAGCACCCACAGTTGACCCGTCGGACATCATCTTCAAATGCCCCAACTGCCAACAAGAGCTCGTCGCACCCGCTCAATACGCCGGCATCGAGGCAGAATGCGACGCCTGCGGCGCTACATGCACCGTCCCGGACAAATCCAATGCGCTCAACGCCAAAAAGCAACTCTCACAAAAAGAGCTCGCACAAACCATGCGCATCTCCCTCGTCGACCTCTAAGATTATCCCCGCAGCCTAACCAAATAGAAAGGCCCCACCACCATGGCACTCTTTGGATTTATGAAAAAGCCCACACCGCCTCCAGCCCACACGCCAGAGCCACCCCCTCACACTCCCGCACCTGCCCCAGAGAGTGCCACCCCCCCAGAACCATCGCCAGAAGCAGCTGCCGCCGCTGTGGTCGCATTTAAGCGCTCTGCAGCACCACAGCCAACCGCTATGCCAACCATGCCTGCGCCTCCATCCCCAATCGAGACGCCCTACGTCAAGCCCAAGCTTAAAGCCGCAGCACCATCAATCAAACCAACTCCAACGCCACCAGAATCCGAAACATCACGCACGCTCTTTAATCGACTATTCAACGCACTCTTTGACGCGGCATTCATCGTCGACTACAACGGCTACATCCTACAAGCCAATACCCGCACCACAAAAATCTTCGCCTACGACCCAGATGACCTCTGGCAAGTCGAGATCAAATCCCTCATCATGGGACTATCCACCGCCGTCCTACAACAAGCCAAACCAACCCTACAAGCTGGTAGACACACCGTCATCACCGCTCACGCCGTCCCTAAACAAGGCGATGCAATACTCGCAGAAGTCGCCATCGGTGAAATCATCTTTAATAAATCCCCACACCTGCTCATTACGGTTCGCGCAAAACAACACGCTTCTGCAACCAATGGCTAATCTCCACACCTGCACACCTCCCACGCGCACCTATATAAGAAGGATCCCCACCCATGAGTAAAATTTTGGTCGTCGATGATGAACCCCGCACCCTCCTCCTCCTGAGGAGCTTTCTCGCATCACAAAAATACGAAGTCGAAACCGCTGCCTCTGGCCCAGAAGCCTTAGACATCCTCACGCAAAAGCCCATCGACATCATGATCACAGACCTGCGCATGGCTCCCATGGACGGACTCTCCCTCTATAAAGAGGCTTCCAAGATCCACCCTACCATGCCCATCATCCTGCTCACCGCATACGCTTCCGTAGAAACTGCCATCGAAGCTATGAAAATCGGCGTCTTCGATTACCTCACCAAGCCCTTTAAGATCGATGAGATCATGGATGTCGTCCAGCGCGCACTCGAGCGCACACAGCCCCCTACCACCCCCACAGACACGCCTACCCCTACCCAACCGCACTCTGCTGCGCCAAGGCCTGCCGTCGACACATTCTACGCATTCGACGGCATCATCGCCAATAGCGCAATCATGAAGCGCGTCTGCGACATGGTCCAAAAAGTCGCCCCAACCACCGCAACTGTCCTCATCAATGGAGAAAGCGGTTCTGGTAAAGAAGTCTTCGCAAAAGCCCTACACCAAGCATCTCCACGCAAAGACGCCCCATGGATCGCAATCAACTGCGCCGCACTCCCCGAACCCCTACTCGAATCTGAAATGTTCGGACACGTCAAAGGCGCCTTCACCGGCGCACAATCTGACAAAGTCGGCCTATTTGAGGCCGCAAACGGCGGCACATTCTTCCTCGACGAAATCAACTCTCTCCCCCTCGTCCTACAAGGCAAGCTCCTACGCGTCCTACAAGAACACGAAGTCCGACGCGTAGGCAGCATCGTCAGCACTCCTGTCGATGTCAGAGTCATCGCAGCAAGCAATACAAACCTCGAGCAACAGATGGTCGACGGCACATTCCGCGCCGACTTGTACTATCGCCTCGCTGTCGTCGAGCTCGACATCCCATCACTCGCAAAGCGCAAAGAGGACATCATCCACTCGTCCACCACTTTATCCAAGCTGAAACAACCAACCCACCAGCCATCAGCAGCGAGTTCGAACAATACCTCCTCGCCTACCCCTGGCCCGGCAACGTTCGTGAGCTCGAAAACACCATCAAGCACGCCCTCGCCTTCCACCCCGGCGACGAATCACCCCTCACCCCAGATCTCCTACCACCCAAAATCCTCAAACGCATCGACGCACTCAAAGCCCAAGTCCAACAAGAAGCCACCACCATCGGTAGCGACCTCTGTGCCTCCGACGACCCATCCCTCAAAGGCTTCCTCAAACAAAAAGAGATCGACTACCTCAGACACATCGTCGACAAAAATGGTGGCAATAAAGAAGCCGCAGCCAAAGAGCTCAACGTCTCCCTCGCCACCCTTTACCGCAAACTCGGAGAATAAACACCAGCCCCCAGCAGATACAGCAAGACCATTTTCGTGACCCCACGAAAATGGTCTTACTGTATCCAGTGGCTAGTGGCTAGTGAGTGGCTAGTGGCTACCCGCTCGCAAAGCGAGCCCTGCCACCGGGGAGCCTGCGACCGAGCGATCAGTCGCCCTTAGCGTCACCACCCCAAAAAAGCTGCGTCCCTAAAGGCCGCAGGCCCTTCCGCGAAGTGCTGCCTCGCCCCTCCCCCACTCTTTTTTTGCCACTTTTATACATTTTGTGCTTGCCTTTGG
>CAYZIC010000099.1:0-3578 GCA_964478335.1 uncultured Lentisphaeraceae bacterium | reverse complement strand
GTTCATCGCAATCACTGCCATGACCCTCACCGCACAAGCCGTCACGGTCACCCTTAACCAATCAAATGACACCTGGGACAACTTTACAACCGGGCCGATTAGCTCTGACGACACCCTTGATGTCGACAGCATCCAAAAGAACGGCGGCACGCTGTTGATGATGATCAAGGTCAACTCGCTACCAACGGGCCCCACCAGTTTTCTTACCGGCCACACAGGAACCCATAGGCCCGTCTTTGATATAGCTCACGATGGAGACATGCTGTATACCGACCGCACGGGCGGCAGCTGGCTGCTAACTTCCAGTGAGTATATCAAAGGGGGCGACACCTTCGCATTTGCACTCGAATTCCATAAAGACGGTAAGTTTGATATCTACATCAATGGAAAACTCAAGGCCAGCAACAAATCCACAGCAAACTTAGGCTCAACGCTAACATTTCACACAGATGGTGGTAACTTCGAATACGAATTTGTGGGGACCTCCTCAAATCTTCAAGGGTCGACGACCAGCGTGCCCGAGCCGACCGCGATGGCATTGCTCTTGATGGGCGTGGCCGCAGTTGGCTTGCGCCGCAAGGCCAAGCAAGTCGCCTAAACGGCACTCCTCGCACGACTCATAAAAGGCTCAGTGGTAACCACTGAGCCTTTTTTAGTAAACAGTGCACAGTAACAGTGAACAGGGCGCCTGCGGCGCAGTCAGCTTGAAACACGAGCGCCTCCCCGACTCTGCGTTAAAATCCTGCGACGTGCTACTGGCAGTCCTGCGCAGTGCGAGCGCGGTGGCTGGGAGTTAGCCCAGGGGCTCGCGTTTAAGAATAAACGCATCAATATACAAGAAACGCAACTAGCGCGCCGCAGGAAGCGGCGTCGGCTGATCACTGCCACACGACTATGCGGACTGGCGAGCACTGCTCGCCCTGCAGAGGCTTGTTGATTTCCGGTCTATTTAGGTTAGACCAGTCGGGGTTTTAGGGTGGGAGGCTCCCCTCGCCCAGACGGCCCCTAAGCTAGCGACCATCAAGCGGAGCGTAGCGAGCCTCGAGGTGAAGAGAAAAGGATGATCCAGCAAGGCACAATCGAGGAGAGCGACGCAGGTCAGTGCTATCGCACGACAAGGAGGTCTCCGCAGATCTAACGCCGCTGGTCACCTTTTCTCAAGCCTCTGACCAGCGCGCTGCTTTAGGGGTGGTATCAGGGGATTTAGCCGTGCGGCTGAGGGTGATGGTGCCTTTGGGTGGGAGGGTGACGCGCAGGGATTGGGTGGTGACGGCCTCGGCTGGGGTGCCGGTGATGGTGGGCTTGACTCCCATGCCATGAATGATGGTCACGGCTTGGGGGGTGTCGAGGTCGTTGCGCACGCGGATCCACTGCGTTTTGCCGTGTTTGCGATAGGCGGAGACGAGTCTTGCCCCTACAGCGCGCAGGTCTTGGAAGTGGATTTCGTGCCATGCCTGTGGCACGGCAGGGAAGATCTTGATCTCGTCTTGGCTGCTTTGCATCCACATTTCGTGGAGGCTTTGGGCGGCGGAGAGAGGCGTTTCGATCACGGGATTGCCACCCTCGGCATAAAAGGTATTGGGGGTGACGTAGTCTTTGAGGCCATTGAGCAGCTGGTAGGAGCGTTCGCCATCGCCGAGTTGTGAGGCGATGATTGAGCCACCGGTAAAGGAATAGCCCTGCAGGGCGCCTTTAAAGCTATGCCAGTGGTTGAGGGTTTTGCGAATGACATCTCGGTGCTCCTTTGTGGTCGGCAAATAGGTCTTGAGTGGGTAGACCATCAGGAGGTGGGAGAAGTGTCGATGGCTCGAGGTGAGGCGTTTGTTGCGGCCAATCAAGAAGCCCTCTTTTGGATCGATGGCGTAAGGGGCGAGGTTTTTCTCCAAATCGACCCAGGCGCGATGTGCGGCTGCTGGACGCTTATTCATCTTTTCTATCTTGAGTAGGGTCGACACGGCCCATTTGAGCAAAGAGAGGTCGTAGGTGGCATCTGGTGCGTCGGCATATTCTGGCGAATGGGTTGTCGGGATGTGATAGATGCCATCCTTGTCTCGCGTCAAGTAGCTGCGGTAGTAATTCACCGCGCGCACCAGTTGCGGATAGAGCTCGCGCATCAAGAGCTGGCGATCCTGGGTGACCTCCCAGTGCATCCAGAGCGTGTGCAATGCCCACAAGTAGTTGCCGCATTCTCGATTGGCCTCATGACCCCCATCACCCGGCTCGCCCACTGGCGAAGCAAAGTCCTGCCCAGAGCAGCGCCCAATGCCTACGGCACGACTGCGCATTTTGGGTGGCGTATTGGCCATGAGTTGACGGCGATTGCGTGTCAGTGCCCGCCTAAAGGATTCTGCTAAGTGGACTCGATTACTTGTGTAGCAGGGCCAATAGGAGAGCTGCACGTTGAGATTCCACCAAACGGCTCCCCAGCTCGTCGGCTGTAGCCACGGCCCAAGGGTATCAATGACCATCCCGTCAGACCGCGTCGCGGAGGCTAGCTTGTACATCTGACGCCAGTAGAAACGTTCCCAATAGCCGTCAGACAAAGAAACAAATGATGCCGGGTAATAGGCGGCCCACCAAGCACAATGGGCCGCATAGGCCTGCTTCGAGCCGCGACGTGCCACCTTGCGCAACGCTTGCCCAGCCAGTGACCGTGCGCGCTTTTGAGGGAATGCCGCCCCCAAGGCGATGATGCGCTCTTCGATCAATGGCGCCTCACGCGTCGGAGGCAGATCCAGCCACATGACAGCAAAGTCTCCTCCAGCAGCCAACGACTGATACCAGCAGCTCCCCCGTGGCACCTGCTTTAAGACACCTGGCGGATTGGGACGAGACTTGAGCATTGCCGCGACCTTGGGACTTGGCGCCGCAGCACGCTGCACCTTGGCCACATCAGGGTGCCACTGCCAGACAGGTCGAGGAGACTGGGCATCAGCGCGAGTCACCTGCACACTGATCGCATCAGTATCAGCCGCCACATAAGCACGCAAAGCATAGCGCCGCTTACTCGCCATCACCACAACCCCCTCAAAGGTTGCCGTGTAGAGCGAGACGCGCCAATCACAGGAGACAATTGCCTCATCAAAGCTCAGCGTAAAGTGGCCCACTGGCAAACGCCCCCGCAGATGGACTATATCCATTGGCACGGCTTGATTAGGGATTTTGCGGTGTTCTTGATAGCGACCGTAGCCACATGCTAGTGTCAAAGTCTTGGGTGCGCTCTGCCAAATCATCAAGCCCGTCACGCCATTCCCTAAAAAGGGCCCACTGCTCCATGAGCTCGGCAAGTCCCCCTGCCATCTAAAGTCACTGCGAGAGAGAAAACGCCCCCAGTCTAAATCTGCATATGCCAAGCCAGGCAATAAAAGCAAAGCAACCACAACCACTAGCGCACGCCGTACCCATCGCACCGATGTCGCCAGCTGCATGAATAAATGAATCATTACACACGTCCTATTTTAATTATTCTCTCAAGGCAAGGCCACACACGCCCTACTCGATGAAATTGTCAAGTAGTATACCCCAGCGGAGGGCAAAAGGCAAGCACATTCTAGCGGCTTGCCGCTAGAATGTGCTTG
>CAYZIC010000098.1:0-3674 GCA_964478335.1 uncultured Lentisphaeraceae bacterium | reverse complement strand
TAAAGGCAAGCCAATAATGCGCAAAAGGGCAAGAAAAGGGCTCTTGTTTAATTTTAGTGAGTCGAAAGTATAAGAAGTAGGAGCATCGCGGCTGTCGTAGAGGCGCAGTCTCCGCCCTTGTGAGGGAGAAAAAGCGCCCCCTACGCTCCCCCTGGCAGTCCTACGCTATCCCCCAAAAAGACCCCGCACGACTCGACAACGCCACAACAGCCATTTTACCCATTAAAATCGACCAAGAGTCTACTTTAACAGCTATATTACCAATGCAATTACCGAGGGGGTTAACACTAAGATTCAAAACCTAATGGCCAATGCAAAAGGCTTTCGCAACTTTGAAAACTACAAGTCTACAATCCTATTCTTTTGTGGGAAACTAGACCTAAGACCGCATTTTACCAATTAAAATTAAACAAGAGCCAAAATTTTTCGGAGCTTCGCGCCATTACATTGAGCACAACTACTGCAGTCCTAAGACGAGGCGGAAGCCGTTGTTGCCGCCCCTGCTCGACGGGTAGCTGCCGAGGCGATCGGCAGAACGGCAGCTCCTGGCGCGGCCGTTCCAACTGCCCCCGCGCAACTGCCGGTACGAGCCCGATCCGGGGCCTTGAGGGTCTGTCGTAGATGATGTGGGATACCTGCCATACCAATCTAAGCACCACTCGAATACATTACCGTGCATATCATAAAGTCCCCGTGCATTGGGTAAGTAAGAACCGACTGTTGTGTGATATGACGAATACCCACCTTTTCCATCGGATCGATTATAATAGTAACGTCCAACCTCCGCCATATTGGGGCATGAACCTGTATTCGTCAGATTCTTGCCGCTATTGAGTGCGGTTGTTGTACCTGCTCGGCAGGCGTACTCCCATTGGGCTTCCGTCGGTAAATCACAGGTTAATCCCGTCTTCGTACGCAATTTACCCATGAAGGTCGCCTCATCCACCTGATTAGTTGCGGGCCACTGCGAACCTAATCCCGTACCACGGATGTCATTATACGAGACTTTTTCTACAGGACGGGCATCACCCTTGTACTCAGATGGATTACTCCCCATGACAAGCTCATACTGCTTTTGCGTTACCTCAAAGACACCCATGTAGTAGGGCTGCGTTAAGGTCACTTCATGCTGCATCTTGTCATCATACCGACCCAACTCATCCGTTGGGCTTCCCATGGTAAAGATGCCCGCTTCAATTTTACGCAAGACGAGCTTGGTGGTCTTGTATTCCTCTGTCCAGCCATCTGTTGGAGGTGCAGGTAAATAGGATATGGGATACGTTTCCGCCGAAGTTCCCTCGCTCAAATCGACGACCAGATAATCTGAGCCACCCGTCGACACCATGACGACAACATCCTTGGCAACAAAGTTCGGAGCATCTTTGCCTGCATCCCAAATTATAGTATGCTTACCAGCTGTTGCTGTCGCCTCCCACTACGCCTCCCCGCCTCTGCGGTCCTCTGCGTTAAAATCCCTGGCAGTCCTCCGCTGACCGCGCGCAGCCGACCCTTCGTTCCCTTCGTCTCGTTGTGATTAAAATCTGGCAGTCCTGCGGCGCAGCCGCCCATTCCTTGCATGTCTTATATTCCTGACGATCATTTGTGTCTATTCGTTTTCATTAGCGTTCATTAGTTGACCCGCCGCAATCTCACCAATTAGCAAGCGCAGGCGTAGCGACCTGCTCAACCTGCGAACTTGTCGCGACTTTCAAACATTTACACTTGCATCAAGCAGCCTGATGTGGTAGTATCCATACTAATTCTTGACGATACTCGATGTGGTCGCTTTATAGAAAAGGATGCCATTCATGAAATAGACACTTCAACTAGTCACACTACTGACCCTCTCAGTCTTGGCCACCGGCTGCGGCAATAGCTACCTTTATTGCCGCTATACACACGACCTTCATGCGCTGAGTCTCATGACCGACCAGGAGCAACTAGCCAAGATCGCGCGCGTGAATAGAGACTGGCTGATACGCAAAGCCGCAGTCGAGCGACTCGTTGATCAAGCATCCCTTGCCCAGGTCTCTCTAGAGGACGGCAATTGGACGGTGCGTAAAGCAGCCACCCAACGCCTAAGCAATCAAGCCGTCCTTGCACAAATCGCACAACACGACATCGATGCCGACATGCGTCTGGTGGCAATTGACCGCCTAACCGATCAAGCCACACTCGCCACAATTGCTCAGCATGACAGCGATGCCAATGTGCGCAAAGCCACACTCGCCAAACTCACCGATCAAGCCGATTTAACTCACATTGCGCAAAATGATCAAGACAGCACCGTGCGAGAACGCGCTGTTGCACGGCTCACCGATCAAACAATCCTAACCCAGATTGCGCGACAAGACAAGGCATGGGGCGTGCGTAAAATTGCAGTAAATAAGCTCATTGACCAACCCACCCTAACCCAAATAGCCCATGCTGAGCACCATGAAAACGTACGAGAGGCCGCAACCCTGCTTATCGACAACCAAGACACCCTGGTTCAGATTGCGCTCAATGATACAGACTGGTTAGTGAGCAGTGCTGCGGTAGCCCAGATTTCAGACCAAGCCAAGCTTACTCAAATCGCATTACTCGCCAACAAATCGGGTGTGCTCTATCCATTTATGAGTACCAATTGTGCTGCGGTTAAGAAAATTACCGATCAAGCGATGTTACAAAAGATCGTATCAGAAACGCCCCTTAGTGACGTTCTTTTGCTTGCAGCGAGTCGGGTGGAGTGGCCAGACCCAACCATCACAGGAGCAATCCGCGAAGCATTCAAATACGCGGATGATTTTGACCAAGCCGTAGTGCTTGACATTCCCAAGATTACCGATACGCAGATGCTCACTGCAATTGCCCAGATTGGCAGGAGTGCATTGGCTCGCGCAGCTGCTGTGAGTAATCCTCATCTAAAAGACATCAAGCTCCTGCAGACGATTTCACTCAATGACATCAATGTCAAGGTGAGAGATGCTGCGGCAACTCGCGTCATCTCACTCAAAAAGACCACACACTAAACGACCTATTGAGCGCGTTTGCCACCTTGGGTAATGCGCTTGTAGATCTCCGGATTGGCAGCTTTGGTTTCATACGCCCACTCTTGTATTGCCTCAAGATTGGTGTCATTAGGGTTTGGATTAAAATAGCTCTGTATCCCTACGCCCCCCTTCGTTTCATCACGAGAAAGAGCAAAATCTATTTCGCCATAGATTTTTGAGTAATGTGCGGTTTTAAGTTGACCTTTGTCATCAACCGTTGATCGAGTGCGTAGTACTAAGTACTCGTCATCAGCGACAGCCAGCACAGGCTCTTTTTTCTTAACAAAGGGACGAAACAATGTAAAGCTCTGCGTATAAGTTGCATTTGGATTTGCTCGATAAACAGAATGATACGCACTAAAGAGGTCCTTTTTCATCACATAAGCCCCATCAAAAGGTCTTACAAATTTGATAATCAACTTTCTCCGCTGGTCTATTGATTTTGTTTTAACCAGAGGCACATAAGTCAACATAAAGTCAACAGTCTCACCTTTGCCATAGGGTTGCACCCAGTCATTGCAAAGCATATCAAAACCAATCGGCGTATTTTTAAGAGGCAAGTATTGATCATTTCGAGCAGGTGCGATATACATCGGGATCGGCTTTTTAATCGGCTTGAGGACGACCTTGTAGGTCTTGCCA
>CAYZIC010000097.1:0-3957 GCA_964478335.1 uncultured Lentisphaeraceae bacterium | reverse complement strand
CGTAGCTCAGTGCTTGATCCCAGCCATGCAAGCCTGGAAAAGCCGGCAAGAGCGCAGGGTGGATATTGATGACGCGATTGGGGAATGCCTCCAAGAGGCCCGGCTTAACGATACGCATAAAGCCAGCCAAGACGACATAGTCGACCTGGTAGTCTTGCAAAATCTGAATACAGCGATCCTGTGCCGCATCATCGAGTTTAGTACGATAGGGCGCACAGTCGAGAAAGAGTGCAGGCAGGTTGTGGCGTTTGGCGCGGTCAAGAATGCCAGCATCGGCAAAGTCCGCCATTACCACGACGATCTCTGCGTCAAGCGTGCCTGCATTGATCGCATCTAAGATTGATTGCATATTGGAGCCGTTGCCTGAGCCAATCACACCGAGACGAAGTTTCATAGAGAGCCTTTATAAGTAGGAATGTAAAAAGTAGCAAGTCGTAGTATTAGAGTGCGGCGATGATTTCGATTTCGCAGAGCGCACCCTTAGGCAACGCCTTGACCGCCACGCAAGAGCGAGCAGGCTTGGAGATGAAATACTGCGCATAGATCTCGTTGAATGCCACAAAATCGCCCATGTCTGCTAAAAAGCAGGTCGTCTTGATCACTTTGCTGAAATCGATTCCTGCAGCGTCAAGCAGTGCGCCCACATTTTTGCAGGCTTGGTGGGTCTGTGCGGTGATGCCGTCGGGCATATCGGCCGTGCCTGGAATCAACGGAATTTGCCCAGAGCAAAAGAGCGTGTTGTTGTGGATGTAGCCTTGGGAATAGGGGCCAATGGCTGCGGGGGCGAGATCGGTATGAATCGTTTGCATGATAAGATCCTTTATTTAGAAGTGTAAATTGTAAGGTTGTATTAGACGTTAGAGCGTGCTTTTTTTTGGAGCCAGGCATCGGCAAAGGCGACGCATTGCTCACAGGGGGTCTTGTGAACGCCTTTAATTTCGCGACATTTGTCGCTACCGACCTCTTGGATGAATGCTTGACAGAGGCTGTCGCGTTGGGTCTCTGGGGTCAAGAGCATTGCGGCATGGAGTGCGCCGCAGCGTCCCTCTGGGGCGCGGCCACCTCCACAAGAGGCGAGTGCTGCAACTTGTGCTTCAGTCGCATCAGGCAAGTTGGCGCCTGCCATAACGGATTGGGCGCAGTTGTGGCGGCGGGGTTTGGCGGTAAAATAATCAAGTGCTGTTGGCATCGTGTCAATCCTTAACAATTATCGAAGGGGGTTGGGGAGGGATTTTGTGGTTGAGAGCTGAATGCCCATCATGCTACCATCACGTTTTTTGGGACTGCGATAGACCCAGACGATCTCCTTCTTGGGGGTAATTTCAAAGAGTCCCACGCCTTTGTTTTGGTGGTAAGCGGCATAGCATCCAATCATGATGTTGCCCGTTGGCAAGATTTGGAAGCCGGTCATGTTGCGAATGTGTAAGCCGGGGATGTCCTTTTTGTGAAAAGTCCAAAGGATCTTGTGATCGGCGCTGTAGCGTTCGATTCGGTCAAGCGAGGAGATGTAGGTCGAGCCATCGGCCATACGGACGGCGGCAAAGGCTAAGTTCTTAACCTTTTGTTCCCAAATGGCCTTCCCCTTGCGATCATATTCCACGACGCGATTTTGACCCGAGTGGCAGACTAAGATGTTGCCATTGTCCAATTGACGCACGAACCGCATCGTCTGGTGACGGTTCTTTTTGTTGATACCCACATCAATTGACCAAACTGTTTTTCCCTTGGGGGAGACTTCGAGGATTTTTCCCGTGCTATTTTCGCCGATGAGCGTATTGCCATTGGTAAGACGCTGGCAAGAAAAGGCACCGCCGCCCTGTTGATTGGCCGATTTGTAGACCCAGGCATCCTTGTGGTTAGGCGTGATTTCCCAGCAATTGCCATCTGCAAAGAGCACATTCCCATTGGGTAAAAGCCACGCATCGGCGTTGTTGCCTGTGCGGTGGGTCCATTTAATCTTGCCATCAGGAGCGATGATCGAGACTCGACCGCTACCCGTTGCCAAAATGTCACCAGCAGGCTTGCCTCTAAATGATGTGAAGCCATCCTTGAATTGTCTCGAATCAAGTGTCAAGCCCTCTTTGACTGGTTGTGTGGGTTGACTGGTCTGTGCGGGCGTGGAGACGCTCATGAGTGTCGCGAATAAAAGAGAAAGAATCATCGCATTACCTTAATTAATCTTGAAGTAAGTTAGTAATGGTGCCTACGCCTAGTCGTGTAGCACCCATGGCAAGATAGCCCAAAGCCTGTTGGCGGGTACGAATGCCTCCGCTAGCTTTGACTTGAATGCGCCCATCCGCAGCCTTGACCAAGGTTTGTACAGCTTCTGGGGTCGCACCGTGTGCGGCAAATCCAGTGGAGGTCTTGACGAAGTCCCCGCCGCCCTTGATGACACAGTGTGTGGCAAAGACCATTTCCTCAGGAGTCAAGAGTGCGGTCTCGATGATGACCTTGAGCAAAGCGTCAGCATGGTGCACAGCGTTGGCCACTTGGCTAATCTCATCGATCAAATAGGCCTCATCACCCATTTTGATGCGAGCGATAGTCACGACCATGTCGATCTCTTTAGCACCTTGACTACAGGCTAAAGCAGCCTCTGCGGCCTTGATCTGGGGGAGGGTATTACCGTGAGGAAAGCCCACCACTGCCGAGAGCGCGGTTTGAGAGCCAGCCAAGTGCTCCTTGGCAAACGCCACATCAGCCGATTTGACGCAGAGATTGCCAACATTATATTGGCGACAGAGAGCAATTGCCGCCAGCAAATCCTCATGCGTCGCATCAGGCTTGAGCACGGCATAGTCAAAAGTTCTTGCTAAATCCATAGGGCTCCTAAAAGATTATTAAAGGTACAAGGTGCGAGCAGGTCGCTACGCTACTCGTGCTTGATAAATTCCGCCTGGATGCGTAGGGTTGTATAGTGGGATTCGCCAGGTGCCAGGGTAATGGGGGTAAAGGTCGGGTGCGCTGGGTTGGTGGGCTCCACGCAGATAAAATGCGTGTGATCCTCTTTGGGTAAATCTGCAAACGAGGCCTGCGAGCTGGGTTCCCAAACGACGAGGCCAGAGGTGTCTTCTGCTACAATTAAGATGTTGCGTCCCATAATGGGATCTTGCAGTGCTACACCTGAGCCGCCTTCCTCAGGTTTGGTCGCATGGTAGATGCGGTCAATGCCATCGTCGATGTGTAGTGGGCCATCCTGTGTCTTGACTGATTCATCTGGAGGATCGATGTAGGAGACACCATTCACGCCAAAGAGTTCGCATCGTAAGCCATCGGCCACTCGCAAATAGGCATGCAAGCATTCGCTAAAGGTAAAGGGGGCTTCGCTCATGTTGCGCGTTTGTAGCTCGATCTGCAGACAGGCGCCGAGTGTAAAGGTTGCCTTTAAGAGGTAAGGATGGTCAAAGGCGGCCTCGCTGGCGATATTGTTGGTGAGACCCAAGACCAAAATCGTGTCATCTTGGGTAAATTCTGTCTTGAGGATGATCCAGGGACTGCGCCGAGCAAAGCCATGTGCACCCGCCTCTGGGGGTAAACCAGATACCTGTGCTGGGCCAAACCACGGCCAGCAGATCGGGATACCGCCACGAATCGCTTTACCCTCGACAAATTCAGCATCTGGGCTTGTGTAGAGCACCTGTTGATGTCCCAATGGTCGATAGTTCAAGACCTGAGCCCCGTAGAGGGAGACCTCGCATGTGCCTGCTGGCGAGACTAAAACCGCCACAGGAAAGCCCATCGGCCCATACCTAAAGACGATTCGGCCAGGTTGACCGTAGACCTGATTCATGATCGCGACTGATTCATATTCCATAACAAAAAGACTCCTTACTCAATATCCCCTACTATAGCAAAGCCCCCCACGATTTGCAAACCTTATTTATAGAAAAATGAAATCCGCCCGCTTGAAACCTGCAATAATAGATGTCGCACTTGAAAAAGTTGGCAAAGCGTATA
>CAYZIC010000096.1:0-4225 GCA_964478335.1 uncultured Lentisphaeraceae bacterium | reverse complement strand
ACTATCGCATTCTAACTGAGGGGGACAATGGGGCTGGGTTTTACTCGATCAAAATTGCGGCTGAGGTCGCAAAGGATGAGCTACTCGAGTCATATGGCGCAATCTCTCAACAACTCGGTGGGGTGACATTTTATGTCAAATGTGACAACCTGGCATTGCGGACACTCCTTACAGAAAAGTTCGTCGCATGGGGCTGTGATGTAGTCAAAGATCGCAATTTGGCAAGCTATGTCTTATTGTGTAAGGGGAACTTTTCTTCGGTTACTCATCCCTCTGATGGTCGTGACGGCACACGCTTAACCTTTAGGCTCGATGTGACCTCTCGACAAACTGGAGAGGTTTGTCTCTCGGCGATGAATGATGCCCGCAAGTCGGTCTCTTTTATCGGCAGCAAGTCGCGTCAGCGTCAGTTGGCGGTCGAGATGGCTGCTGATGAGATCCATGGTAAGATTCATACGCAACTTAATCAAATGATGGGAAAGATGGCGGCCCAAGGTCGTGAAATAGTCCTCGTGATTGATGGCTATACGAGCTCGAGCCAAGCAGACCTTAAGGTGATCATGACGATCGTCCACGCGATCCCTGGTACGAAAGATATCCGTTTAAGGGAGGATACGAATGAGCGTCAAGCGCGCATTACGTGTAAGTTTCCCTCTGACATCAATGCCTTTTCCGATTACTTCTTTAAGGAGCAGGAAAAGCATGCTGATGATTTGATGGCTGTAGAAAAGGTCTCTACAACTGAATCAACGCTCACGGTAACTTGGTAATTTAACCTCAATGAAAAGGAACGAATCATGAAAACAACATTCAAATTGATGGCGTCTATCGCCTTGGCTTGCTCCATGGCAATGCCTGAATTCTTGATCGCACAAGCTGATCCTGTCGGTAAGGCTACGGAAAAGGTCCTTGATCAAGTCGCACAAGATGTATCTCAGGAAACCTCTGAGGGGGACATCTGTGAAAGTCCCAAAGATGTGAGCGATTTGCTCAATGAGTTTTTGGAATCAAAAGGATGGAGTGAGGGGGCAAATACTTCCAAAAAAGGGTCGCAATTTGTCATTCAGGTTGGTATTGGGGCGATTGCTGCGCCTCTTAATCATCCCAACTATACAAATTCGCGTTCTCTCGCTTTTGATAAGGCCATGCTTGATGCTAAGGCTAAGATGGCCTCCTACCTTGAGTCGGTTATCGAAGTCTCAATGCGCTTGGATTATGAAGAGCCCGACCAAACAGAGTGTGACAAAGAGGCTGATCTCGCTCTCGCACAATCTCTGCGTGAGGCGGCTCCAGATACAATCTATGGCAAAGCTAAATTGTTGATCTCCAAGCGTCTGGACAATCTGTTGGAGAAAGAAGGCCATGACATCAATCAGGCTCAAGCGGATAGAGCTGCATATGAAGCTGCAGTCCGGGAGCGTAAGCGCCTGGTTTCCTCTGAGTCATTTTCCAAGAGCATTGGTGCCTTTGCTTCAACTGCCATCTCTGGTATGCAAGCATTTTATGTCGTTGAAAATCAGACGGGTAAAAATGGCGAAATCGGCGTTATCGCCATTTGGAGCCCTGCATTAGCAGAAATGGCATCCTCCCTCTCTACAGGTAGAGCTGTCGCACGCAAAAAAGGCAAGAAGACAATTAAGGCTCAATTGCCAACATCGACTAAGGTCTTGATGTCCACTTTTGGCGTGCAGCAAAAGATCAATGAAAAGGGCGAGCTTGTTTTGATCGCATTTGCACAAGAAGCTCCGCGCACGAAATCCTCTCAATCTAGGAATGCAGCCCGCTCCAAGGCTGCAACTAAAGCGCGTGCAATGATCCGTCAATTTGCTGGTGAGCAGGTCGCAACTTCTGAGAAGTTGTCAGAGGCTGAGACTGCTCAAGAGTTTGAAAGTGGCGCAGTGGACTACAAGAATGAGTCGAGCTATAAGAAGTTTCAAGCAAGCGCAGCAAAAGCAATGGTTTGCAATGGCATTACGCAAGTTAAATCATGGCATGCTCCTCATCCGCTCACGAAAAAAGAGGTCTATGGTGTCGTTGTCGCATGGTCTCCAGAACAAGCAACACAAGCTCGTCGCCTGAAAAAGAAGATCGAGTCAACGGCAAAGTCTGCTGCTCGGGGTATTCGTACCATTGAGGCTACACCAACCAAGCCCGCTACCACAACCAAGCAAGATGTTGCCGAAGAAGGCGAAAACCTCAACGCTGGAGCCGCTGGCGATGAAGATGCTTTTTAAGCAATTATTAGCAGCTACGATGTGCATTTCTTTGGTCAGTCTCACCCGTGCGGGTGGGACTGCTGAGGAAATCTTTAACCTACATCGGCAGGAGATCCTTAGTGAACAAGCTTCTGCGTATGATGGTTTTTATTTTGCCCGTGCAACAACTGCCCCCAAGACCCAGTCGGCCAATAGTATGCAGGCGGCTTCCTCACGAGCTCGCTTACAAGCCTATGCGCAACTTGTCGACTTAAAGGTGGCAGAAAAGATTGGCTGGCCCAAGGCTCTCTCTGCGCAATCTCGACTAGCATTAAGCCGAGCAATCATCGCTAGACAAGGGAATACTACCGCAGCGCAAAAGGAGTGTCTAACTCTTTATCTAAAAGAAACCCGTAAAGAGGTCTCCATTGTTGTCGCGATCGCTAAAGAGAATCTCCTTATCAAAGATACGATTGTGCCTCTAACTGTGCAATCGCTACTGTCCAATGAAATGCTGCTATCTCCAGGTGCCCCCGTTGCGGCTCTTGTGGAGCTTCAGCAATGCGCTACTAAAGAGTTGCCTCCTGCCATAGATTTAAAACCATGGCAAAATTATCTGTCTCAGGCAGCGTTTACTGAGACTGCCTTGCGAAAATTGCCTCAGTTTGCAGGGCGATTTATGACGGCAAGTGTCGACCCTACAAATGAGCCAAACTACGTCGAGGCAATGGCTGCTTACGCAGGTAATGAACAGGAAAAGGCGTTTGGCATGTTTAAACAATCGCTTACTCAGGCCTATTCATTTGAGGCATTAAATATGGCAGGTAATGTGGCGCGTCGATTGAAAGCATACAATCAAGCTGTCGCCTTACTGATTCAGGCGGCCTATATTAAGCCGTCTTCTCCTTATCCTTGGGTGCATTTAGCTTATGTAGCTCAAGAATGTGGTGACCTACAAGCTCTTAAACAGGTGCTCAATACGCTTAAAAAAATGAAGCTTGACCCATGGTCTCAAGAGAAGTACGGGATACTCTGTAAAATGCTAGAGTCGCACCCTCACCTGACTCTGTCAAGCGAAAAAAAGACTCACGAGCCCGTAATCATTAAGCCTAAGATGCTTAACAAAAATCCATCAAAAGAGAGCGACAAGTCAGACGCCTCGCAACCAGACCTTATGGATAACGCTAACGACCATGAATCACTCTTGATTGATGGTTTGTGAAATTGATGCGAATCCACCGGTTTAGGGGGCGGTGCAGGTGTCCAGATCACTGTTGCTGTGCACTGTTTACTCGGCAGCACCACCGCCTTCCCTCAAGAGTCACCTGACCCTCGCACCAGAGTCACCTGACCCTCACATCAAGAGTCAGCTGACTCTTGCGCCAAAGTCAGCTGACCCTCAAATCCCCCATTAGCTGACCCTCGATCGCTTCCTTATATAAGGAAGCACCCCTTCCCTATAGAATGAGTACCCGCTTCCCTGCGAGGGAAGGGATCGTTCCCTGCCAAGGAAAGGGGCGTTCCCTGCGAGGGGGGCCAATATTCCCTGTGAGGGAAGCATACGCTCCTTATATAAGGAAGCATATAGGGGTCAGCAGGCTTAGCGGTCACCCACAGCTGCCTCTTGGGTGAGAGACAGCAGGGCTCGCTGCGCTCGCCCTAGACACGGCTGCGCCGTGTGCGGGGACCGCCTGCGGCGGTGCGGGAACAGGCTTCGCCTGTGCGGGGACGGCTCGCAGGCTCGCCGTGCGGGAACGACCTACGGTCGTGTAGGCTCGCTGCGCTCGCCCGCAGTTCGTTGCGCTCACGCATCAGACATTGAGCTCGCTACGCTTGCAGGACTGCCAGTAGAGGCCTTAGGGGCTTTAGGGGCTTTAGGGAGAGATGCCACACTAGAGTAGGTCGCTGGAGCTCGCCCACACCCCGCGCCAGCCTCACACGCAGTCACCCCCAATCCCCACGCTGACTGCCCGCCGCAGGCGCCCGTATCCACGGACAATGGCTCTGCGTACTCTGCCTCTCTGCTGGAG
>CAYZIC010000095.1:0-4495 GCA_964478335.1 uncultured Lentisphaeraceae bacterium | reverse complement strand
ATTTTGATCGAGTAAAACCCAGCCCCATTGTCCCCCTCAGTTAGAATGCGATAGTGCTTAATACAGCCAAGAGCCTGCGTGGCGACCTTGTCCTTAACAGCCCCATCCAGAGCCATTCCTGTACTCGAGAGCGTCGCGCCTAGAACTTGCTCAATGGCTGACTGCTTAGCCTTTTCTAAAGCCAAAGACTTGGCCTGGTCGATTCGCCCATCATTGATTGCTGCCATTCCCATACAGACTACAGTATTGGGAGCAGTCTGACTCATCGCATCAGCCAACACGGTAGCTTGATTGCTGCGTTTTTCGCAAGCCAATGCCACCAAGTAGGTGGTGTCTGCACCTTTGACAGTACCCAAAATCTGAATGCCCGACAAGAAAGCGTCAACCTTGACACTCATTTTTTGACGAAACACCTCTTGACTAGCATACTGCTCCTTACCATCCACCGACACGGTTGATTCGACAGTCTCAGCGCTCTCACTCGACGCAATCTTTTCACCACTGACAAATCCAGCAATCTTGCGCTTAGCTTCAATCTCGGCTAATGCACGATTTTTCTCTGCAGAATCATTCACTGCCTTGATCGGGTTAATGACCAAGATATAGAGACCAGATTCATCCGTATCGCCCGTGGTCATCTCGCCATCGTCTTGAGCCATCTCCTTGGCTAGTGCCATCCAATCCTGAGCTTGAGCAAAAGTGCTCAAGCTCAGCAGAAGTAGCGCCATATAAAACAAACGAATAATCATAAAGACCTCCTTCGTTGTCAAGCATTACTTCAATCGAAGTTGCTCATCCATCGACCCCTTGTTTGCGTTATCCCATTCTGGAGGGACAGACAAACCATAACCAACTGCGTAAACCTTATTTTTCCTAATGTAACTCTTAGGGTTTTCCTTATAGGCATCAATAATGACCTGGGCATCCTTTTGGCCCCAGCCGTCATTCCATCTATAGACATTCAAATTAGATGTCGTAGAGCTTGGAGAAGCTTCCGCCAGTCCAACTGGGATATCGACACCGCCATCATCGACATAAATCACGCACTGTTGCTTTGCGCCAATACCATCCTCAAAGCCCTTATTCAGCTGTATGCGATCACCTGATGAAGAAGCTCCGACAATACGCCCACCGACAGGAAAGGTGTTGCCTAATTTATTAGCCATCACCGCCAAAGCCTTTAAGGCTGCCTGTGTTATGGCCTGCTCCTCGTCAGAGCTATCATGTCCAGCCAAGGCTCGACCGCTATACGAAAGGATCTGCTTACGCGCTGTACGACCTTTAGCTTTTTCTGCGAACTTCACTGTACGTGTTTTTAAATCTTCGCAACTAAAATCGCACTCAACCTCATAGATGACAATGGTATCATTATAACGATCTTGGCGCTCTTTTGTCACGATGACGCTCCCTGACAAAATATAATCCAATTTTTTCGCATCGACAGGCTTGGCTAGATTGACATCACCCTCAACATCAGACAAACTCTGGAAGTATGAGACACCCCCACGATTGTGTGCGGAGAAAATTGTAAATCGCTTAAGCTTAGCCATTTCAGTTTGCATACGAGAGCTCAATCCTGTCGAGATCGACAAAGGCTTACCTGTCTTTTTGTCGACACCAGAGATTGAGCTAAAAGCAACACCCATTGTTAATTTACGAAACGTATCTGTTGAATAGTTCGCGGGCATTTCGATGGGGGCATCTTCAAGTGTTGCTCTTGAGTAATGTGTGAGCGTGGGATCCAAATCCAATTCTGGTGTCGCACAAGCCACCAAGCCTAGCATTGGCGTGAGTAAAGCTGCTTTATAAATCCAATTCATGTTCATTCTCCTCGTTACTTTTACTAACACAAGTAAGACACCACACTGACTTTTAAGCCAGTGTGGGTACTTTCCACCTTATTTAACAGGGTACTTTTTCATGAATTCACGTGCAGCCTTATCTTGATTGACAAGTCCACGCCACAGACCAATCCCCGTGGTTGCAGAAGAAATCTGCGACTTAAGCGTGTCGACATCGTTCGCAAGATTTTTAGCTTCCTTTACTGCAGCAAAGCCTGCCAAAGCCTTAAAAGAAGGATCAGCCTTAGCCTTGGCAAGCAAACCGGCAACGATAACGCTTTGATCCGCAATTTGCTTAGCGATCTTTTCAATCTGAGCCATCACACCATCATAGTTACGATTGACCGCATACTTTTGATATGCGACATAGGCATCAAGATCTGCCTTAGGCATATTCTTTTTGATATCAGCAAACTTAGCTCCTGCCTTGATGTCATTTTGAACTGCCAAATAGACGCGACGCCCTTCATTGACAGCATACTCCTTGTCAACACTGGAAACAACCACAGCATAAGGCACTGCCAATGTATTGCCGACAGGATTAATCATACCAGCAACAGCAGGAATTGAGACTGAGCTCTTAAATTCAACAGCTGCTCGATCGGCCTTCCATGCGACGACAGGATTTTCCCCATCTTTACCAGAAGACGCACAACCAGTGATGCCTAGAGCAAGACCAGCCACAAGAGACAACATAATCATCTTTTTCATACTCTACATACTCCTTTACACCTCGCATTGATTAGTAAGTGCAAGCACGATCACATCCGTGATCATGCCTAGGCTAACAGAACTGAGGCATAAAAAAAAGCGCTCTGCCTGCCCTCCAGAGAGGCACGACCAAGCGCCTTGAATGAAGACAGACAGAGCGCCAAGCATGGCACTCTGTAAAGCTGTCGTTCACTCAGATTAAATTGGTCGTTTTCTCTGGAACGAAAGTTTTACTTTGCAGTAAAATTGATGTAGGCTATAAGAACATGTAAATTCTCTCACCATTTATGCTTTAAGATTAGCACACTTCATCAATAAACGCAAGCCTAATTTCATATACAAGGCACTTTTTGTCGTGTCTCATCTAGATTACGAGGCAATTCGCAATTTCTTAGGCTAAAAAGTTAAGATTATTGGCTATTCTTCGTATTTTAATGGGTAAAATGGGGCTGTTGTGGCTTTGTCGAGTCGTGCGGGATCTTTTTTGGGGATAGCGTAGGACTGCCAGGGGGTAGCGTAAGGGGTGCTTTTCTCCCTCACAAGGGCGGAGGCTGCGCCTCTACGACAGCCGCGATGCTCCTACTTCTTATACTTTCGACCCACTAAAATTAAACAAGAGCCATTTTAATGGGTCGGAAGTATAAAAGGCGGGAGCGCAGAGGCCCAAGGCGAGCGAGCGTCAGCGAGTCTAAAGCGCCCAGCGGGAGCGCCATGCTTGGTGCTAGAGGCGGGCACCTGCCTCTTAATGCCTGATGCTTGTTGCGTGAGCGTAGCGAAGCCGCCCTAACGGCTCACGCTGACTTTGCAGAAAGCTTTGAGCTGTTCTAGTGGCACAGCCTCAAAGACGACCGTGTCGCCATTCTCAATGGTTGGTGTGGTACCAATCATTGGCTCGAGGGGCTTGCCAAGCTTGTCGCCTGTCGACAAGCTAAAGCGTGAGGTGGTCGGCAACGTGGTCGCACCTAGGCCAATGGGCTTGGCGGTGATCGTTGCCACAGTCTTGCCCTCAGCGGTTTTGCTCAGCGTGCAACCGGTGATCTTGAAATCGACCTTGGCCAGGTCCGCTGGCATCGCGGTCGCCTGAAAGAGGTAGAGCAGCTTGGCCTGGGAGGCGGTGATGGTCTTGGCCTGGCCATTGGCGAGGTCGTTGACAAAGTCGAGCACAGCCTGATCAAGCGGGGTGTCACCATCATCGTCGATCGTGACGGTCTCACCACCGAGCAGCTCAGCGGGCACTGGGACGCGGGTAAACATCATGCCGTATTCATCCTCGTAAAAGAGGCCAATGGTCGTGGAGTCAATCATGGTCATCGAGGTGTAACCGTGGCCGTAGGCCGTTTCACGGATCTGAATGCGCGTGTCGAGCCATTCGATGGGTTCGGCAGTGGCACCAACGGTCATCGAGCGGTCTATACCCAAGCGCACTTGAATGCGCCCGCGGTAATTCATGCTCGGTTGATTCGTCCAACGAGTCGGCCAGGCGGCGGCCACAAGGCTAGGACGGGTAGCATTAGCGAATTGCACGCGGATCAATGACCCCTGACACGTTGGGGCACCCTTGGGGAGCTCCGAGCTATTGTCGCTGATTGCAGCCAACTGACGCCAAGTGGCTCCGAGATCTGCCGAACGGTAAAAGTCATGAGAGCCATTGCCGCTGTAGCCGGCTTCACGCTTGGCCATGAGGAGGAGGTCGCCGTTTTCGAGCTCGCAAACCGCAGACTCCGAGGATCCCGTCGATCCCGCATTGGCCGAATGGATCCAGCTTGCGCCGCGGTCTTTGCTGGTGATCACATAAGGACGCGTGATGCCATTAAAGGTCTGCATCGGGACGACCAAGGTGCCATTGCGCAGCGTAATGCCCGAACCCGGCCCCTGGAGAATGCGATTGCCCCTATTGCCATCAGCCGTTTGGAGCGACTGGCGGTTGCCCCAGGTCTGACCAT
>CAYZIC010000094.1:0-4669 GCA_964478335.1 uncultured Lentisphaeraceae bacterium | reverse complement strand
CTTGCTCTGCAGCTTTGAGGTACCACTTGAATGCTTCGGTGTAGTCTTGGGTAACACCACTCCCATCACGGTACATTGTGCCTAGATTGTTTTGGCCTGGGGCGAAGCCTTGCTCTGCAGATTTGCGGAACCACTTGACAGCTTCTGTTGCAGACTTTTCTACACCTCGGCCTGTGTAGTAAGCGAGAGCGACTTGATTTTGTGCATCCGTATTGCCTTGGTTAGCGGCTTTGAGGTACCACTTGAATGCTTCGGTGTAGTCTTGGGTAACACCTATGCCATTGAGATACTTCACTCCTAGATAAAATTCAGCATCAACATTTGCTTGCTCCGCAGCCTTTTTGAACCACTTGAGTGCTACTGTTGCAGATTGCTCTACACCTCGGCCTGTGTCGTATGCGACAGCAACTTGGATTTGTGCATCCGCATTGCCTTGCTCTGCAGCTTTGAGGTACCACCAAAAGGATTTGGTGTAGTCTTGGGATACACCACTTCCATCACGGTACATTGTGCCTAGATTGTATTGTCCCCAGTCGTATCCTTGCTCTGCTGATTTGCGGAACCACTTGACAGCTTCTGTTGCAGACTTTTCTACACCTCGGCCTGTGTAGTAAGCGAGAGCGACTTGATTTTGTGCTTGGGCATCGCCGGCATCGGCTTTGGCCAAAAGGGCGGGGTCAATCGCGGCGGTGGCGATTGAGGTGAGGAGGGTGGCGATAATGAGTAAACGTTTCATGGGGCCTCTTTGCTAATAAATTAATATGCCAGGGACGTGTGTCATCTTGGGTGGATGACTGTGTGGCATTCTAATATAGTATAGCTCGAGGCGGGGGATTTCTTAGGCGGTTTTGGTGATTATTTTATTATTTGTGTGCCTAAGGGGCTGTTTTGATTGTTTTGTAATGGGTTATTGGGATTTGTCGGCTTCTTGTTTGATGAGGTCGGTGAGGCGGTTTTTGATTTGGTAGACGGTGTTTGGGGTGGTGTCGTAGGCTTGGGCGACTTCTTGGGCGGGGCGGCCTTGGAGGGCGTATTGGATGAAGATGCCTTTGGTGCGGGTGCCAATGCTTGGTGATGTGAGGATTTTGTCGCGTGCTGCTTGATAGACGAGCTTGTGCCAGTGGGCTTGGTCGTCTGCTGAGGGGATGGGGGCGTTGGCAATGGTGGTGTCTGCGGTGTAGTCGGCTTCTAGTCTGTGGCGGGTGTCGATACTGCGGAGCTCGCTGCGGATTTTGTTGGTCGCGATGCAGAGGAGGTAGTTGCGGAATTTGCCTTTCTCGGGGTCGTATTTGTGGGCGAGGATGTTTTTGATGAGGTCGACAAAGGTGTCTTGGACGATGAGCTCGAGGTCGAGATCGGTGCGGTGTTTGCTCTTGAGGAATTCTAGGAGGGGGACTCTGTAGCGGTCAATGAGGCGGGCCCAGACGTCTTCGCTTTCGTGGGCGAACATGTCGTGGATGAGGGTGTCGGAGGTGATGAGTGAGGATAGGTTCATGGGGATTGGGTCGTCTAATGGATCTGAATAAATGGGGGGGGCTTGTGCTGATGCTTAGCGTTTGGCTGATAGGTGCTTGAGTTGTTTTTGGGCTCCTGGGTGGTTTTGTTTGGCGGCTTTGCTGAGCCAGTGTTTGGCTTGGTCTGGGTCTTGGGTGACGCCTCTGCCGTCGCGATACATGATGGCTAAATTGTATTGGGCTCTGGGGTAGCCTTGTTGGGCGGCTTTGAGATACCATTTACTGGCTTGGGTGGGGTCTTGGGGGATGCCTCTACCGTTGTCGTAGGCGGCGCCAATGAGGGTTTGAGCTTCTGGGGAGCCTTGGTTGGCGGCTTTGAGGAACCAGTTGAATGCTTCTGTGTAGTTTTGTGTGGTGCCTTTGCCTGTGGCGTGTGCGATGCCGACTTGGATTTGTGCTTGGTCGTAGCCTTGGTCTGCGGCTTTGCGATACCAGAGGTAGGCGGTTGTGGGGTCTTGCTTGACGCCTCTGCCGATCTTATAGAGGTAGCCGAGGTTGTATTGGGCGCCGACGTTGTGCTGTCGGGCGGCTTGATGAAACCAGTTGACGGCTTTTGTTGGGGATTGTTCGACGCCTCTGCCGTTGTCGTAGGCGATGCCGAGTTGATTTTGAGCGGCGGCATTGCCTTGTTCGGCGGCTTTGCGGAACCACCAAAAGGCTTCTGTATAGCTCTGGGTGACGCCAGTGCCGTCGCGATACATCGCGGCGAGGTTGTATTGTGCGTCGGCGTTGCCTTGGTCTGCGGCTTTGCTAAACCACACGATGGCTTGTTTGGGGGATGGGTCTACGCCGACACCTTTTGCGTAAGCGACGCCGACTTGGTTTTGAGCCCAGTCGTAGCCTGCTTTGGCGCGGGTGAGGAGGTCTGTGTCAATCGCGGCGGTGGCGATTGAGGTGAGGAGGGGGAGGATGAGGAGGTGGCGGATCATTGGATGGGCTCTGCTTTGTCTAGGGGGGCGAGTGCTCTGGCGGCCTGGAGGGTGGGGGCGCGTCGGATGTGGGCGGGGGCGACATCGGAGGTGGGGATGGTGTGGCTGACCCAGGATTCGGAGAAGGGCTCTCCGAGGCGGTGCCCATCAAATTGGGTGGGGAAGTGAACGAAGCCGTGGATGTCGGTGCAGTGCCAGTCGATGTCGCCTACGAGGATGATTTCGCGATTATTGCCGCCGTTGTACACGTGGCCGATGAGTTGTTTGTGGCTGGCTGATGGGCTGTGAATGATGAGGCGCTGGGGGGAGACTTGGGGGTTAAAGACAAAGGCTCCCGACCAGACGACACCGTGGGGGTTGTCGGGTAGGGCAATCTCGGTGACGGGATTGTCGATCACGATGTGGGTGTAGACGGTGTAGGGTTGCAACTGGGTGCGTTCTTTAGTGATAAATGATGATCGTGCGAACTGCCAGTCGTGGACTTGCCAGTAGGCTTTGAGGGGGAAGTAAGCCGCAATGGCTACACCGATGAGGAGGGGCGCAGCGATGAGAGCGACTTTGCGCCAGAGGGAGGAGGTGCGCGAGGCGCTGAGGTCTTTGGCGAAATCATGCGCTGAGGCGTAGCGTAATGCAGGGTCTGCACTGATGGCGCGAGGGAGGACGCGTTCAAGGATGGGATCGGTGCGCCAATTAGGATAGATGTCGCGGATAAACATCCCGATCGCATAGACGTCGGTTGCTGGGGTGATTTTGGAGCCGTCGAATTGTTCTGGCGCAGAGCGCCCCAATGACCCGACCGCATGGATGCCTTGGATATAGGTGGGGTTGGGGCAGGTCATGAGAGATTGGGCGAGGGCTTCATTCATTGGCTTGGCGATGCTCAGGTCCATCAGGACGAGGTGGCCTTTGTGCATCATGATATTGGCGCGCTTGATGTCGCGGTGAATAATCCCATGCGCATGGAGCGTCTCGACTGCATCACACAATTGGAGAGCCAAGTGCGTCGCTTGGTGTGCGGAGGTTACTGGAGGTAAGGGGGCCAGCAGATCCATGGTAAACCAAGGACGATTTTCCCATTCCCCATGGTCGTGGATCCGAATGACCCCTGGGTGGGAGAGCTCTGAGAGGATACGCGTTTCGAGCAAGAAACGTTGCCGATCGGTGGTTTGGTCGCTTTTGAGGATCTTGAGCGCTACGTATTGCTTTGTCTGGGTGTGCTGAGCGCACCAAACTTCTCCTGTCGACCCCACGCCAAGAAAACCTCGGATCTGGTAATCCCCCAGTGACATGTCTTCGTGCAAGAGGGTGGGGGGGGCAAAAGGCTCAAATTCGTTCATCGATCGCTTTCCAAATAGGGTAATAGAGAGGTGAAAGCATGATCAATCGATCATCTGCACCACTTCGTATGGTTATTACTATACGCTAAAGGAGAAACAAAAGCAAGCGTAAAGTCGTTCAAAGAGGCGATTTTGTTTCCAGATGCGGGCGGCTGCCAGATTTTGTCCACGAATGACACGAATGGGTCAACGAATGAACGCTAATGAAAACGAATAAAGACGAATAGGTCAGGAATGCAAGGAATGAAAGGAATGGGGAGGAGGCTACGCCTCCTAGTGAACAGTGAACAGTGAACAGGTCAGGAATACAAGGAATGTAAGGAAGGGGCGGCTGCGCCGCGGGAAGTAGGGCCTACGAGGAGAGTGTATCACAAAGTGAAACGAGTAAGCAAAGGAGCGTAGCGACTGCAGTGGCGAGATTGAGCTTGGACAAGTACGCAGTACTTGAGCGACCGAGCCGCAGGCGACCGAGCGGTCAGAGACACAGAGTGCTGCGATTCGCTTGCTCGCTCGTTTCGCTTGTGTCTGCCCCAAGAATCCCGAGCCAGACGTTCCCGTCCGGCTACCGAATAAGTATGCACGCTTCCGTCTCCGCCCGTCCTGCTCCCGTGGTCGTCGACCACCAATAGGGAGCGCGGCGACCGTTCTAAAAGGCCGCAGGCCGTTCCAATAAGGAGGCGAAGCCTCCCCCGCAGCCCTTGCCGAGAGTCACCTGACTCTCGCACTAGGGTTAGCTGACTCTTGTGCCAAAGTCAGCTGACCTTTGTACCAGAGTCAGCTGACTCTCAAATCGCCCATTAGCTGCCCCTCGACACCTTCCTTATATAAGGAAAGCTCCCTTCATTATATAATGAAGCAGACCTTCCCTCTATAAGGAACGCCTCCTCCC
>CAYZIC010000093.1:0-4946 GCA_964478335.1 uncultured Lentisphaeraceae bacterium | reverse complement strand
CGCCCCTCCCCCACTCTTTTTTTGCCACTTTTATACATTTTGTGCTTGCCTTTGGAGAGGATGTGTGCTACCTTATCCCGACATGTGCCTCACTAGAGACACATATTTCGGTCACGAAAAGTAGGGATCTTCTGATGGGGCTTTCAGGCTGACTGCCTCCAAAGGGATCCCGCCCAAAAAAATAGGAATACAATACTATGCCTAAAATGAAGACCAAAAGAGCCGCTACCAAGCGTTTCAAAATGTCGGCCACGGGTAAAGCAAAGCGCACTCAAGCAGGTAAGAGCCACATCAATGGCTACAAGCCTCGTGGGCGTAAACGCAATCTCCGTGGTTCTGTCGTTGTCGACGAAGCAATGCAGAAAAATATCGCCCGCATGATGCAGGCTAACTAAGGAGATTAAATTATGTCTAGAGCAACTAATGCACCCGCATCACGCGAACGTCGTCGTCGGCGGTTAGCCCTGGCTAAGGGCTTCTACGGCGCACGCAGCAAGCAATTCCGTTTGGCAACAGAAGCCGTCGATCGCGCACAGCGCCTTGCCACCTGGCACCGCCGCCTGCGCAAACGCGAATTCCGCCAATTGTGGATCGCTCGTATCAATGCAGCCGCTCGCGCTGAAGGCATGACCTACAGCCGTTTTATCGAGGGTATGACCAAGGCAGGCATCACGGTTAACCGTAAGATGATCTCCGAAATCGCCATCCACGACGAAGCAGGTTTCAAGGCTCTTGTCGAAAAGGCTCGCGCCGCATTGGCCTAAAGCCAATGAGCCAGTCGTCAAAGGCTCGCGCCTAAGACCACTTGCAAGGAGGATCTCAGTAATGAGATCCTCTTTTTTTTGCCCAGACACTGCCGCCTCCACAGACCACAAACCTCTACATGATCACTTTTACTCTCAAAGTATCGACTAATCCACGCAAGCTACCAAATTATGCTTGCCTTTTCAATCGCTTTGTGATACTTTTATCTCATATATCTCTTTACACAATAAGTCCCCGTTGGCACCCATGCCAACCCAGCCCATGAGGTGAATAATGACAGTCGCAGAAGTCAAACAATTACACGCCACATCCTTAACACAAGTCAACGATGCTGCCGATCTCGAAGCCCTCGAACAAGTCCGCATTACCTATCTCGGACGCAACGGCTCCCTCCCCGCACTCGTCAAAGGCATGAAAGACGTCTCCGCCGACGAACGCCCCGCCATGGGCAAAGAGCTCGGAGCCTGGCGCGCAGAGCTCGAATCTGCGATCGCAGCCAAGACCGCAGCTCTCTCCAGCAGCAGCGACGCCACCATGGCATTCGACCCATCCATGCCAGGCTCATGGCACACCACTGGCACCATCCACCCCGTATCACGCGTCATGGAGGAAGTCGCCCAAATCTTCGCACGTATCGGCTTCACCGTCGCTGACGGCCCAGATATTGAGAATAAGTTCAACAACTTCACCGCACTCAATACCGCCCCCCACCATCCCTCCATGGACCCATCCGACACATTTTGGTTCGACGCAGACAACCTCCTGCGCACCCAAACCTCCCCAGTCCAGATCCGCACCATGATGGGCAACAAGCCCCCCCTACGCATCATCAACCCTGGCCGATGCTACCGCCGCGACACCACCGATGCCACCCATAGCGCCAACTTCCACCAGATCGAGGGTCTCTACGTCGACACCAAGCCTGTCTCACTGGCTGACCTCAAATCTACCCTCGCCTACTTCGCCCGCGAAATGATGGGACCAGATATCGGTGTACGCTTCCGCCCACACTTCTTCCCCTTCACAGAGCCCTCAGTCGAAGTCGACTTCACCTGCCACGTCTGCAAAGGCAAAGGCTGCCGCGTCTGCAAGCAGAGCGGCTGGATCGAAATCGCCGGTGCCGGCATGGTCGACCCACGCGTCTACCAATTCGTCGGATACAACCCTGACGAAGTCTACGGCTTCGCATTCGGCATGGGCGTCGAGCGCATCGCCATGATCAAATACGGCGTCCCAGACATCCGCTGGCTCTACGAAAACGACGTCCGCTTCCTCAACCAAATGGGCTAACAGCCCATTTGGCTCGCACACCCAGCACAAGGAGTACCATCATGAAACAATCCCTATTGATCATTTCACTGAGCGTCATCACCCTCCTCACAGGCTGCATGACACCTTTTCCTGCATCCTGGACTGCCAAACCAGACCCAGACCCACAGCCTCAGTGCACAGGCGACCAGTGCAAGCTCCCCACTCCCATCGTCGTTGAAAACGCCGAGCGCACCAAACCCCAAGCAGACCCCGCCACCGCTGTACCACAGTACGCCATTCGCCGACCCACCGGCAAACGCCTCCCAGCCATCCACGACCTCCAAGACGCACTCCGCCAAGCCAAAGAACAAAATAAATACCTCTTCATCCAATACGGACGCGAAGAATGCTCCAACTGCCAAAAGATCTGGGATCTCCTCGGCCACGGCGACATCAAGCTCCCCAGCAATATGCTCTACGTCGACGTCAGCTGCGACGACTTCGACACCAGAGCATTCGTCGAGACAAACTACCCCCTACAAGACACTGGCCTCTACCTACCATTCCTCTTCATCGTTAGCCCCCAAGGCAAACTCCTCAACTCATCCTCCGGCCTCTACCCCGTCAAATACTATCGCGACATGATCCACGCCGCCATCAACGACCTACCAGCTCCCCTACCAATCCTCCCCTAAGAGACCCCCAATTTCAAGAAAGACCCAGCCATGCGCATCTTAACAGGCATCCAACCCTCCGGCAAACTTCACCTCGGCAACTACTTCGGCGCCATGAAGCCCGCATTTGAGCTACAAGCCCAAGGCGAACCCTTCCTCTTCATCGCCCAATACCACGCCCTCACCTCCGTACACGACGCCGCCCGCCTCCGCGACGACACCCACAACGTCGCCCTAGACTTCCTCGCCTGCGGACTCGACCCAGACAAAACCTGCTTCTTTAGACAAGCAGATGTCCCACAAGTCCACGAAATCGCCTGGCTCCTCTCCTCCGTCACCCCCATGGGTCTCCTCGAGAGATGCCACTCCTACAAAGACAAACTCGCCCGCGGCCTACCAGCCTCACACGGCCTCTTTGCCTACCCCGTACTCATGGCTGCAGACATCCTCGCCTACCAGAGCGACATCGTTCCTGTCGGCCGTGACCAAAAGCAACACGTCGAAGTCACCCGCGACATCGCGATCAAGTTCAACAACACCTTCGGCGAAGTCTTCAAGCTCCCCACACCATCCATCTGCGAAGAAGTCGCGGTCATCCCAGGTCTCGACGGACAAAAGATGTCCAAGAGCTACAACAACACCATTGAGCTCTTCGCACCACTCAAAGAGATCAAATCACGCATCATGAAGATCGTCTCAGATTCCACCCCTCTCGAAGAACCCAAAGACCCCGACACCTGCCGCATCTACGCCCTCTACAAACTCTTCGCCGACCAAGCAGAGCGCGAAGTCATGCGCGCCAACTACCTCGGCGGCAACTACGGCTACGGCCACGCCAAAAAAGCCCTCTTCGAAATCTACGAACGCACCTTTGAGCCCTTCCGTGCCCGCCGCCAAGAGCTCATCGACAACCCCGACTACGTCGAATCCATCCTACAAAAAGGCGCCCAAAAAGCCCGCGCCGAAGCCCAAAAGACCCTCACCGAAGCCCGCCAAGCCGTCGGCCTCGAGTAAGCAGAGCCCCCAGCCAATACAGCAAGACCATTTTCGTGACCCCACGAAAATGGTCTTACTGTATTCAGAGGCTAGTGCCCAGTGGCTAGTGGCGAGCGGCACCAAGCCGCAATCACCCCCGCTACGTGAGATTGACAGGCACCGCTCCGGCTTTTAAGATGGCCTCCGCTCAGCCAGTCAATCCACTCCGCTACCACAGGCCCTGCCACCTGCGGCGCAGCCGCCCCCACACTACCCGCTCGCAAAGCGAGCCCTGCCACCAGGGAGCGCAGCGACCGAGGTGACAGGCGTGGCGCTGCCACTGCTCCCGCCGCTAATCCACAGAGCCCCCACCTCCAATCCCCAGCGTCCTGTGGCCGCAGGCCACCAAGGAGAGCCGAGCGCGCGAGGCGAGTTCTGTGCTGAGTTTACTCAGTCGGGGGCATGGGGGCAGACAGCCCCCATCACAGAGCTAGCGGAGCAACGCTCTGCCTAGGGGGCAGCGGGGAGCGGCGAGCGTCCCCGCGTCTCCACCCCTGACCCCATCCCCCACCCGCCCCACGCAACCCGCTCGCAAAGCGAGCTCACGCGGCACCCAGCCGCAAAAGGCAAGCGATAGCGCGCAGCCCGCAGTCCTGTGCGGAAGACTCCCATCGCTCCTATCGCTCCTCAATTAGCGGGGTGTGGGGCGGCAGCCCCTCCTAGCACTCGAACTCTAGACTCGAACTCGGAGGCGCAGCCTCCTCTGCTCCTATCACCGCACAATCAGCGAGCCTGCGAGCGCCCAGCGTCCTGCGATGCAGTCGCTCAAGCGGAGGCGCAGCCTCCTTAGAGCGGCACCGCAGGTGCCTTAAGACGGTCGGCTTGCCGACCTTAAAGCGGCGACACCTCGCCTAGAGCGGCGGCGAAGCCGCCACGGGAGAGTGCACGGTGCCACAGGAATTTTAAGCCGTCATCTGGCTCGATCTAGCGCCTACGGTATATCGACACAAAAAAGCCTGACTAGCTTTATGGGCTAATCAGGCTTAAATAGCCACTCAAGTGGGCGAGTGCTGAGGATTGATGATGCACAAGGCGGAGACGAGGCTTGCGACGCAGACAGTGCTTTAGCACGGCAAGGAGCAAACGTAGCCTCCAACGCCGTGCATCGCGCTCCTCAGTGCTCGCTGCGTGATTACTATCCCGCGAGCAGAGACGGAGGCCATAGACCACGGCCACGACTGCGGGGATAAAAGCGGGGCAACTGCGTTACTGGGTCAGTTT
>CAYZIC010000092.1:0-5386 GCA_964478335.1 uncultured Lentisphaeraceae bacterium | reverse complement strand
GAATTACTAAAGATTTCTTAGCCTACTGCGACATTTATTGTTGCAATTTACCCTTGGGTTAAAATAATGGTGTTTTTAACAAAGCCTAAACCTTTAGGCTTTGTGCATTTTACCTCTTGCCAGAGCGAGAGCATACACGCAATTAGCACCAGCCTCTTTGAGGAGTTTTGCACACGCATCACACGTTGCCCCAGTAGTCATAATATCATCTATAATCAAGAGATTCTTACCCATGTAAGCGTCAGGGAGCTTAGCATTGAGGCTAAATGATTTAAACGCATTTGATCGTCGATCATTAGCATTGAGCGTCGTTTGAGAGGAGGCTTTTTTCTTAATCAAGACATTTGATAGGATGGGAATCCTCGTGGCGTGAGAAACAACTTGAGCCAGTAGGAGTGCTTGATTGTAACCACGGCTACGTTTCTTTTTTGGTGTAGCTGGTGCAGGGACAAAAGCAGCGATGGCAAGGTCTTGCATATTCGCATGGTAAAAAGCCAGCATAATCTGCCCGAGCGTCTTGGCTAAGTAGTCACCATGATAGTATTTAAGTAGGATGACGAGCTCTCGGATCTCTTTTTCAAAACGACACACCACAAATGCTCGGTCAAAGTTTGGAGGCGTGAGCAAGCAAATACCACATATAAATGAGGGGCCATCTAAAGTGGGGCCTTCGATCGCACAGATGTCACAACACGCGTTACGCTCAAAATTGATTTTCGTTAAGCACTCTTCACAGATATATCCATCGCCCTCAACAGGTTGACGGCAAAATATACAGTCCCTAGGGTAGAGCACATCTAAGCATTTTGTTAGCCAGCGACGAATCATAGCTCCTCTACAGTGGTATTTTAAAGATTGTCGCAACGACAAATCCCAAACCTGCGCCTAGAATAATTACATAGAGCGGCTTGAGCTTAAAAATCAGCACCATCGCCAAAAGCACCAGAACAAATCCAACCGCAGCCCACTGAATCGTCTGCTGCACATAAAAGCCATTAATGGCCAGCTGCACCGCCGCCGTTGCGATCAGCCCACAAACGATAGGGCGCGTGCCGCGCAATCCATTCTTGACCCATTGATACGAGAGGAAATTGCGAAAGAGCATGGCGATTGCCAAGATAATCATCAAAGAAGGCAAAACCAAACCCGAAGTTGCGACAATCGAACCGAATAGGCCTGCGCAGTGCATGCCTGTAAAGGTGGCGATATTCACCGCAAATGGACCAGGTGTCCCCTCGGCTATCCCGACAAACTCAGCAAATTGCGTCATTTCAATCCAGGTGTGGCGTTCTACGACCTCGACTTGAATCAAGGGAAGCATCGCATAGCCACCACCGATAGTAAAGAGACCGACCTTAAAGAAGGTCACAAAGAGTAGCCAATAGATCATTACACACAATCTCCGTGTATAGACTTTGTGCGAAAGAGCCAGAGTCCCAAGCAAAAGCCCCCGATCAGTAAAGCAATGGCACTCACCCCAAATCCCAATGCCGCCACAAGCGTCACGCTCAATGAGATCCACGTAATGGGGCAACGAGGCAACTTCGCCCCCAGTCGAAAGAATGCCTGCAAGACCAACAAGATCGCCGCAAGCCTGATTCCCGCCAAAGGTCCCGCGACCCAAGCATTGTCACGAAACTGCGCATACGCTTGAGAAATCAGCACAATAATGAGCCATGCCGGCAAGACTACGCCGATCGTGGCAACCAGCCCGCCCCAAAATCCCGCACGGCGATAGCCGACAAAGGTTGCCAAATTAACAGCGATCGGTCCAGGTGTACTCTCCGCAACAACAATCATATCGACAAAGGTCTCATCGTCAATCCAGCCTCTGGATTCGACGATCTCGTATTCGAGCAGCGCAATCATCGCATAGCCACCACCAAAGGTCAGTGCACCAGTTTTGCCGAATACTTTTAGGAGAGATAAATAGCGATTCCAGCGTTCATGTCGGGTTAAATAGACCTCGTCAGTCTCGGCCGCTTTAAACGTAGCCTTGCTAGATGCCTCATTGACCTCCGTGCGCAACGTAGAGCCAGTCTCCTCAAGCTTGTCTACCGTCATAAAAGTCCTTTACTCTCTGTCTGTCCGAGAATGGTCTTTTAACACCATTGATCTCTTGGTAGGTCTCGTGACCTTTACCTGCGATCACCAAGACATCCCCCGCTTGGAGCATACGCAACGCGGTATCAATCGCCTCACCTCGCTCAACGATACGGAGGCAACGACCATCCGCAAGCCAGTCAGAGGGCACGCCGGCCATGACTTGCTCAAGGATTGCATCGGGAGATTCTGAGCGCGGGTTATCACTCGTCACGACGCATCCATCAGCGAGTGCGCAAACGGCACGCGCCATTTTAGGGCGCTTGAGCTGATCACGATCTCCGCCACAGCCAAAGAGACACAAGAGTCTACCCTGAGTCACCTCTTTGAGACATGCGAGTACATTACTGAGGGCATCATCGGTATGGGCGTAGTCGACAAAGACCCCAGGTGCGACGCATTCTAGTCGCCCCCACTGAGATTGCGCCTCAGCAATAGCGGTCATTATCATCTCTGGCCAGACTCCAACAGCAGTCGCCATCGCCGCAGCGCACAAGATATTACTCACATTAAATCGCCCCATCATCGCAGTCTGTACACGATAGCTCCGAGAGGCTCCTTGACGCACTGGGAAATGCAAGGTAAACACAGTTCCCGAAGCAGACAATTGCACGTCCTCAGCATAGAGATCCGCAGGGCCTTGACAAGAATAGGTCAAATAGGGTTTATGCGCAGCTTCGAGATCTTGCACTAGGCACCTACCATAGGGGTCGTCGATATTGACCACGGCCGTACCTGGGCCAGACAAGACAAATCGCTGCTTAACGGCAAAGTAAGCAGCGAGCGTTTTGTGGTAATCAAGATGATCCTGAGTGAGGTTTGTGAAACCCTTAACTGCAAAATCCATAGCAGCGATGCGAGATTGATCAATCGCATGCGAAGAAACCTCCATTACCGCCGCCCGGCTACCCGCAGCGACCATACTTCCTAAAAGAGGTTGCAGGACATCTGCACCAGGAGTCGTGCAAGACGCAGGCTGATCCACGCCCGGATATGAAATGGAAACGGTACTGATCAACCCTGGCATTAATCCCCCTTGGGCTAGCATTGCCTGCGTCAACCAAGCGGTTGTCGTCTTGCCATTCGTACCCGTTACACCACAGAGGCGCAGTCGATCAGCCGGGTAGCCTAGAGAGGCTGCGAGCAAGGTAGCCAAAGCCACCCGTCCATTATCGACATGCAGATCCGCATCGGGGCTCTCGCCAACGACCGCCACCGCCCCCTGTGCTCGAGCAGCATCGGCAAAGCGTGCACCATCCACAGCGAATCCACTAATTGCCACAAAAAGATCCCCCTGCTGCACCTGACGCGAGTCACACGTCACCGAACGAAACATCGGCAAGTACGTCAGAGGCGGGAATAATCCCATAACTCGCGCATCATTATTTAAATCAACCATTGCAAAGCCCTTTTACCAGCGAGATTGATTACGCATTTTAGGGGGTTGCGATTTATAGAGCTGTATACGCTTGGCTTTTTCCAGAGCATATTCCTCAGGCGTGTAGGATTTACTCGATGCGACACGATCGCTCAAAAAGACCACTCCCTCAACCTCATACTCATAGAGCTTAGAGATCAAGTTACTCATCGCATAGGCAATCTCGGGATCGGAACGTTTACCCTTTACTCGCACATAAATCTGACTATCAGTTGGTGTATCTGATCTAGAAACGATCTTAGCGAGCTTGTCTAGCATGATGGGCTCATCCCACAAAGAGTAGCTACCATCGCGATAAATCACAATTGGGCAATCATCCATCGATCCCGCCACAGAGGGATAAGAGACACATCCCTGGAGGGCTAAAAGGCAAATCAGCAAAGCAAAAGTACGTTTCATAAAACTCCTTATTCTAGTCAATCAATAAAAACAAGTCTACCTTATCACAATCTAGGCTTGCATGCAAGCACTCCTTATGCTATTATGGCATATATTTTAAGGATATCCACGCACATGTATAAATTTATCGCAACCGACATGGATGGCACCCTGCTCAACAGCGCCCATCAGCCGCCCAAAGACCTCTACCCCACCTTGGTAGCCCTCCATGCAAGTCAAATCCATTTTGCCATTGCCAGTGGTCGCCAATATGCCAATTTACGTAATCGCTTCCGTACGATTCTCGACAAGATAATCATTATTGCAGAGAATGGAGCCATTGCCTACCAAGGCGATACGCTCATTTACGAGGATCTGACACCTGGGGAGAGATTTATCGACATCTATCGTCAAGCGATCAACGTACCAGACACCTATCCAGTGGTCTGTGGCAAAGACACAGCCTACATTGAGACAGACGACCCGCAAATTGTCAAAAACATCCAAGAGTACTTTGACCAGATCACTCATGTCCCCAATCTCGAGGCAATCCTCACCAAGACCTGCATCTGCAAAATGGCCATCTACACCCCACAAGCAGAGCAGCTCGTTTTACCTCAGCTCCTCCCCTACTCGACCCCAGAGCTTAAGGTCATCCTCTCTGGTAAAGAATGGATCGACACGATGCCAGCGTCGGTCAATAAAGGCAAAGCGATCCATTCGATCATTAAGCGATACGGGATTGAGCCGAGTGAAACCCTCACCTTTGGCGACTATCTCAATGACCTGACCATGATGCAAGGCGGTCTCATCGGTGTCGCAATGGCCAACGCCCACCCACAGCTCAAGCACCTCGCCAAGCTACACGCTCTCTCAAATGACGACGCCGGTGTCACGCAATTCATCCACACACACGTCCTTTAACGTAAACGGAAGTGGGAGTGAAAAATCTACGGCTCTAATAAGGTAGTATGTAGCCCATGGTAAGTCTGCGGGGGTGAGGCTCTTTTATTAGTAGCAAAAGAGATACTGTCTTGGTGCGCACCAGCTTGCGTCTTGTCTAAGCTCAATCTTGCCGCTTACTTAAGAATACGGAGACGCCCACAATAATGAGACAAGAGTCTGCTAAAAGCAGTGCGTAGGCACTTTTGGACTCTTGATTTGATTTTGATGGGTAGAATGGCGAAGCATCGCTATTGTTGCTTTATCGAGTCGTGCGAGATCTTTTTGGGCAAGCTACTATGGAGGTGCTTTTTGTCTTCCACAAAAAGGGCGCTGCATGATGCTTGATTACGGCTTGGGGCCGTGAGGAGGCTTAGCCTCCAAGAACAGTCGCTACGCTCCTACCGTGTTAACTTCTGACCCACTAAAATTAAACAAGAGCCCCAAAGAGCCCCTCTTTTTATCCTTGCTACTCATTAAAATCAAACAAGAGCCCGCTTTTTTACGCTTATGACTTGCATTTTG
>CAYZIC010000091.1:0-5891 GCA_964478335.1 uncultured Lentisphaeraceae bacterium | reverse complement strand
AGAGGCGGGAAGGAGGCTACGCCTCCTAGTTCGAGTTGATAGTTCTAGTTCTAGCGCTAATGGTGGAGGCTGCCGCCCCACACCCTGCTTATTTGAGTCTCTTAATGCCTGATGCTTGTTGCGGGCAAACGCAGCGAGCCCACAGATTACGTCAAGATGGGAGCAGTGCAACCAGCAGCCGTGACCTTTTCACAGCCATAAAGCTGATTGAGCCAAGCTGGTCGCCAATCACGATAGAGCGCGTCATGCGGTGTCAGCTGGTCAAGCAATGCGAGCAGCGCATCGGCCACTTGGATCGGCTTAAAGAGACTCGGCTCGGTCACGGCCAAACGGATCCCGCCAGCACTCGCCCCCTGCGTATAGTCAAAGCAGTTCACCCCGGGTAAGGCCAATTCTGTAAAAGCTCCCGCCAAGGCCTCGCCATCAATAAAGGGAGCCGACAGCGCTTGAAAGGCCATCGCCCCGCCCCGATGCACATCGAGCGAGGGAAAGGCCTCCGCAAAGACCAGCGCTGGGTAACACTGCGCAGCATGCCACGAACGAATCGCAGGCGACGGTGGGACAAAGAGAGGCGCATCGTCAGGGTACCTAAAGCTCGGAGTATAATCCACCATTTGCGCAGCTTGATGGGGCAGGCCAAGCCAAGCAGCAACCTCACTCTGCGTCTTACCATAGACCATCGGCAAAGCACACGGTGCCACAAAAGAAAAGTAATCAGGGTGCGCAATCGGGCCATCCTCACAGCCTGGCAGAGGCACCGGCCGATCACAGACAATCACCGACACACCCGCCTCTTGACAGGCCTCAAGCATCAACTTGAGAGTCGCAAGATAGGTATAGCATCTCACCCCAAGGTCTTGCAAATCGACCACCACACAATCAATCCCCGCAAGCATTGCGGGTGTCGGCTTGCGGGTTTCGCCATAGAGCGAATAGACAGGAATACCCCACAGCGGGTGGGTGATCGAGGGGGTCTTTTCGCCAGCAGCTGCCGCCACAAAGTAGCCATGCTCGGGCGCAAAGAGCGCCACAAGATTGTCCCCGAAGTATCGCCTCAGCCGCTGGGCTGAGGTTTCACCAGTTGCGGTGAGTGCCGCTTGGTGCGACAAGAGCCCGATGCGCTGATTGTGCACAGGATGCTGCGCAAGCCAGCCGTCTAGACCGACTTGCATGGCTGAGCCTCTCGGGCGAGTTCGCGGATAAAGGTCTGCACGACCTTGGCCATCAAGGGCTGCGTCAGCTTGCTTTGTTCGAGCACTTCTGCATGGTTGAGCGGGCCAGTGATGCCAGCTGCCATATTGGTAATACAGCTGAGTGCAGCCACCTGCATGCCACAAGCATGCGCCAAAAGCGCCTCTGGCACCGTCGACATGCCCACCGCATCAACGCCCAATTGTTGGTAAAAACGGATCTCTGCGGGGGTTTCATAGGCAGGGCCTGTACTATAGATATAGGTACCCTCTTTGAGCTTGCCTGGAGCTGCTTGGTGGAGCTTTTCACTGAGCGAGGGGCTATAGACCGCACTCATATCAGGGAACCGCGGCCCCCATTCGGGGATATTGATCCCCTGGAGCGGGTTAAATCCCGTCACATTGACGTGATCACGGATCACCATCAAGTCGCCTGGTTGGAAATGGCGGGAGATGCCACCAGCAGCATTGGTCAGCAAGAGCTGCTTCACGCCCATACGGCGCATCAGCTCAATCGGCATCACTACAGGCACCCAACCCTGACCCTCGTAATAGTGACGACGCCCCGAAAAACAAATCACCTGCGCACCCTCGTAATCCAAGAGGAGGAGTTCTCCCGAATGGCCCACCACCGTACTCGCGCCCAGATTAGGTATCTGCGAATAGGGCAACGCCGCCAACTCCCGATCAGGGTCGAGCGCTTCGCGCCACCCAGAGCCCAATATCAGGCCACACAGCGGTTTGGCTTCCTTAAAAACAACAGGCAAGGCATCAAAAGCTTCAATAAAAGGTGCTAATGTCATCTCGGGGATCCTTTCTAGTAAGGGGTCGGTAACAACGATTAGATGGGGCGTTTGGTCAAGAGCATCAAGCCGGTCAAGGCGACCAGCACCGCCGCAACACCGCCAATTAAATAGGGGGCGAAGTGGTCGTTGTAGCGATAGTAGACTTCGCGATCGATGTGGGTCGTTTCAAGCTGATTGATTGCTTCGAGGGCGCGGGCGAGGGCGTCGGGAGAGGTGACGTTGTAGTATTCTCCACCTGATTGTGTAGCGATGTCGCGCAGGGTCGCTTCATCGAGGACCATACGCTGGCGATGCACGCTGCGCCGGCCATAGTGGTCGACCATCCTAAAGGGCGCCACGCCCGTCTTGCCCACGCCGATGGTATAGACCTTGACGCCCATCTTTTGCGCAGCTTGGGCGGCATCCTTGGGCGAGACGACGCCAGCATTGTTTTCGCCATCGCTCAGGAGAATGACCACCTTGGTTTTGGGTTCGGCATTTTGGATACGCGCCAGGGCCGTAGCCAAGCCATCGCCGATTGCGGTCATCAATTCATCATTGCTCACGGGGCGGCCTTTGTCATCGTAGCCCTGGATCGTGGGTATTTCCACGCCTGAGAGCGTATGCAAGAGCGCCTCGTGGTCAGCAGTCAGCGGCACTCGCGTCGCCGCATAGCCCCCAAATGTCACCAAGCCAATCATGTCATCAGGACGCTTCTCGACAAAGGCTTTAAAAGTTTCCTTGACGAAGTCCAAACGGGTCTTCTCCAGCTTTTTAGGGCAGAGGTCGAGGGCATTCATCGATCCCGAGAGGTCGACGGTCATCATCACCGCCAGCGCATCAGCACTACGCACCTCACGGCTCAACGCCGTGCGCGGCCCAGCAGCCGCTAGAATCAGAGCAAAGAGCCCCACGACAAAGCACCAGGGCAACAGCCGTGTCACCGCATAGCGCCACCCGATCACATGGTGCGCCAGACTCATCGATGCCCCAGCCAACATCACGCCCCCACTGCGCTTGGCGCGCAAAATGCGCCAAGCGACAAAGATTGCTGGAATACTAAGCAATAATAGCCAAGGATACGCAAAGCTCATCTTAGCCCTCCAATGTCAACTCCACAAAGGTCTCGAAGTGAGGCGTTCTCGGGAAAAGATCAAAGAGCTGCACGGCCTCGACCTTGTACCCTGCCGCCACCAATGGCTTTAAATCGCGCATCAGCGTGTCTGGCCCACAGGAGATGTAAAAGAGCTTCTGCGGCTTGACATCACAGATCAAGCCCAAGGCTTGTGGTTCGAGGCCTTCGCGAGGTGGATCGACAATCATCGTGATCAATTCTTCGGGATCGTGACGCAAAGCCGCCGGATCTACAGTGCCAGCATCAGCGCACATATACGATGACTTAAAGGCCAGCGCATCAGGTGCAGCATTCTTACGCGCAGATGCCACCGAGCCGCTATTTTGCTCGATGCCCACGACAAAGTGCGCTCCAGCCTTGGCCGCAGCAGCGCTAAAGAATCCCGCCCCACAATAGAGGTCGATCACGCGATGCTTCGGCACATCGGGCTTGGCAAAGCGCGCCATAAAGGTTTCGAGCATGAGATTGGCCGCAGCCAAGTTGATCTGGAAAAATCCCCCCATATGCACCATCATTGGGCCAGCAGCGGTCTCTTCTGTCAAATAGCGATTGGGAATCTCTTGGTTAAACCAATGGGCCACGCCATCAGCAGGCGTATAGCGAAAGGTCACCTTATCACCTGTGCAGAGGCGATTCATAAACTTATCATCCGAGCGTAACCGATCGAGCTCTTCATTGATCGGCTCAGCAGCCAGCGGGCATTGAGGCATGTCTTGCACCGTCTCATTGTCTTGACCTAAATAGCCCAACGTACGATAGCCAGCCTGTTCGCCAGCATGCAAGACGATCTTATTGCGGTAATGCAAATCCTTAGGAGAGGCCACTGGTGGCAAAAGAATGCCAGCAGGGTCGATGCCAGCCATACGGGTCAAAAAGCTCTCCAGCTGACGTTGCTTAGTGGCGACTTCACCCTCATAGCTCATGTGCGCATAGGTCACGCCCGGCGCGTAGCAGCACTTCTCAGCCAAACGCTCCGGCGCCGGCTTAATCACCTCGACTACCTTAGCGGTGACGAATTTCTTTTTACGACGTACGACCCGCACGCGGACCTCTTCGCCCAGGCACGTGCCGGGGACAAAGACCACACAGCCGTCATGACGGCCGACACCCGAGCCCAAATAGGCCACATCGGTGATCGTGATCACCCATTCCTCACGAGGCGTTTCCTCGACCGGTGCCACAGGGCGCTTTGCCACAGGGCGCTTTGCGCCAGCAGTTGGACCAGACTTAAAGTTGCCGGGTTTACCCTTTTTAACGAAGCCACCAGGCTTACCCTTACTCAAATTCATTTGCTTCATCAACTTATTCCTTTTCTACTATTAAGCATCGAGCCAATCGTGGCAAATCAGGATCGCGCGCACCAAGCGTGCAAATCACGCATCCTGGCGCAGCAAAATCGCGCAGCCGACTTTCAGCATCATTGATAGTCCCCACCAAAGCGTAGGGGCAGCGCAACAACTGCGCCAAATCATCCGACGAAACCGATCGATTCGTCGTACCTCCCGCATCATACACGGGCAAAATCAAAATTAAATCCTGCGGTCTAACCACGCGATTAAACATCGCCGCCAAGTCCGCCATCATCTTCCGCAGTGGCGCATAGCCATGCGGCCGCCACACGCCACAGACCCCCTCAGGAGCCAACGCCACCAAAGCGCCCCACGCCGCCGCCAGCTTCTCAGGATTATGCGCATAATCATCGACCACACACGCCCCCCGACATGAGCCAATACGCTCCAGCCGACGAGCAATCCCACCAAAGTGCACCAAAGCCGCCCGAGCCTGAGCCTCATCAGCCCCCAATCGGGCCGCCATCTCCAGTGCCAAATAGCCATTTTGTGCATTATGCACACCCGGCATCGGAATATGACAGCGTATCCCGCGCCAAGTAAAGTCACACCCCCATCCCACACTCGATGCTTCAAGCACAGACCAATCCAAATCACGCGCATCAAGTATCACCCCTGAGGCCTTTTCACAAAAAGCCCCAAAGAGCGCATCCGCCTCAGCCTTAGGAAAATGGTCCGCAGACGCATTCGTCACGATCACATCTGACGGCATCAAATTCATCAGCGACTTATCCGATTCATCCGCCTCAATTACCATGACCCCATCAGCAGTACCCCGTCGCACAGAGCCAATACGCCCACCAGCATCATAGCCAGCAATCTCAGCACCATTGATCACCCAAGGATCCAATCCACATCCAGCCAAAATAGCCCCCAGCATCGCCGTCACGCTACTTTTGCCACACGTCCCCGTCACAGCCACCACACGATGCCCCTGACACAGATGCGCCAAAGCCTCCGACCGATGCCACATCGCCACACCAGCACGCTTAGCAGCCAGCCAATCCGCATTCGATTCCTCGATTGCAGAGCTATAGACCACCGCATCGAGATCACCAGAGATCCCAGAGCCATCCTGGGCAAAGAGCCCCACACCGGCATCACGCAGACGACCCAAAGTCGACGTACAATCCGCCCGATCAAGCAAACGATCAGAGCCACTCACCGACCAACCAAGATCCAAGAAAGCCTGAGCCAAAGCGCTCATGCCAACCCCACCGATACCGATTAAATGGATACGACTCATGACTAAAAGATTCCCCGTTAATACACACCTAATAAAGATGCCCCCCAGTATAGCCCAAATCCCCCAGCAAAGTCAAGCCCAAAATAACCCCACCACCCGCTGAAGGCGAGCACGCTCGCCACCCTAAGGCACCTGCGGTGCCGCGATTGGTCAGGGGAGGAAGATCGAGTCGGGGGATGGCGGGGC
>CAYZIC010000090.1:0-5903 GCA_964478335.1 uncultured Lentisphaeraceae bacterium | reverse complement strand
TAGCCACTAGCCACTAGCCACTAGCCACTAGCCACTAGCCACTAGCCACTAGCCAGCGGCGTAGCCGCTCGTTTTTATCGCTTTGTGCTTGCTTTTTGACGAGGAATCAAGTATCATGTTTCTATTTGAAAGTGAGGGTATCCTTATGATGAATACGATTAAATCTTTTCTTTTCTTGGCGATCTGCGCGGCGTTCGTGCAACCGCTCTTGGCGCTGGACTATCTGATTGCTAAAATTGTCAATGGGGATGTGTCGTCATCCTATGAGCTCAAGTCTAATCTCTCTGAGGCGGAGGTCAAGGCGGCGTGCTCGGATTCGCAGATGATCTTCGTCAAGGTTGGTGGTGTCTACATTTCGGTCTTTGAAACGCTGGTCTCGCAGGCCAAAGCGGTGGGAATTACTGAGGGGGTGGACTATGACTCTGGTAAGGATGCTTGGTCGGCTGAGGGATTTGATGGTCAGTTGAGCGCCTACCTAAACTCCTATGTGAAACCTTTTGGTGTAGCGGTGCGTTTGCCGACTGCCGAAGAATGGTTGGCTGCTGCTGCGAATTCGCCATCGGGCAATATGAGTGAGTATCCCTCTACTGTTGGCAGTGGCTCGGTTAATCCTCAGGGGCTCTATGATTGCACTGGTAATGCGGGTGAGGTCTGTGCTGATGGCAAGACGCGCAGTGGCACGGAAGTCAAGGAGCTTAAGGAGATTACCCCCACCTGGTCTAAGGTTTGGCTGGGGATGCGTTTGGTCTACGATATCCAAACGCCGCAGGTTGCTGTGACGATCGATGGTAACTCCTCGTCGGTGGATCAGGGGGCGACGATTACGCTTGAGGCGACGGGTAAGGCGAATCAGCGGTTTGTGGGATGGTCGCTCGATGCGGTGGTGCCTGAGAATACCACGCTTGCGTTGCCTGTGTCTAATCCTGGCGATTTGACTTTGCCCAATGAGGTCACGTCAGTGACGATTGCCTCCAAGTGGATCGATACCTATACCTTTGCTGTGACGCAACCAGAGACGGGCGTGGTGGCCGTTGAACCAACGCCAGTCGCGGGGCAACGTTACGATGCGGGGTCAACCTTTACGGTGACTGCGCAACCGCCTGTGGGCTATGCCTTTGGTGGCTGGTCTGTGACAACGGGTGGCGTGCTCTCGACAGAGACGGCCAATCCTTTGACCATTACGCTTGCGGGCGATACGTCGGTGGTGGCTGCTGAATGGATCAAACAAGCGTCAATCACGGTCGAGGGTGTTGCTCAATGGGTGACGCCGGGCGATACGGTGACGCTGACTAAGCCCTTGCTGCCGGGTGTGGCCTTTCAGGAATGGGAGGCTTCTCGCGTGGCCCCCCGCGACTTGGATTACACCTTGCCCACGACCAACCCTGGTGACTTTACGGTGCCAGAGGGCTGTGAATCGATGACCATCACGGCTGCCACGCAACAGGCCTCGCTCTTTAATCTGATCGGGTGTAGCGTTACGGGTACACCGGCTTTTCCTGCTGATCACTACTTGACGCCGGGTACGTCGATCAATTACACCTTTGAGACGATCGTGCCAGCGGGCTATACGGTCACGTGGCGCTATACCAGCTCCAGCGACTTTGTGGCGACTGAGGAGCACGGCAAATTGACGATGGTTGGCAAGGTGCCAATAGGCGATGTGACGATCTATCCGACCTTTAGCACCAATGCGCTTGATCCTGTCACCTATGATTTGACGCAACCGACCGACCCAGCCTTTGGTTTGGCGATCGAGACCACGCCCCAGACGACGGCGATCGATGATCTGACCTCGGTCAAGTCAACGCCCATTGCGAAGCAAGAGGGGCTCTATGCGCTCTTGACGCGTACGGTTGATGAGCAAGATTCGACCAAGGTGAGCTATTCGCTCGACTACCGCCGTGTGGACCCTGCCACTCTCTTAACGGATACGTTGGCGACATTCAACCAAAATAACCTCGTGCTCAAACGCCCCACCGCAGATTCTGACTATTACCTCAGTGTCTACGAGGCGAGCCAAGGGCTCTTGATCAACCTTGGCGTGCCATACACTACTGCTGCGGTGGCCAATCGTGCTAACTCGCAACCGATTGGCAATGTCAGTGCGACGCATACGACCTTGTTGACTAAGCTCAATGAGACCTTTGGTAAAACGGCAGGTGCGCTCTTTGCCTTGCCCACGCCCGACCAATTTAAGGAGGCTGCCAAGCTCAAGGAGGGCGAGACGGTGTCTTTGGGGGCTGGCAATTTCACAAAGAATCTAGCCGTTTCGGGTAGCAATCGCACTTACGTGAGTCCTCAAGGCTTTTATGATCTCTGGGGTAATGGTGCGGAGTACTGCAGCGATGGCAAGTACTATGGCTTGAGTGTCAACCAGCCGAATTGGCCTGCTGATCCGTGGGCGGGCTTAGACCCCAAGTATAATGCGCTTTACACGACGTTGCGTCCGGCGATTGCGGTGGCGCAGACTCATACGGTGACCTTGATGGGTAAGCCTGTAACGGTGCTGGCGGGATATGCTTTGCCGGCGTTGGCAGAGCCTGTGCGCAAGGGCTATGCCTTTAAGGGGTGGGCGATTACGCCCGCTTTGCCAGACGGTCGCATTATCAACGCCGATACGACGATTACTGCGCAGTGGGACGCCACGCCTGCGGCCTTGGCTACGGTGACGGTGGTGGACGATGAATATCAGGTGGCTGTGGGACAAGCGTCGACCTTTGTCGTGCCCCTTGTGAATGATGATGGCGAATACTTTTCGCATTGGTTGATTGCCGGCGATGAAGGCGTGCTGGCGGTGACGGGCGCACTGACGGATCAGGTCCTCTCGGTGACCTGCAAGAAGGGCGGCAACGCAACATTGACGCCCATTTATAAGAGTAAAAAGGGCTTGATCTTCTATTTTAAGTGATTTTATGCAGATATTCGCATCTTTTCGCATTGTCTTAAGGATATCTTAAGGTTGGTTGTGTATAGTATGCCCCAGTTCAAGACAACGAGTCTTGACCAAAACATTAACCAACGCAAAAAGGAACACCACCATGAAAACATTACTTACCACCTGCCTCTTGCTCGTCGCTGCCACCACCTTTGCTGTTGCTGCACCTGCTAAGGCACCCGCTGCCGCAGAAAAGCCTGCAATCGTCTTGACCGCAGATGAAGCCAAGGCCATCGCTGCCGACATCGAGGCTGTGCATACCGCTTGCAAGGAAAAGACCGAAGCCGCCCGTGACGCTCGCCAAGCCGAAATGAAGGCCCTCAAGGCTAAGTACGGCGATAAGTTCCCCGCTGACGTGAAGGAATTCATGAAGGCTAACAACGCAGAATGCGCCGCCGCCGCATGCACCGCTCAAGGCCCCAAGGGCAAGAAGGGCCCTGGCATGAAGCAAGGCCGTCACCCCAACAAGCAAGGCCGTCGCCCCAACAAGCAAGGCCGTCGTGGCCAGCAGTGCCCTACTTGCGGCACTTGCACCGCTCAAGCCAAGTAAGGCTCTAGCACCCAACCAAGCCGATGGGCCTCTCCCCCCTCGGCTTGACTTCTTTTGAAGTAGGAGAATGACACCATGAAAATCTTATTGATAGAGGATGCCCTACGGCTGCAAAAGATGGTTCAGCTTGGCTTAGAAAAGCTCGGCCACACGGTTGATGCCTCTGCCGATGGTCGTGAGGGGCTTGACTTTGCTCTCTATCAGAGCTACGATGTGATCATTCTCGATTTGATGTTGCCCACCATGGATGGGCTGACGGTCTTGCAAAAGCTGCGTGCTGCAGGCCGCAATACCCATGTGATTATTCTTTCGGCCAAGGGCGAAACCTCAGACCGCATTGCTGGACTGGAGTCGGGTGCTGATGATTATCTGCCCAAACCATTTAGCTTTAATGAGCTCGTGGCGCGTCTCAATGCCCTCAATCGCCGCAGTCATAGCGTGAAGTCACCGCGAGTCGTCGATGGTGCCATCTCGATCGATACCACGAGCCATGAGGTGCAAGTTGACGGAGTCGGGCTCACGCTCACTGCCGCAGAATATGCCATCCTCGAAAAGCTCATCCTGCGCCGTGGTGCGATTGTCACCAAAGAGCAGCTCCTGAGCGCTTGCCACACGGCTGACTCGGAGGCCAGTGATAATGTCGTCATGGTCCATATCTGCGCCTTGCGCAACAAACTCAAAAAGCTTAATCCCGCCACCGCCGAGCAGCTCAAGACGATGCGTGGCGAGGGCTATCGGTGGCAATCGCAAGCGGAGGACAAGGCATGAGATCGATTCGCCGCCGTTTACTCTTCTCCTTTTTGCTGGCGCTAGCCTCGGTGCAGGTCGCTGGCTTGATTGTCTATGGGATCTTTTTGTCTCGAGGCACACAGTTTGCCATTCATCGCGACCTACGCCGAGACTTGCAGGTCATTGTGCGCACGCTCGTACTCAATGAGGTCGGTGCCAAAGAGCCCCTCAGCGAAATCTTGCCCCCCGATATCGACGGTTTTGGCGGTGAAGTGCCCACGGCTTTTTACCGCGTGACCAAGAATAAAGGCCGCGAAACCCTCTCCCAATCACCAACACTTGATCGGGTCAAGATCGCTGTGGGCAATTCTTTTAAGGTTAAGCCAACACCTGCTCCCCACAATTGGAGCGAGCTCCCCGCTGTAGAGCCACAAATGCTGGTTTGGGCAGAGTCAAGCAAAGACTGCGCCGTGCTGACCATCCGACTGACTGATCCATTGATTCGCTCAGAACTGTCTCACACAAAAAAGGGCGTTCGTCCTGGCCAAAAGCCCCAAGGCAAATCTTTCCAGCCTAAGTCTGGTCAACGGGGCAACGGGAAACGTTGCCCTCGACTTTTGACAGGCTATACGGTGAAGGTTGTGCGTGATACTGCACCCTATCACGCAATCGTCTATCGGCAGTTGGCCTTGGTTTCGGCCTTGCTGATTGGCATTTTGGCGTTGGTATGGGCCGTTTTGGGACGCGTCATCGACTGGAGCTTTGGTGCGCTTAATCGCATGAATCACCAGCTCCGCGCCCTGCCCGCCCAAACCCACGGCGCGCGCATCGACCTGGGCAAGACGCCCATCGAGCTTGTGCCGATTGTTGATGCCATCAATGCCCATTTGACCAAACAGGAAATAGCCCTCGAGCAGGAATCGCAATTTGCCTCTCACGCCTCCCATGAGCTGCGTACGCCGTTGGCCGAACTGCAAATGGCGTGTGATTTGCACAAGCAGTGGCCAGATGATCCCGAGATTGCCCAGACCTTTTTGATCGACACCCAGGCTATCACCAGCCACATGCAGGCGGTCGTCGCCAATCTCCTGGCTTTGGCAAAAAATCCCTCGTCCGCAGTCGTGAAGATGCGTTTCGATTGGGCCGAGCTCATCCGCAGCACCACTGTCGACTGGCACAAACGTCTGCCCAATTTGATCGTGGTGCTCCCCGATGCTCCCTGCTGGATCGAATCCGACGCCCAAAAGCTCGCCATCGTCATGCGCAACCTCCTTGACAATGCCGCCACCTATGCCACCCCGCGCGACCTGCCTATTACCCTGACGCTTTCTCAAGAGGCTCCTGACGCCACCCAGTGGACCTTGACCCTCTCCAATGCCGCACACAACCTTACCCAAGAGGACCTGGCTCATTTCCAAGACCGCTTTTGGCGCAAGGAATCTGGCGGCGTGAATAGCGGCACCGGTCACGCAGGCCTTGGCCTCGCAATCGTCTCACAGCTCTGCCAACAGCTCGACCTCACGCTCTCCTACCACCTCGATGATGCCTCGCATCGCCTCTCGATGACCCTCGCATTAGGGTAGGTGTGGGCGAGCTGATGTGGATGGCGGGGCGCATCTACCCCTCGCGCTGCGCCAGCCAAATCAGGCCGATTAACTCAACGAACTCCTCTTTTTAAGGCTATAAAAG
>CAYZIC010000089.1:0-5977 GCA_964478335.1 uncultured Lentisphaeraceae bacterium | reverse complement strand
CTGCGCCACGCCTGCCACCTCGGTCGCTACGCTCCCCGGTGGCAGGGCTCGCAAGAATCGCAGGCTTGATGGGATCAAATGAGATACAAGGGGTGTAGGGTCTAGTGCAAACGGCTTCTATCCTTTTGATAACAGAGCTGACTCGGCATCGAAAAGGGTGATGCCGGGGAGGTAAAAGCGTTTGAGGCGGCTGGTCTGCCCAGAGAGGTGAACGATACTTCTTTGGGGAATTCCAGTTTGTTGGGCGAGCCAGTCAATAGTGGAGCTATTGGCCTTGCCATCGACAGGAGGAGCTTGAAGGGCAAGGCGGAGCCATTCTGACTCAGCTCCTAAGCAGCGAGTTTTACAGGCACGTGGAGTGACTTTGACAATGACTGCGACGCCGTCTTTATAAGGTTGTAACCAGGCCATTCAACATTCCAGCGGCAAAGAGTACCACGAACATGGTGATACTTGAGATTAGAGTAAGGGCAAAGTAGGCTAAGATCGATCCAACTCTAAAGGGACCAATAGCGATCTCTGGGATCGGCCCTTGCAGGGTACGAATCGCATCGTTGGCAAAGAGTGCCATCATTTGATTACGGGTAAAGGTGGAAAGGATCGAGATAATGATCGCCCAAAATAGCCATGCAGAGAGTCTGGCAAAGGTGCCACCAATGGCTGTGGCGGCCATGAGGAGGGACTTGGCGATAAATGGCCAGCTCATAAACTCACTGCCTACGGATCCCTCTTGAATGGTTTGTAGTGTCAGGAGTAAGACTGGAGACAATGCTTCTCCTTTGGACACGAGGTGGCCCACCACCATGACCGCACTCATTGCGACCAGGACGACGCAGTACTGCAGGGCAATTGGCCAGCTTTTGGGTACGAGTCCTAATGGCAGCAAGTCGACCACGTCGCTCACAAAACCATACTGGTTGCGTTTACCAGCCCAGAGTCTGTAGGTGACTGTGGTTAGGCAAAGAGAGAGCCAGTAGAGCAGCAGTTGCCCTACCCCAATCGCGATCCAGGACAATGGGTTGAGCCTGTTGGGATCAAAGTCTTGCACCACGCCATCGTAGGCCAAAAATCCCCAGCCTTGTTTATAGATCGCTGCGCCATAGAGTACGACTGTAACGCAAAGCAACAGAGCGAGGAGGGTGCGCTTGGGCAGGGGGAGTGCGCTTTGTATCCAGCGGGTCATGCGTTCACCAATTGCGACAATTGCGCCGACAAAGGCTCTACCTTGGCCAATCTGCTTGATGTCAAGATAGAAGAGGATGAGCAGGAGGACAAAGAGGCTCTGGCTGATGCCTTGGAGGATGGTCAAGTATGAAGTCATAGGTAGGTGGGGTCTTTCGTCGTTAATCAGAGCCGCCTTGCTCAAAGATCACACCTAAGCCAAAGAGGGTTAGATCTGGATCTAAGACGCAGTCCATTTGTGCATCGGCCAGCACCCAGTGGGCAAAGCCCCCCGTGGCGACGACGCGCGCGAGGCGGTCAAAGTTTTGTTGGAGGTGAGAGACAATTTCGCGCACAATGCCGCGATAACCAATAAGCGCGCCAATCTCGATGGCTTGTTCGGTGCTTTTACCGATGGTTGTCGGTGGTGGGCAGGGGAGCTTGACCATGGGCAAGAGGGCGGTCTTTTCGTGGAGGTAGGAGGTCATCAGGGGCAAGCCTGGTGCCAAGACGCCGCCGATGTAGGCGGGGCTGTCATCGATCACCTCAAAGTTAAGCGCAGTGCCAAAGTCAACCACGATCAAAGGCGCACCATATCGCTTGATACCACCAGCGGCATCGGCCAAGCGATCTGCGCCGATGCGGTGGGGTTTGGGGTAGTCGATGGTAAAATTGAGCGGGCTCTTGCAGGAGACAAAGCGTGGTAAGCAGCCAAGGGCTTGGTGGACGAGGCGAGTCCAGTCGTCATTGACCGCAGGGACGACCGATGCGATCGAAACACCCTCTACGGTTTCTGAGGCGATCTCGCCGAGGAGGTCTCGGCAGCGGTCATACTGGTCGCGGATACCGCCTTTGACTGGGGTCACTCTCGAAACCACACCATCGTCATAGAGGGCAATCGTCGTAGAGGTATTACCGACGTCGATTACCACCAGTCTCATTAGTGCACGCTCCACTCAAGGGCCAAGTCAATGGCTGGCGCAGAGTGGGTCAATGCCCCGACACTGATTGCATCGACACCCGTTGCAGCGACTTCGTGCACGGTATCGAGGGTGATGCCACCAGAGGCTTCGAGCTTGGAGACACCATTGGTTATGGCGACGCATTCACGCATCATCTCGCAAGACATATTGTCGAGCATGATCCATTCTGGCTTAGCGCGCAGGGCAGATTTGAGCTCCTCGATCGTCTCGACTTCCACCTCGACCTTGAGCAAGGGGAATGCCTTGCGCGAAGCCTCAACAGCCAAGTCCAAACGGTCAGGATCGCCGCCAGCCCACAGCTTGCGGTGGTTGTCTTTCATCAAGACACGGTCATAGAGGCCAAAGCGGTGATTCGTGCCACCGCCGCAGAGCACGGCGAACTTTTCAAAGACACGCAAGCAGGGTGTCGTCTTGCGCGTATCGAGAATCAAGCAATCATAGGGCTTGACAGCTTCTGTGAAGCGACGAGTCAAGGTTGCGGTGCCGCACATGCGCTGCATAAAGTTGAGCGCGACGCGCTCTGCACCCAAAATCGCCCGAGCGCGGCCAGTAAAGGTCGCAATCACGTCGCCCTTTTTAGCCATGGAGCCATTGGGGATGAGCACCTCAAATGAAATCGTTGGGTCGAGCGCACGCATGGCAAACTTGACGACACCGACACCAGCCACGCAGCAATCTTGGCGCGCTTGGATTTCGCCCACAGCCATGCTATTTTCGCCAACCAAAGACAAGCTCGTCGCATCACCTGAGCCGATGTCCTCTTTAAGCGCTGCCTTAATGGCCAATTGTGCACGGGGATCTCTCAATAAATCGGGAAGTTGTGTTGTCATATCTAGGGGTCCTTTCTTATCTACACGCGCGCAGCCACAGGTTGGGCCGGGCGCAATTCTAAAGTATCATTCATTTGGTGCAAAGCGAGCGTCAAGAGGTCAACAATGGCCTCAACATCCTTGAGATCGACGACCTCGACTGGGCTGTGCATATAGCGCAACGGAATGGAGATCAACGCCACCGCAGCCCCACCCTGCATACGCAGCGAGTAGGCATTGTTACCCGCAGCACGGGCGCGCACTTGCGGTTGCAAGGAGATGTCGAGCACATTGGCCATCGCCTTGAGGTGGTTGGCAAGCGCCTGATTGTAGAGCGGCCCAACACCCAAAATCGGGCCCGCGCCGAGCTTGATATCGCCCATCACGCGTTGATCAGCCGCATCTAAATCGGTTGCGAAGCCCACATCGAGGCAGATGCCCATGTCCGGTTGGAGCGCCTGAGCGGCATTTGCTCCGCCGATCAAACCGAGCTCCTCCTGCACGCTCCCGACAAAGTGCACATTCACGCCAGGATGCTTATCCACCAAGCGCCGCATCACCTCAGCCGCGATAAAGGCCCCGATCTTATCATCGAGCCCACGGCAAGAGATGCGTGAACCCACGAGCTTACGCAACGGACTCGCGATCACCGCAGGCGAACCGATCTCGATGACTTCGAGTGCTTCCTCACGGCTTGATGCGCCAATATCGACCCAAATTTGATTCATTGCCTTGGGCGCAAGCTTATCCTTGTCATCTGCCGACATCAAATGGGGAGGGCGCACACCAAAGACACCATTGACGATCCCTGCCTTACCCAAGATTTCAATGCGTTCTCCAAGGACAGTCTGCGGCGTCACGCCGCCATTGGCAATGACCGAAACGCGCCCATTGCTATCGACCGCATTGACCAAAAAACCAATCTCGTCGCAGTGCGCATCAATCACACAGGTGCGCTTGGCACCCACTTCCAGAGCCGTATGCAAATTACCATGCACATCCCACTCAGATGCGAGGCCAGCCTCACTCAAATAGTCCGCAATCACACGCTGACTGGCCAACTCAAACCCAGAGGGCGAATGCGTCGCCATCAATGCGTCCAAAAAATCTAAAGACCGCTGATCAAACATAATTCCTATGCTCCTACTTGTTTACTTAAAGCCTCTAAAATCGCCTTACCGACCGCACTTTTGTCCAAATAGGCACAAATGCCACCGATAATCATCTGCGATGCTATCGTTGTCAAAATCAACCCAGACAGCTTCGAAAAGATACGGATAATCCGCTTACCAAAAATCTGTTCCAACTTTTCTGCAAAGAAAAGGATCGTCCCCATCACCAAGCTCGCCAGCATCATCCCAGCATACCCCGCCAGCATCCGCAAAAGCGAGAAGTGCTCCGTATGCATCTGTTCTGCGCCAAGCAAAATGATTGCCGAGACACACGATGGCCCCATAATCGTCGGGATCGACATCGGCACCACAATGATATCCGAGATATTGTGCGCCTTAGGGGCCGTTACAATATCATTCTTAAGCGCCAACTCCAAGCCCGTAAAGAGCAACAGTATCCCCGCACCGATCCTAAAGCCATCAATCTCCAAGCTAAAGATCGTCAACAGCTGACTACCAAAACAATAGATTACCGTGCAGACAATCAAGATCGTCAAGGTAATGCGTTTGGCGGCACTGCGTTTTTCCTCAGACGACGCCCCCTCCGTGATACTCAAAAAGTAATTCAAGACAAAAAAGGGCACATAGAGGAAGAATAACCTAACAAAGTTTTCCCAACCGAACTGCAATAGATCACCCATTTGATGCTCCTACTCCTAAAAATTCACGTCATGACACGACAGCATTCCTTACAACGATCCCATATTATAGCGCAATCGACAGAGACAATCAAGTGGTAAAGCAATGAGAGAGGCAAGAAAAATGCCGATTTGCGCCCAATTGCTGAAATAAGCGCCAGCAAATGGGCTTTTGGGTGTCGGCCAGCGGCCTTAGTGGCTCATTGCAGCGGCGCATCTCTAAGCACCAGAATCCCTGACGCTCATAGACCGTCTCCATCGCAAGGTCGCTAGCGGCGAGCAACTTAGCCTCAGCCTGAGCCTCGACTTTGCTGTACAATAGCACTATCTTCACCCGGGGATCAGGTGTCGGCGTCGTTGCTCATCCACTATCGCTCCTTGCTTCTATAGAGACGGCCGCTCCGCGGTGCGTGTAGCGTTGGAGTGGCAGGGGTCAAGGAGGCTTCGCCTCCTAGTTCGAGTTGATAGTTCTAGTTGACCGCTCGGTCGCCTACGGCTCGGTCGCTCAAGACTTCGTCTTGTCTAAGCCTCACTCTCGCCACTGCAGTCGCTACGCTCCTTTGCTTACTCGTTTCACTTTGTGATACAATCTCTCTGGCAATCCTACGCAGTGCGAGCGCAGTGGCTGAGGGCAAGCTCAGGGGCACGCGTTTAAGAATAAACGCATCGATATACAAAGAACGCTACCAGCGCGCCGCAGGCGCGGCTGATCATCGCCAAACTGCGCTCTCTGCTCCTCTGCGGGAGATACTCTGGCAGTCCTGCGAGCGAAGCGAGCCTCCCAACCCCCAAATCCTCTCAGGCGGGCTTGCTCGCCTGCAGTCTCTCACCCGAGAGACTGCTGTGGGGTGTCTCTAAAGATCCTTGCCCCCGACTCGCTTCCTTATAGAGGGAGCGTGTGCTTCCCTATATAAGGAAGGATGGCTTCCCTATATAGGGAGCATCTGCTTCCTTATATAAGAGAGGAGGCGTTCCTTATAGAGGGAAGGTCTACTTCATTATACAATGGAGGGTGCGTTCCTTATATAAGGAAGCTCTCGAGGGTCAGCTGAGGGGCGATTTAAGGGTCAGCTGACTTTGGAGCAAGAGTCAGCTGACTTTGGTGAAAGAGTCAGCTAAGGTTGGTGCGAGAGTCAGGTGACTCTCAGACACGGCTGCGGTGTATTTTGGCGCGGGGGATGGGATGAGTTGAAATAGTTGTGGGAATAAGAGAT
>CAYZIC010000088.1:4432-6224 GCA_964478335.1 uncultured Lentisphaeraceae bacterium | reverse complement strand
GGTGCCGTTACCCATTCCCATCACGCAGCCATCAATCCAGGCTGGAGCATGATCACCGCCAACCCCTTCCGCTTCAGCTCCGAGTACCACGATGACGAACTCGGCCTCATCTACTACAACTACCGCCACTACAACCCACTTGACGGCCGCTGGCTCAACCGTGACCCCATCGAGGAAATGGGGGGCATCAACTTATACGCCTTCGTGGGTAACAATGGGATAAGCGGCGTAGATCTGTGGGGTCTATATGTTGTTACAGTTAAAGACTATACTGTTTTTTATGATGTCCGTGCTTCTACTTGTCTTTGCGAAAAAGGTGTTTGTAAATGGGTCCAACAAAACAAATATCAAGCTGAAGTTAATATTAAGCAATTTTATAGAATGGATTTGGCTTGGTCTAAATCAATTGGTTGTTATAAATTTTTATATGGATGTATTGATTTATTTATTCCTTTAAATCATAAATCTCTCGTAACCTCCATGGCTCAAGATCAAATCTTAGAACTGGTTGAATCTAGCAAGCTTTTGGGAAAAAATGTCGCCAAATCACTTGCCTATATTATCGTTGTGTATGATTTTTCTAAATTATTCCAGAGTTCTTTTGTTCCCGAAAATGGACTTATTGAATTAAATGATGGTGGCTTTTATCGCATGTCTGCAATTGGGAATGGCTTAACATCTGCAGAATTAGGTTTTAGAGCTGGTTTTGACAAAATTGGTACGCATATAATAACAAAACCTTGTACATGCGAGAATGAAAATAAGACCTATATGTCCGCTGTTAAAAGTTCTATACGCTTAAACGATTAAAGGAGAGTTTTAATGGTTCTCAGAGTTCTTGTTATCATTAGTCTGTGTTGCTTGATGGGATTCAAAAAGAAAATGCCACCCCAATTAGTTTATCCCGTCTTTCAGGATACAGGGATGTGTGAAGTTGATAAACTAGATGCGGTAAGAACGATTTTTATGGATTGGAAGCATGGCCGCCGACATACCGCCATTGAAAATATGGCACTTTACATTTTGAAATATGTTCGAAGCGACAACTATCTTAAAACTGCTCTGCCTGATGAGGTAAGTGCGATTATCTTTAAGGTAATCGACTTATGTGAAAGACGAGCTTTTTATGAGCTGAATGCTTATCTATTAACTATTCAAGATTCACAGTTGAGGGACTATGCAAAGTCGCTTTGTGATTATTGCTTTAATCCTCTAAACTATTGGCTGTATTTAGAAAGGCAAAGAGATGAGATTCCCATTATAGAACTCCAATCCTTAGCACTAGGCTCACTTAAATGTGCAAACCATTATCCGATGTCGGACTACAAGAAACGACTCATGTCTGCATTTAAACGAGATGTGCGCATTGAAAAAATGATGCACTCAGTTATTTTTGAAATTAGTTTGACTAGGCTTAGCTTAACAACTGCAGGCATTGATTCCATCTGGCGCATTCCCAATTTGGGAAAACAACGGGAGGTGCTTCTTCCTAATGGAGGGGCTTTTATTTGCGAAGAGTCGATAGAGGAGTCAGTATGCCTCAATACTCTTTACTATATTAAAGGAACCCTAAAGATCAAAATTGCTACGGTGATACCCTATTTGCAAGGAGTCCCAGATGATATTCGTGTAAAACGTTATCCAAAGAGTGTGCAATCTCATGCGGATAAAACACATCACATTATTCAATCATGTTACCTCTTTACACAAGAGAGGACTGGTCTAATCGGCTTTATCCTTTGTCATGAATGGTCAACTAGAGGCGTCGACATACCATTTCCTGGATACGAGA
>CAYZIC010000088.1:0-4422 GCA_964478335.1 uncultured Lentisphaeraceae bacterium | reverse complement strand
GAGATGGCATGGTATGATATTTATGTGCAATCAGGGCCGAATAGTAAGGCGTTTGTCTTTAAAAAACGATATGAAAGCTTAGGAACATTGAATATGTTGAGATGGCCTTTAAAGGCGATTCCGTCACTAGGTTTTAAATTGCAACCAGAGGAAGTGGATTAAGTAAACTTTTATGGCTCTTGTGCAATTTCAATGGATAGTGGTGTGAGAAAAGCAGCACTCAGCTCTACTAGCTCTACCAGCTCTACGCGAGTTGTGCGAACGTCTCTTGATGCTATTTATCGGTAATTATCGATGTTTAGGCTTGCAATCTCCAGCTTAATCAGCTATGCTACTCTCAAACATTAGGTGATAGACACATGATTAACCGCTTGCAACATCTTACGCTCTCCCAGCCGAGGCTCTCAACGCCCCGCGCTAGCCAGCGGCGTGTGCGCATGATCCGCAGCAAGCAAGATGTGCAAGCTACCTGTTCACCGTTACCGTCCACTGTTCACTGCGGCGCAAGCCGCCCCATCGCCACCCGTCCCCTACTCCTCAAGACTCCCAGCCGCAACCTCTTTTATCTGCATGATGGCAATAAGAATGTCACCGATGCGATTTACTTCGCCACGCAAAACGGTATCGGTGCACACCACGATTATGCCCCATTTGGTGCCGTTACCCATTCCCATCACGCAGCCATCAATCCAGGCTGGAGCATGATCAGCGACCATCCCAGCTCTTAATTCCAAACCAAAGTGCAAAATTTGAGGCACAAGCACTATCATTTATTGAATTTACACCCTAAAAAAGGCACTTTGGTTTAAAAAAGTGACTTTCTGATGAAAATTGAGCTTGCATATCGTGCCAAAGTGCGGTACACTGCCTCTAATTTAATTCGTGATTGTTTTTGTGCATACGTTTGCACAGATCTCGAAAAGATAAATAGAGGTTAGTACATTATGGCTAAGATTAAATTTGCAGACGTGGTCGAAAATATCACCACACGTGAAGAATTCCCCCTTAAAAAAGCTCAAGAAGTCCTCAAGGACGAGGTCATCGCTGTGATCGGTTATGGCGTGCAAGGTCCTGCTCAGGGTCTCAACATGCGTGACAATGGCTTGAACGTCATCGTCGGTCAGCGCAAGAGCGATAAGCCCAACAGCAGCTGGAACCGCGCTATCCGTGATGGCTGGGTCCCTGGCAAAACCCTTTTTGAAATCGAAGAAGCCGCCGCTAAGGGCACCATCGTGATGATGCTCACCAGTGATGCTTCTATCAAGCCGGTCTGGAAGCGCATCAAGAGCTTCATGACTCCTGGTAAGGCTCTCTACTTCTCTCACGGTTTCGGTTACCAATACCGCGACTTGACCACTGTTGAAGCTCCCGAAGGCGTCGATGTCATCCTCGTCGCGCCTAAGGGCTCGGGCACCTCTGTGCGCCGTAACTTCCTCAATGGCGTGGGTATCAACTCCTCTTACGCTGTCGAAATCGACGCTACTGGCAAGGCTCTTGACCGCACGCTCGCTTTGGGTATCGGCGTTGGCTCTGGCTACCTCTTCCCCACTACCTTCGAACGCGAAGTGACCTCTGACTTGGTCGGCGAACGCGGCACCTTGATGGGTTGCTTGCAGGGTATCTTGTCTGCACAATTCGAAGTGCTCCGCAAGAATGGCCACTCACCATCTGAAGCTTTCAACGAAACTGTTGAGGAATTGACCCAATCTCTCATCCGCTTGGTTGACGAAAACGGCATGGACTGGATGTTCTCCAACTGCTCTGCTACCGCTCAACGTGGTGCTTTGGACTGGGCTCCTCGCTTCAAGAAGGCTACCCTCCCTGTCTTTAAGGATCTCTACAAGGCTGTTGCTAACCGCAGCGAAGCTCGTCGCGTGATCCGCACTTGCGGTGGTCGTGACTACAAGGAACGCCTCGAAAAGGATTTGGCAAAGATCCGCAACTCTGAGCTCTGGGTCACCGGTGCTGCAGTGCGTAACCTGCGCCCTCACGAAGGTGTCAAGGCTGGTGCTGCTACCGCTGCAGGTGTCTGCGGCCGTGGCGAAAACTAAGCCTCCGTGCTAGCCAACAAAAAAAGCCTCGCTTCATCAGCGAGGCTTTTTTGTTGGCAAGGAGGCAGAGCCTCCTAGGATTTAGGATTTGGGTATTGAGATTTGGTCACTGATAGCGGCCTGCGGCCTTAGAGCGCTCCTGCGGGGTGCCTTCGGCGAGCGGGTAGCGTGTCGCGGGTGGGAGATCGACTCAGGGGAGGGCGGGGGCTGATCGGCTAGGCCAGGGGAACTGGGGGCGCGCCACCCCAAGCCCCCGCAAGACGTCGCCACGCTAGTCTTTGCGATAGCGGGCTAGCCCACTATGCCCCCAGCCAGACGTCCCCGTCCGGCTACCGAACAAGTATGCCTTCGCACAGACTCGCCCCTAGCGGAGCGACCTACTAGCGGAGCGTAGCGACTCTCCCAGACTCCAACTCCCAAAATTCTTAAGCGGCTGCGCCGCTAGAATTCCTTTAAAATCTATCCAAAATCAAATAAAGCCTAGTAACCATCTGGGGAATCGTAAATAAACTTGTAGTCCATACAAAAACACCTTGCTTTTTCAGCCACGATTTGCTATAGTACCCTCATTAATTAACGCAATGGATGTGTTAATCAACAATTAAGAGGATATGATATGAAAAAGTTTGTTTGCACCATCTGTGGTTACGTTCACAACGGCGACGAAGCTCCCGCTCAATGCCCCCAATGCAAGGCACCTGCGGCGAAATTCAAAGAAGTCATCGCTAGCACTGGCAAGAAGATCTGGGCTGACCAGCATTTCGTTGGCGTGGCTAAGGGCGTTGATGAAGAGATCATCAAGGGCTTGCGTATGAATTTTGACGGCGAATGCTCCGAAGTGGGTATGTACTTGGCTATGAGCCGTGTGGCTGATCGTCAAGGTTACCCCGAAGTGGCTGAGGCTTACAAGCGCATTGCTTTTGAAGAAGCCGAACATGCCGCTAAGTTCGCAGAATTGCTTGGTGAAGTCGTTTGCGACTCGACCCAAGAGAACCTCCAAAAGCGCGTCGATGCAGAGCAAGGTGCTTGCGAAGGTAAGCTCGAATTGGCTAAATTGGCCAAGCAACTCGGCCTCGATGCAATCCATGACACCGTCCACGAAATGTGCAAGGACGAGGCTCGTCATGGCGCAGCATTTGAAGGTCTCCTCAATCGCTACTTCTCCAAGTAGTCTTTGACACTCCCCGTAGAGGAGGACAATGCCCACAAAGCATTGCCCTCCTTTAGCTGTTACTCATCCCCCACCCTAATTAGAAATAAACATATGAAAATCACAAATAAATACGCACGTATCGTTAAAGAAGCTGGCCTTTGCAATACCCTCCCCCGAGCAGCCATCTATGAATTTCTCTGCAACAACCCCATTCATCCAACTGCAGAAACCGTTTATCAAGAGATGCTCAAGCTCTACCCTGGTATGTCTCGCACGACAGCTTACAATGTCTTGCACTCGCTCTCAAACAAGGGCTTGATCCAAACGATCGTCTTGGAAGAATGCGAAATGCGTTTTGACGCAGACATCTCTTTTCATGCGCACTTTAAGTGCAAAAAATGTGGTGGTGTCTTTGATTTCCCCGCCAAGCCCAATCCTCGCAAATTCTCCGATCTGCCTAAGGATTTCAAGGTTGAGGAAACACACCTCTACTACAAGGGCACGTGCCCCTCTTGCAAGTAAGACACTTGCGACCTCTTGAGGGCTCGCTCCAATAAAAAACAACCCGATCACGAGATGTGGTCGGGTTGTTTTTTATGGGTGTGGGCGGCTGCGCCGCTGTAGGGCGAGCAAGCTCGCCGCATAAAGCATCAAGCGGAGCACAGCGAGCGCCCCCCCCCTAGTTGAGGGAGAGGGCATCGATGTCGATGGCGAGCTTGATGGTGGGGTCTTTGAGGTGGGTGGAGACGTGTTTGACGGCTCTGGCAATACGGGAGGCTTGTGCGTGTCGAACGATAATTTGCCAGCGGTACTCTGTTTTATGCTTTTCGAGTGGAGAGGGTAGTGCTGGGGTAACGTCGATGGCGGGATCAGCTTGCGTAAGGGCTTTAGCAAATGTTTCTGAGAATTGCTGCACGTGATCGCAGTCTTCGCCCCGAAAAGTCAAACAGGCCAGCTTGGTAAATGGGGGATAGCCGCAGCTTTCGCGGACTTCGAGATCTTGTTTGGCAAAGGTTTCAAAGTCGGCGGTTTTAGAACAGGTAATCGCATAGTGGTCAGGGCTATAGGTTTGGATGTAGACATCGCCTGGTAATTCGCCTCGTCCAGCACGTCCAGAGACCTGTGCGAGGAGCTGGAAGGTCCTCTCTGGTGCTCTAAAGTCTGGGATCTGCAGACTCATGTCTGCGGCTAGTACGCCGACGAGGGTGACATTAGGGA
>CAYZIC010000087.1:0-7516 GCA_964478335.1 uncultured Lentisphaeraceae bacterium | reverse complement strand
GGCTCTCCTTGGTGGCCTGCGGCCACAGGACGCTGGGCGGGTAGGCCTGCTAGGCTCTCGCCTCCGCCTTGAGCGAGCAAGCTCGCGACGTAGATAGTGCAAGCCGTACAGCTAGGAGCAAGCTGACCCAGTAACGCAGTTGCCCTGCTTTTATCCCCCGCAGTCGTGGCCGTGGGGCATGGCCTCCGTCTCTAAATCCCCTACTGAGTAAACTCAGCACAGAACTCCCCTCGCTGCGCTCGGCTCTCCTTGGTGGCCTGCGGCCACAGGACGCTGAGCGGGTGGCGGAAGCAGTGGCTGCACCACGCCTGCCCCCTCGGTCGCCTGCGGCTCGGTCGCTCAAGTGCTGCGCACTTGACTAAACCTCAATCTCGCCACTGCAGTCGCTACGCTCCTTTGCTCGCTCGTTTCGCTTCCGCCGCCCCTTAGCACCCCTCGGCAGGCCGACGCTGCGCTAGGCCTGTGATGGCGGCTCTCTGGGCGAGGGTCGCCTCCCACCCTATGACCCCGACCGGTCTAACCTAATAGACCGGAAATCAACAAGCCTCTGCAGGGCGAGCAGTGGAGGTGGGGCATTTTTTGGGATGAATTGGTGCTTTGGTGCTTGCTTTTTGGAGATGATTATGCTATAGTGATGGTATTCTTTTTCGGTGACCATAGAGAGAAGGTTACACCTGTTTCCATTCCGAACACAGCAGTGAAGGGGCTCATCGGCGAGGGTACTGCGGCAGTTGGCCGTGGGAGAGTAGCACGTTGCCGGAATTTTAAGCACCATTAGCATGAAAATGTTGATGGTGCTTTTTTTATCCCCCGCAGTCGTGGGGCATGGCCTCCATCTCTAAATCCCCCACTGAGTAAACTTAGTACAGAACTCCCCTCGCTGCGCTCGGCTCTCCTTGGTGGCCTGCGGCCACAGGACTGCGTGGGGTGTCCTGGTGTCCTGCGGCCACGGGACGCTGGGTGGGTAGGACTGCTAGGCACTCGCCTCCGCCTTGTGCATCATCAATCCTCAGCACTCGCCCACTTGAGTGGCAAGGGTGGGGTAGATCGAGTCGGGGGTGGGTGCTTTTTTTATCCACCTCGGTCGCTGCGCTCTCCGGTGGTAGGGCTCGCTTTGCGAGCGGGACGGGGTGTAGTGCGGCTGCGCCGCGGGATGTAGGGCCTATGGTAGGGTAGCGTAGGTCTGCGGCGGGAGCGGAGGGGGATTGACTGGCTGAGAGGAGGCCATCTTAAAAGCCGGAGCGAGCCTGTCACCCCTTTTTTGATTGCGGCTTGGTCCGCATGGGGTGGCCTGCGGCCACGGGTAGCGTGGTGCGGGTGGGGGCAGGACTGGGGGTGATTTTGTGATGGGGGGTCTAAAAATTTGAAATTATTTTGTGGGATTGATTGGGTGGGGACTTATTTTGGGGCGTTTTGTAATAAGTGGGGGTGTGGGGATCGAGTGGGAGTCTTTATCAATGATTTATTTGGTCGTTTGTGCTATATATAGGGGGATGTGTTTTTTGAGGACATGTCGCTTGGTTGATCTTTGACAATTAATTTGGGAGGGGCGTGTAGTGTGGCCATCGCCCCTCTTCTTTTTTTATTGCTTTTATTGCATGGCTTTTTTGATGATGTTGGGGATTTGGGTGTTGTCGATGATGCCTGTGAATAGGTCTGCGTGGGTGCCTATTGCTGATGTGAGGACGGGTAGCGCTGAGTGGGCTGTGCTACTCCAGCCGAGGCCGATGGCGTCGCTGAGGAGCTTTTTGGAGGTGTGGACGCTGGGGTTTTGCTTGTCAGCAAAGCCGAAGTAGTCGGTGAGGATTTTGGGGTGGAGGGATTTGTTTGCTTTTTTGAGGAGGGCTTGGATGGTTGGGGCGGAGGCTTTTTGTTTGTTGATGAGGGGCCAGTTGCTTTTGTAGTGCATAGGTTGGCTGGCGAGTGCGAGGCCGCCTGTTTCGTGGTCTGCGGTGACGATAAGGAGGGTTTCTGTGGGGTGCTTTTTGTAGAATGCGATGCCTTGCTGAACAGCTTTATCAAATGCGATGGTGTCTTGGACCATGGTGCCTGGGTCGTTTTGGTGGCATGCGTAGTCGATTTTGCCACCTTCTACCATGAGGAAGAAGCCTTTTGGGTTGTCTAGGCTTTGGATGGCTTTTTGGGTGAGTGTGGCGAGGTCGATGTCGGTGGGGTTGCGGTCGATGTCGTAGGGGAGCTCGGCGTCACCAATGGCGATGATGGTCTTTTTGGGGGATGGTGTGTGGGCTTTGGCGTCTTGGTTGGTACGGATGAGGGTGTAACCGGCTTGTTGGGCGAGGGTGTAGAGGTCGGCTTTTTTCTTGGCTTGTGCGATGGCTCCGCCTGCGAAGAAGTCGAAGTTGGAGTGGATGAGGTCTAGGCCGAGGTTGTAGTAGTCGTTGCGGCTGGCTCTGTGGCCAAAGAATGCTGCCGGTGTGGCGTGGTTGAGGGTGACGGTGGTGACGATGCCGACGCGGAGGCCTTGGGCTTTGGCGTGGGTGGCAATGGATTTGACAGGTTTGCCGTATCGGTTGAGGCCGATGACTCCATTTTGGGTTTTGATGCCGCAGGCGATTGCAGTGCCGGAGGCTGCTGAGTCTGTGACTGAGCTGGATGCTGAGTAGGTGTGGGTGAGGACTTGGTGGGGGAGGTGATTCATGACAAGGGGCTTTTTGCCTGTGTGCTTGAGGGTGTACTCTGTGGACATGCGCTGGGGGATGCCCATGCCGTCGCCAATGAAGAGCATGACGTATTTGGCGGGGGATTGTTGGGTGAGTGATTGGGCTGCTGCGGTGGCGGTGGATGTGGTGGCTTGTAGGGCGATGGCACTGGAGATGAGGCCAATGAATGATCTGCGGTTAACGTGCATGGTGAGTGTCCTTACTACTGAGTCTCTATCATTAAATGAATCAGGCGATGACACACACTGTCGATCGCCTGATGAATGGTTGCCTTAAAGGGTCTTGTCGAGGGCGTCGCGTTGGGCCTGGAAGATGGCTTGTGTGCCTTGTTTGGCGAGTGCTCTGAGGGTATCGAGCTGGTCGTCGGTGAATGGCTCGTGCTCGGCGGTGCCTTGTATCTCGACGTATCTGCCGTCGTCGGTCATGATGACGTTAAGGTCGACGTCAGCGGTTGAGTCGTGGATGTAGTCGAGGTCGAGGGTGGGCTGGCCTTGGCAGATACCGACGCTGATAGCGGCGACGGCGTGCTTGATTGGATTCTCGGGGATGAGGCCTTGGTCTAGGAGAGTATTGACAGCATCTTGTAGGGCGACCATGCCGCCTGAGATGGAGGCGCAGCGGGTGCCACCGTCTGCTTGTAGGACGTCGCAGTCGATGGTGATGGTGTTTTCGCCGAGTTTGGAGAAATCGACGGCTGCGCGGAGTGCTCTACCGATGAGTCTGCTGATTTCGACGCTACGTGCGTCTTGTTTGCCGCGCTTGATGTCGCGGTCTTTGCGCTGGGCTGTAGAGCTGGGGAGCATGGCGTATTCTGCGGTGACCCAGCCTTGGCCGGTGCCTTTGAGAAATGAGGGGACTTTGTTCTCAATGGATGCGGTACAGAGGACCCAGGTGTTGCCTTGCTTATAAAGTACGGAGCCTGCGGCGTGGCAGGTAAAATTGCGGGTGATTTCGATTGATCTCATGGTGAGGGGTGCTTTCTATAAGAGGATTAGTCTAGGTTGATGGGGAGAGTCTTTTTGAGATCGAGGCGTTTGACTTCGAGGGATTTGTATGCGGGGAGCTGTTGGACGGCTTTGATTGAGAATGGGTGGGTCTTGAGCCACTTTTCGGATTGTTTTTGAAGCTCGGTGATTTTGATTTTGATTGCGGATTGGGTACCTTTGAGCTCTCGCTGTTTGTCCATGATGGCCATTCTTTGGGCGTTGGTGCGGGCTTTTTTGGCTTCCGCTTTGTAGCGTTTGGCGATTTCAAAGGATTTGTTGTATGCTTGCTTGAAGCGTGCGATGGCTTTGCCATCGGGGGATTTTTCTAGGTGGGTGGCACGGGCTTTGTTTTCGATTTGCACTTGGGCTTTGACGATCTTGAAGTACTCGGTAATGGCGAGCTGTTGCTCTTCGGTCAATGTGCCATAGCTACCGCTAAAGGCAACGCATGCTTTTGCGGAGAAGATGAAGATGCCGAGGGGCTTTTGGTCTCGGAGGACATTTGCGTAAAAGGCACTACCTTTACCTTTGATCTTGACGACTTTGTTGTAGACAAAGAGATCGCCGACTTGTGCGTCTTGCTCTTTGATGCCTTTTTTGTTATAGTAGACTGTGGAATCTTTGACAACGCCCCAGCCAGTATCAGGGCCTTTAAAGATATAGGTGGATGCTTCACCATCTTGAGCGATGGCGTAGGGGTCAGGCATTTGTGCCTGAGAGATGGATGCGAGTAGGATGAGGGCTGTTGTGATGCGCAGCATGGGGAGTCCTTTTTGATTATTCTTTGGTGAAGATCATCGTGCCTGGAGGGATTTTGGCTAGATTTGCCTTGCCTCGAGGGGTGAGCTTTTTATTAATGAGATAGTAGGTTTCTGGGTCATTCCATTGATCGGGTTGGATCTGTGATGGCCAGAGTTTTTTTGTGACAGGCCCGCTGACTTTGTATCCAGAGAGGATCAGGGTGCCTTGTGGTAAAGCTTTGATTGAATTGTGAGATAGGCTTGATCCTCTCCGGTATCCGCCATTGGGCAGGATGTAATAGGTGGTGGGGAGGAGGGCTTCGTCGCCGACGAGTCTAAATGCTGAGGTTGATGCGGTGATCTCTTGTGCGCTGTCGCCAGCATTCTCTGAATCGGTGACGATGACTTGGGTGCCGGAGGGGATGTGCTCCCAATCTTTGATTACGCTGCCGATGAGACGTTTGCCATTGGGTAAGATGTAAAAGGTTGTAGGGGCGTTGTAGGCGTCTCTTGCGATATCCCAGGCGGATTGCGATGGGGTGGTGATTTTGGCTGCGAGCTGTGCAAGGGGAAGGCTTGGTTTTGTCGTGACAGGGGTGGGGAGTGGGGCTTTTTTAGGAGGTGCTTTGGTTTGCTGTTTGGCGGCGTGCTTAAAGCATGGCGGTAGCTTGGAGAAGCCACTTGCGGAGAAGAGGATGTTTGCGAGGTATTGGTCGGCGACGACGAGGCGCTTGGCTTTGACATCAGGGTCGAATTTGTATCGAGATGAGAGGCCTAATTTGGCTCTAATCTGTGGTGTGGCAAAGCTCATGCCGCATCGTTTCCTGCCTCGGTGGCTTTTGCGATGCCAGCGATTGGGGGTGCCGTAGGCTACTTGAGAGTGGGGCATGACGGCGTAGTCTTTGACGGCGTAGATGGATTGAAGGGCTTTAACGAGGCCCCGAACGGCGGTATATTGGGCGTTGGTGAGGGGTTTGTCGTGGTAGCCGATGATCTCGATGCCGACAGAGTATTGGTCGATATTGGTGCGGCCATTCCACATGCTGCGTCCGCAATGGTAGGCGACGCGGTCTTTGTCAATGATGCGGTAGATTGTGCCATCACGGGTGACGCAATAGTGGGCTTCGCCGCGCTCTTTGAGCTTATTGAGTGCGCTTTTGGCTTCGGCCTCGGTGGTATGGAGGATGATGTAGCTGGTTGAGGTGCGTTTATTTCGCTCGGGATTGCGTGGGCTACGGTAGCGGTTGCTGTAAGTGGCTGCGAGGGCAGATTGTGTGAAGAGGATAGTTGCGAGGATTGCAAGAAGGCATCCTTTTATCCTACTGAGGTAGGATAAAAGGATGTGGTTAATTCGTTTATAAAACGAAGGCTTCATTACTTGATGAAGAGGTCGTCCGCGGTCATTTGAGCTGGCTTTTCGAGGCCGAGGAGGTCGAGGATGGAGACAGCGATGTCGCTGAGCTTGCCCTCGGGCTTCATTTCACGGTCTTGAGCGTCACGAGCGACGTAGATGCACTCCACCTTGTTGAGGGTGTGGCTTGTCTTGGTCATGCCGGTCTTGTAATCGACCATTTGCTCGGCATTGCCGTGGTCTGCGGTGATCAAGATTTTGGCATCGAGCTCGAGGAGGCGTTCGACGACCTTGCCGACGCATTCGTCGACGATTTCGACAGCCTTTGTAGCAGCGGCTTCATCGCCGGTGTGGCCGACCATGTCGCAGTTTGCAAAGTTGACGATGATGAGGCCGTAGGGGTTGTTTTCGAGGCGCTTGATGAGCTCGTCGGTAACGTTGTAGGCTTCCATTTCAGGATGGCTAGCAAACGTGGCGGGGTCAAAGCGGCTGGGTACGTCGACTTGGTCTTCGCCAGTATAGGGCTTGGTGGACTTGCCATTGAAGAATGAGGTGACGTGGCGGAACTTTTGTGTTTCAGCGATACGCAATTGTTTGATACCAGCCTTAGCGACGACTTCACCCAAGAGCATATCCATACCACCATCACCACCCATTGCGCCCAAGAGGTAGTCTTCGAATTCATCCCAGTAGCGGGTGAAGCCGAGGAAGGCGATGTTGGGGCGGCGGCTGCGCTTACCGAGGTAATCGTCGCAGACGAATGCCTGGGTCAATTGGATGGCGCGGTCTTGACGATAGTTGGTGTGCATGACGCTGTCGCCATCTTGCATACCAGCGTAATCGCCGATGACGCAGCAGGGGATGTATTCGTCGGTCATGTCGGTATTGTCAGGGGTCTTCATCGTGTCGTAGGCAACCTTGACGGCGTCTTCGACAGAATCATACTTGATGCCCTTGGCTGCGACGATACATTCGAAAGCTTCGCTGGTCAAGTCGTAGTTTTTACTACGATCCATGCTGTAGTAGCGGCCCATTGCGGTACCGATGACAGCATTGCCGACCTCTTTGAGAACGTTTTGGAGGGTGCCGAGGTATTCGAGGGTGCTACGTGGCGGAGTGTCGCGGCCATCAAGGAATGGGTGTACGACGATTTTGCCTTGGGGGAATTCGCTACGAGCGCGGCGCATGATCTTAAAGAGGTGCTCTTGGTGAGCGTGGACGCCTTCGTCTTGGAGTAGGCCCATGAGGTGCAACTGGCTGTTGTTTTTTTTCCAGTTGGCAATGAGGTTGTCCCACTTTGCGTTTTGGAATAGTTCACCAGAGGTCAAGCCGTCGTCGATGCGCTTGAGCTCTTGGATGACGATACGGCCAGCACCCATATTTAAGTGGCCGACTTCAGAGGAGCCTTGGTAGCCATTGGGGAGACCGACAGCTTCACCGCTACATTCAATCTTGCTCCAGGGATATTGTTTGAGGAACCCACTGATGACAGGGGTTTTTGCGAGGGCGACGGCGTTACCGGCTGTGGTAGGGTTCATACCCCATCCGTCACGAATGATGAGTGCGACTGGTCTCATGATATACTCCTTATATTAATGATACAAATCAATGATGATTACGTAATGGTCAATAAGATATCATAATGGGGGGTAAAAGACAAGCCTAAAGCGTTAAAAAAAACAGTTCGCTGCGCTCCTTATTGGAATGAAACCTGCAATAATAGATGTCGCACTTGAAAAAGTTGGCAAAGCGTATAAT
>CAYZIC010000086.1:0-7572 GCA_964478335.1 uncultured Lentisphaeraceae bacterium | reverse complement strand
CAAATTTAATGGCTAAAAGTCTGTCGTGGAGCCTCTCTTAGGGAGAGAGGCTCAGTCTCAAAATCCCCATATTGCAACTTGTTGCACTGTGGGGATTTTTGAGCAAGTAGCATCGAGCCAGCACGTATCTCTACATACCAGCGGCTCAGTGCGCCACTAAGAGAGGGCGAAGAGCCTGTCCAGTGAAGGATCCCTCCACCTTGGCGATCTGCTCGGGAGTGCCTTTGGCGACAATTTTACCACCACGGTCTCCACCTTCAGGGCCCAGGTCTATCAAATAGTCTGCCGATTTGATAATGTCGAGATTGTGCTCGATGACAATCACGGTATTCCCAGCATCTCGTAAACGCTGCAAGATCGTTAGTAATTTGTGCACGTCGGCAAAGTGAAGTCCGGTGGTCGGCTCATCGAGAATGTAGAGCGTCCGACCGGTGCTGCGCTTAGAGAGCTCGGCGGCCAATTTCATCCGTTGGGCTTCTCCACCTGAGAGTGTCGTAGATGATTGCCCCAAACGGATATAGCCCAATCCGACATCCGACAGCGTTTGCAACTTATTGACGATTGAGGGGATCGCAGAGAAAAACTCCAACGCTTCATCTACCGTCATTTCCAAGACTTGGGCAATGTTTTTACCGCCATAGGTCACTTCGAGCGTTTCGCGATTGTAGCGCATGCCGTTGCATTGTTCGCAGGGGATATAGACATCGGGCAAGAAGTGCATCTCGAGCTTTTTAACGCCATCTCCCTGGCAGACCTCACAGCGGCCGCCCTTGACATTAAAACTAAAGCGGCCTGGCTGATACCCACGCATCTTTGCCGCTGCAGTCTGGGCAAAAAGTTCACGAATCGGCCCGAAACAATTGGTGTAGGTCACGGGGTTGCTGCGGGGCGTTCGGCCGATTGGCGATTGGTCAATCTCGATCATTTTGTCAATGAGATCGAGTCCGGATATCGACTTAAAGGCTCCTGGCTTAACATTTGACTGATAAAAGTGTCTCATCAGTTCTCGATAGAGGATATCGTCGACCAGAGTCGACTTCCCCGAACCAGACACCCCCGTCACGCATGTCAAGCATCCGATAGGAAACGCCACCGAAATAGATTGTAGATTATTCTCCTTAGCACCCGTGATTTTGATCCAGGCATCCTTCTTTGGCTTGACACGCATTGGGATGGGGATAAACTTACGATGCAAGAGATAGTCCGCAGTGAGTGAATTTTTCGCACAGGTCAATTGGCCTGCAGGCCCTTGGTAGACAACCTCGCCACCTAGGCGCCCTGCACCCGGGCCTATGTCGATCACATAGTCTGCTCGCCGAATCATCTCCTCATCATGCTCCACCACGACCACCGTGTTGCCGCGTTGCTGTAATTGATGGAGCATTGCAATCAGCTTACTATTGTCGCGAGGATGCAGGCCGATGGTGGGTTCGTCCAAGACATAGAGCACGCCGACCAATCCTGACCCGATCTGCGAAGCCAAGCGAATGCGCTGCATTTCACCGCCTGAGAGTGTCGAGCTTTCGCGATCCAATGAGAGATAGTCTAGCCCAACATCGTTGAGGAATGTCAACCGCCGCGTGATCTCCTTGAGAATATCTACCGCCACCTTAGCCTCATAGATCGGCAACGAGAGCTGCTTAAAAAAAGCCAACGATTCGCGCACCGGCAAGCGCATTAATTGGGCAAATGGCATCCCGCCCACCTCGCATACACGCGCCTCGGGGCGCACACGCGCACCCTTACAGTCTGGGCACGTTTGACGCATCATAAAGGGCTCGAGCATCGTACGGATATCATCCAATTCTGCCTCATTGTAGCGGCGCAAGAGATTCGGCAAGACCCCCTCAAAGGGCTTGGTGTAAGTCTGCCAACGCCCCGAAACAAAAAAGTCCATCGTGACGGGTTCATCTCCCGTGCCATGCATCAAATCCCGTCGAGTCGCCTCGGGCAACTGATCATAGGGTGTCTCTGGATCAAAACCATAGGCCTTAGCAAAGGCTCTCAACAGCTGCTTGTAGTACATGAGCAGATGATGCCCTCCGCGCCGCCATGCCACGATCGCCTCGTTGTAAGGTAAGCTCTTGTTTGGCACCACATAGTCCTCATCAAAGACCAAAAGCGCCCCCAAACCAGAGCACGTCGGACACGCCCCATAGGGACTATTAAAGGAGAACGCCCTCGGCTGCAGTGACTCAAAGCTGATTTGGCAGTGCAGGCAGGCATTCTTCTCAGAATAAAAACGATGGATTGTACTCTCCGCTGAGATTAATTCAGCCTCCAGCAATCCATCTGCCAAGCGCAACGCCGCCTCCACCGAGTCGGTCAACCGCGACCGTGCGCCATCTTTGATCACCAGACGATCAATCACCACATCAATGGTGTGAAGACTCTTTTTGTCCAGCTCCGGCAACGCATCAAAGGTATACTGCTGCCCATCGATCTTTACCCGCACATAACCCTGCCGCTGCAGATCTGCCAAGATATCCTCATGACGCCCTTTGCGCCCACGGATTACTGGTGCATAGATGATGAGCTTGGTGCCTGATGTCTCTCCCATCAGCGCATCAACGATCTGCTCAGCACTCTGCTGATGCACCTCGCGACCACATTGGGGACAGTGCGCATGGCCGATATTGCCATAGAGTAAACGCAAATAGTCGTGAATCTCCGTCACTGTCGCCACGATAGAGCGAGGGTTTGAGCCGCTCGCGCGCTGTTCGATTGAGATTGCTGGAGAAAGCCCCTCGATATGCTCCACATCAGGCTTTTGCAGTTGCCCCAAGAATTGACGTGCATACGCTGAGAGACTCTCTACGTAGCGACGCTGTCCCTCAGCATAGAGCGTGTCAAAGGCCAAAGACGACTTCCCCGATCCACTTAGTCCCGTGATCACCGTCAGGGAATTACGCGGAATCCGCACTGAGATATTCTTAAGGTTGTTTTGTTTCGCACCAGTAATGACAATGTCTTGATTCATAGAGAGCTCCACATCCCCCTCAAATACGAGGTGGAGATTTGTATAAAATTAAAAATTGCCCCATACGATAGCAGAGCTATGCCTAAAAGTCAAACAAAAAAAACCCGCACCTCACAGCATTGGCACGAGTAGGTCGCTGCGCTAGTTGCGAGTAGTGCTGGGCGTTACGGGGTGGCACCACAGGCTTAGGGGGGGCAACAAGCGGAGTGTGAAGTTAGCCCTCATCAGTAGCCCTCGAACTCTAGCCCCGAACTAGAGGCGAGCCTCTTTGTCCCATCACTATTCCAAACTAGAAAGATGGTGCACGCTTCGAGCTTGCTTACGCGTTTCGATTGGTGGTCTTTTGTGGTAAAAAACTTGCAGACTCATCCCGTCGCCGCACATTTGCGCCGTAAGCGCGCTATTTGCGCTTGCAATATGAGGCCTAATTTGCTAGAGTATTCTTAAGTATCGCATATGAGATGTGTACTGTGTATTAAATAAGGTAGGAAAATAGGTATGAGAAATCAAATTTCACGTCGACTGATGGTGCTTCATTGCGCCGTGTTTCTGTTGTGGGGATTAGCCGCATGCGCTAACGTTGAAGCACGCACATTGACGTGGCAAGGCTCCGCAGACTCTGCCTGGGGCGACGCTTGCTGGCGCGACCAAGCATCCAATATGCTCACGACCTTTCAGTCGGGCGACGATGTCACCATTGCATCAGGCACTACCATCACTCTGCCAGTAGCACCCATTACCATCGGCAAACTCAGCGCGCCAGGCGCAACCTTGATTGTACCCATCAGCAAACAAACGTGGCCAAAGGAATTTGCGACTGCGTATCCGCTCATTTCTTGGCAGTCAGGGTCAGTGCTGCCATCATTTAAGGCCGATGGCCTACACTCATCTGCCACGAGTAGCATGGTCAAGCTGACCGAAACGGCTCTTGTCGTGGACAAGGTCGACACCTCACACCTTACCAACTACGTCCTCCTGCCTACTCCTCAGTGGTATCAAAGGGACGCATTTAATTGTTTTACGCCCTATCGCGCCCCAGTAGGCTGTGGTGCCACGATGCTCGCTCAAGCCATGTATACTTGGGCATGGCCTCACCGCATTGGTGATGCATACAACCATGACAATCAGAATGAGCAAAAATCCAAATCGTTCTTTGATGGACACGACCCCTTAGTTTGGGACTTGCCTCGCAAGTACCCCGCCACCCCCACCCCCACTCAGCGCTATCAATTGGGGCGTGTTACCCACATGATTGCCACCATCCGAACGATGAATTACGAGGCCGGCGGCAGCAATTCTAACTACACCCCCACCTCCCTCTTTGATTACGGTTATCAAATGCAGCAGTGCTACATTCGTGATGGTGCCCCTTGGTCGGGATCCAGCCTCGCATCATGGAAACGCCCCCTCGCTGAGATGAAATCGATCATCAAGCAATCTATTTTTACCGAGCGCAGTCCGATTTTGGTCGCAGTACCCGCCCACTGGGTCGTCGGTGTCGGCTGGGGAGAAGACGCACTTGGGCGTGCTTTTGTCGGGCTCAACTATGGCTTTGGCGATGTCCCCTATTGGTATTCGCTAGATGTGCCCATTGAGGCAGGCACTTCGCACTGGTCGGGCTTGATTATCAACGTCCTCACCGGCCTATGCCCCAAAAAAACGATCACCTTTACACCCCCCACCGCCTGCCAATCCCCTACAGCAGCCACCATCGACTGGCATCTGCCCGAAGCCTACGCCGCAGACATCACAGGCTGGACAATCACCGCACACCCCTACGAAATCCCCCAAACTGCCGCAGACTTAACCACCTTGGTAGAAGACTTCAGCCAGAGCAAATCGATCAACACTCTTGCCCATGGCATTGTCGACAGTGATGGTTTTGAGAGCATCACAGGCACGGGCGCATCGATTGTCAAAGGGGCCTTCCAGGATGATGCCGAAACCATCGCCCTGCGCATTGATCCCTGTGCCAGTGGTATTTATCGCACTCGCAATAAGCTCCTCATCACTGAGCAGTCTGTGCTCTCTTTCGGTTTTCTTGCAACCGCACTCGGCGGTAAGATCGGCGCTGATGGTAAGAAAAATTGGTTCTTCCGCATTCAGAGCTCGACAGATGGCGTGCGCTGGCTAGACCTCGTCCCCGAAACGCAATATGGAGATGGTAATTCGCCTGGCACCATCGAGAATCGCCTCGTCACGCTGAAAAATCTTGCCGGCCAATGCGTCTACCTGCGCCTCTTTATTCATAATCGCACCGGATTTGGCCACGAAAATAGCAAACCTTATCAAGTAGGAGTTTTCTTTAAAGACATCACCATTCGCGATGTCATCGTGCCCTCCACGGTCGCTACGCAAACCCTCACCCTGCCCGCCACAGCCCGCAGTGCCACCTTTAGCCAGCTCAAAGCCGGCCACACCTACCAGCTCACCGCCACCCCCAGCCTTCGTACCCAACCCCCACGCCCCTGGATCCCCCAATCCACCACCCTACGCACAGCAGGCCAAGGCACCACAATCAAGCTCGACCAACAAGCCACCCCCACAAACTACACCTACGACTTCTCCAAGCTTGCCCGCTACACCAAATCTGATCCCCACTGGTTCACTGAGGAAAGCTGGCAAATTGACCACACCGAGTCAGTTATGAGTAGATTGTACCCCAAGCTCCTTATCTCCCCAGCGCAAGAAGGTAAACGCTACGTTGGGAGTATGACCTTTCATGACGAGGCCTTAACCTTTACCCAAGACACCAAGGTTACCTTCACAGCCCTAGCACTGCCAAGCGAGGCGGCCTATGCAAAACATGATAAGATCGACCTCATCGTCAATGGTACTCGCTATAAGACCTTTTCAATGAACCCTAACGGCTATGGCAATAGTGACGAAAACCTCCAATCATACAGCACCACCCTCCCTGCCGACCTACAAGGCAAACCCGTCACCATCAAACTGAAACCCTATTGCACATCCACAGACGCCCCTTACAAGGGACGCTTTGGCGTGCAGACCCTCACCTTTACCAACGTCATGCAAGCGCCAGGCTATGCCACAGAGCCCGTCACCCATGTAGCCAAAGCCCCGCCACAGATCATCCCCATCCGCGCCACCCAAAATCGCCAAGTCTCACTCGATTCCACGACCGGGCAAGGCTCCCTGCAGCTGCGTATCGTTGATGCCAATCCCCAAGACATCAAGCTCTCGGTGACAACGAGCCGCCCAGACATCCTACCCGCGTCGGCCTGTTCATTGAGTGCCTGTGACCCAGACGGCAATACCACCCTCACCATCAATCAACCAGCCAACACCCAGACCACCGAGAAATTACCACCACTCTCCTACATCCTCACCATTCACGCCCAAGACCCCCAAGGCAACCACACGGCCTACGACATCCCCGCCAGCTATGACCTCAAAAACAAAGCCGGCTTCATCTTTTACCTACACTAAGAGCGAGCGAGGCTGCGCCTCGCGGGTAGCATTGGCGCTCGCAAGCTCGCTTATTGCTCGCTGATAGGAGCAGAGGCTCGCAGGCTCGCCCGCATCAAGCATCAAGCAGAGGCTCGCTGCGCTTGCCCGCATCAAGCATCAAGCATTAAGAGGCAGGTGCCCCGCCTTTAGCATCGAGCATTGAGCTCGCTGGCACTCGCGGGTAGCGTTGGCACTCGCGGGCTCGCTTATTGCTCGCTTCTTGCTCGCTGATAGGAGCGATGGGAGCGATAGGACTCTTCCGAGCATACACTGCGCTAGGCCTGACTGCGGCTGGGTGCCGCTTTAGAGCTCGCTGCGCTTCGCGAGTAGGGGGGGCGAGTCTTGCGAAGGCATACTTGTTCGGTAGCCGATCCCCTGGCCGATCCCCTCGCCATCCCCACCAGCCCGCCCACACCCCGCGTCAGCATTACCCCTGACTCGATCCCCCCAAAAAAATCGCCACGCTACCAGCCCGCCGCAGGCCGTTCCCGCACGAGCTGACTCTCGAATCGACCCTTAGCTGACCCTCGAGAGCTTCCTTATATAAGGAGGCCCCCCTTCCCTATATAAGGAGCACCCTCTTTCCTCGCAGGGAAGAGGATGCTCCCTGCCAAGGAAACCATCGTTCCCTGCGAGGGATGCCATCCTTCCTTATATAAGGAAGCATACGCTCCCTCTATAAGGAGGCTCACAAGGGTCAGTACTCTTTAGAGATAACCCACTGCTGTCTCTTGATCGAGAGACAGTAGGCGAGCAAGCAGGGACTTGTCCCTGCCGCATATTTTGTTCGGTCGCCAGACGGTGCCATCTGGCTAGGGGGCATAGGGTGGGAGGCGACTGCGTCGCCTCGTTACAGTGGACAGCTCCCAAATCACAGACCCGCTACCCGCAGCCGCGCGCAGTGCGAGCGTCGTGGCGGGAGGCAAGCTCAGGGGCTCGCGTTTAAGAATAAACGCATCAATATACAAAAAAACGCAGACTGCCCGCCGCAGGCGCCCATGTCCTCTCTGCGCTCTCAAATAAGCAGGGTGTGGGGCGGCAGCCACCACCATTAGCACTCGAACTAGAACTATCAACTTGACCTCGGAGGCGCAGCCTCCGCCACATTCAACATTCCAGAG
>CAYZIC010000085.1:0-7572 GCA_964478335.1 uncultured Lentisphaeraceae bacterium | reverse complement strand
AAGGGGAGGAAGGACATCGTTAAGCAATTTGATGGATGTAAACTTCTTTCCTGTAAGGCACTTGTTTATGTCCCAAAGCATCTCTTTGCATTTCGTTTGAACACTTTTAGATAGCTTATAGGAAGCGCCATCGATATCAACTCTCTCTGCGGGGCTTCGTGTTAACGCTTCTAACTTTAGAATGAAGCTCTTCGCAATATCTGGTACGGCATAACCTTCAATGGTCTCCTCGAGAGCAAGTTCTTCACATTCAATCATTTGATGAACCTTTTGCAGGTTTCCATCATTGTTGACAAGATCATCAAATATTATGGTAAGCTCTGTTTTTGAGAGAATCGTATTAGCTTGCTTGATTTGTTCAAGGAGGCATGATATTTCATCGTGAGCCTCATCATCCCATGCGCAATAATTGATAAGACAGCCGCTTCCATTGATTGCCTCTTTTAGATCTTGAGGCAGGAAATCCATAATGCAATTCTTTTGGGATAGAGCAAAACTATCCTTCAAGTCAAGAGGAAACTCCTCCTTAAAGGATTCAAAAGCTTTCTGCACTTCATCGCGAGTCAGTTCCTTATTTCTATTGCCTCCCACCGAGGAAATGTAGAGTTTATACTGAAACTGATCCGCTCGATAAAGAGGCACTACTTCGAGGACATAGTAGCAGACTTGAGAGCCGATGATAATTCTATTCCCGTTAGCATCATCAGAAAGGATTTTCCACGAAGTTTGACTCTCAGAGAGGGCGTTCATGTCCGTCTTGATTTGATTTACTAAATCGCAAGCGTCTGCGAGAGTTTCGGTGAGGATGTACAATTGATTTGGGATTGGAATAGTTTTGTTCATGGTAAGTCTTACTTATCGTCTTTAGAATTATAAAGCCGTACTGGAGCTTCCAGTACGGCTTAACGAAACACGGGTTTTAATTAGGAGACGCTGATTAAGCGCGAGCCTTGCGGCGGAGCCCAACAGCTGCCACGCCCATCAAGAGCAATGCCATAGCGGTCGGTTCGGGAACGTCGGTAGGTTGTTGCCAGTTGTTCGTGATCTCTGCACCAGTGAATGCACCTGACACAGGAAGATTGGGATCTAGAGGTTTCAAGGCCTTTTTAACGCTTGAGATCTGGTAATCGGTGATGTTACCATCTGCGTCCTTGATCACAACGATGGTGTAGAATTCACCAGGAGTTGTTTCTGACCAAAGAGAGTCTGCAACTTCATGCTTTTCATTAATGAAGCCAACAGGATTCTTTGTGGTGGTTGCTGCAACTTGTGTTGCACCAGCATAGGTGCTTTCAGCAGGATTAAAGGTGCCATCAGCGAGAGCTTCTTGAACCTTAGAAATGTCGCCACCAAAGAGGTAAACAGAGGTGCCAATAGCGACATTTGCGCCATCAGGCCCCTTGATCACGTTTGCACCAATATTCCATTGGATGTTAGCAGCCTGAAGGAGGCCAGCGGTCGCAACGAGGGCGAGAGTTAAGAGAAATTTCTTCATGAGAGTTTTCCTTTGTGTTTCGTTTGTAAATTATTGAGCGACAGGAGCTTTGATCGTAAGATCCTTCGTAGCTGCAGCTTGGAACCAGAAGCCTTGACCGGGCTTAATTGCAACAGTTACGCGAGCGGCTTGATCATCAGCCCAACCAGCACCGAGATCAGTATTCCAGTCGGTCGTACCATCTTCCAACTTACCATAGGTATTGTCTGCATAGACATAGGTTACGTAGCGATTATTTGCTTGGTCAAAAGTGTTAATCATATCACCAGCTGCGCCCATAACATTTTGGATATCGAAATCGACAGGGAAGCGAACGGCAATCAAGTTCATACCTGCCTGAATAGAAACCTTGGTATCGGCCAACTCTGCAACATTACCAGAGACTGTAAAGTCTTTATCCGTAGCCGCTTGTAGCCAAAAACCTTGATCTGGGGTGATTGTTGCACCGACAACACGAGCGGCCTGATCATCAGCCCACCCCTTACCGAGGTCATTATTCCAGTCGGTCGTACCATCTTCCAACTTGCCATAAGTATTGTCAGCATAAACATAGGATACGTAACGGTTATTGGCTTGGTCAAATGTGTTAATCATATCACCAGCTGCGCCAGGGATCGATTGGAGGTCAATAGCTGCGCCGTTAAAGCTGTAGAAGGGGACGGAGACGAGGTTCATACCATTCTTCACGGTCTGGGTATTGTATCCGACGATTTGAGAGGAGACTTCTGCGGCTGCGAACAGGGAACCAGCAGCAAGTACCATTGCGAGGGTCATTAAGTGTTTCATAGTTGTTACTCCTAATTAAATAATGCGCACACAGCGCAGGGTTAAAATCGAATCATTAGAGCTCTTCTAATGTTTGAGAGTACTATAGCCCATTTTTGTCCGTTTTGTCAATCGGAAATGTTAAGTTAACAGTGAAAAAATGACTATTTATTGCAAAAAGTCACCTAAATCGCTCTTTCCGAGACCGTAATTTGATTTGTAAGGCAACATGTAACCCTACTTGGGGGTCGTGATGTGGAATGGCGGTGGAGTGGATTATTGGGTGGCTTTCCTATACTATATATATATATAGGCGGCTTCGCCGCCCGCATTAGGACCAAGCATTAAGAGGCTCAATAAGCAGGGTTGGGTAAATAAGCGGAGCATGAGGCAAGGCCTCATCACTAGCACTAGCACTCAAGCCTCGAACTAGATGACGCAGTCATCTCGCCCACCACTAGCACTAGGACTATCAACTAGCACTAGGAGGCGCAGCCTCCTTTCCCGCCTCTAGCACCAAGCAGAGAGGGCTCGCGATGCGAGCAGGACGCTGGGTTTTTAACCACAAAGGGCCACAAAAGACACAAAAAGGGATCGCTTAGGTAAAACTCGCAAGCTCCTTTAGTCAAAGCGATCCCAATTTATCTTTAGGGATAGAGATAGGGCTGCCGCTGCAATGAGCCACTAAGGCCGTAGGCCGCTAGCAGGGTATGGGATGTAATCCCATCCTCATCCAAAAACCCAATGAGGATGCGCCATAGGAGCGAGGGACGAGCACTCATGGCGCACCCTCCTTTGTGTCTTTTTGTGGTCTTTTGTGGTTAAAAAAACTCGCAGTCCTGCACCGCAGGTGCATCCTCACGGCAGCCAGCCGCAATCAGGCCTAGCGCAGCTTAATGCCTGATGCTTGTGCGGGCGAGCGTAGCGACCCTAAAATAAGCAGGTGGATCGGGGCTTTTGGGGTTGCTCATCTTGATGGGATTTGCTATAGTGGGGATCACTTCATTAGGGAGGGCTGCTCTTTATGGCTCAATCGTATTTTTGTCAAATCTGTGGCTGTCGCCACGTACCTCAGCTGAATCAAACGCGCCTGGGCAATGATGGCGTGGCGTATCAGTATGCGCTGCCTCCTTGTGGGGTGGCTTGCGCCAATAATTGGTTTCCTATCGAGGAAACCTCTGCGCCAGATTTCCCGGCGCAGGAGTTGCTGCGCTGTGCGCTGCGGGGGGGCTTTCCTTTTGGATCGAGCGATGCGCCTCTGCATCCGCGGGCAATCGCTCCGGGGGTCTGGTTTCTGGGGCAGATCTGTCCTTACTGTCGCATTGATCAACGCCGCGAAATCCTCTTCGTCGTCGTGCAGGATGATGGGGCGATGCGGGGGATCATCGCTGCGATTCGGGGGCTTCGGGTGGCTGTGGCTTGTGTGTGGGTCTTGGGCGATAGCGCTCAGGTCAATGAATTGGCTCGTGCTACGGGGATCTCTGCGCACTGTGTCGGCTTGCCTGTCGCTTGCCATCGCAATAACCATCCTTGCGAGAATAACCTCCCAACTGAGGCTCCTGCGCTCGATAATCAAAGTATCGATTCTTTGCGTGATGCGCGCCAACAGCTGTTGGCGCGCTTTGAGGGGTTGTCTGAGTATGAGGCGACTCTCGTCACGGCTTATGCCTTTGATCGGTTGCCTAATGGTCGGCATATCCCTGTGGAGAAGCTCATGCCTAGACGGTCTAAGTCGTCGATCTTGCGTGACTTGGAGCGTATCAAGGCTAAGGATCGCTATCGCTCTGCGCGTAAGTCGACGATGGATGCGATCCATGAGCTGCGTGCTGCGGATCGCCGTGGCAAGGTGTAGCGCGGCGCAGCCTGTGATGGGGGGCTAGGACGAGGGGCGCCTCCCACCCCCATACCCCCTACTGAGTAAACTCAGCACAGAACTCGCCTCGCTGCGCTCGGCTCTCCTTGGTGGCCTGCGGCCACAGGTCGACGGGGATTAGCAGACGGCCTCTGCGATTAGCGGCGGGAGCAGTGGCTGCGCCACGCCTGCCACCTCGGTCGCTGCGCTCTCCGGTGGCAGGGGGCGGCTTTGCGAGCGGGTAGCGCGGCGTGGGTGGGGGATCGGGCCAGGGGTGGTGACGCGGGGACGCTCGCCGCTCCCCGCTGCCCCCTAGGCAGGCCGTCGTTACTCTAGGCCTGTGATGGGGGGCCGTCTGCCCCCATGCCCCCGACTGAGTAAACTCAGCACAGAACTCGCCTCGCTGCGCTCGGCTCTCCTTGGTGGCCTGCGGCCACAGGTCGACGGGGATTAGCAGACGGCCTCTGCGATTAGCGGCGGGAGCAGTGGCTGCGCCACGCCTGCCACCTCGGTCGCTGCGCTCTCCGGTGGCAGGGGGCGGCTGCGCCGCCGCTGTTGTGCTCGGAAGAGTCCCATCGCTCCCATCGCTCCTCAATTAGCGGGGTGTGGGGCGGCAGCCCCTCCTAGCACTCGAACTTTAGACTCGAACTCGAACTAGGAGGCGCAGCCTCCTCTGCTCCCATCACCGAGCATCAGCGAGCTTGCGAGCCTAGCAGACCCGCGAAGTGAAACGAGTAAGCAAGCTCGAAGAGCGCAGTGGCGAGATTGAGCTTAGACAAGTACGTAGTACTTGAGCGACCGAGCCGCAGGCGACCGAGCGGTCACGCATCGCGCGCAGCTCAATGCTTGGTGCTAGAGGCGGGAAAGGAGGCTACGCCTCCTAGTGCTAGTTGATAGTCCTAGTCCTAGTGCTAGTGGAGGGATTGCATCCCACACCCTGCTTATTGAGCCTCTTAATGCTTGATGCCTGTTGCGGCACCGCAGGTGCCTTCCAGCGGCGCAGCCTCCTCAGTAGGCGATCTGGAAGTAGTCGAGGTAGGTCTTGAAGTGGTCTTGTGAGGCGAGGCAGGTGTCGATCAGGTACTCTTGTTCGCGGTCCCAGTATTGTAGCCCGCGGTAGTAGTAAAACTTGTTGGCGTCGGTGATAATAAAGGGGACGATGCCATTGCGTAGGCATTCTTTAAATAGTATGAGGCGGCCTACTCGGCCGTTGCCGTCTTGGAAGGGGTGGATGCGCTCGAGGGCGACGTGAAAGGCGATGATCTCGTGGAGGGTCTTTTGGGTGGTCTGGTTGTACTGGCTGAGGAGCTGGTCGATTGCTTGGGGGACGTCTTGTGGGGGGGTGGTCTGGATGCCGCCGACTTCGTTGGGGAGGCGTTTGTAGTCGCCGAGTGCGAACCAGTCTTTGCGGGCGTCTGCGGTGGCTGATTTGAGGGTGTGGTGGAGCTGCTTGATGAGGGCTGGGGTGAGGGGGGCTTTGGCTTGGTGGATGATGATATCTACGCAACGGAAGTGATTGGATGTCTCGATGATGTCGTCTACGTTGAGGGCTTGGTCTGCGACACCGATGGTATTGGTCTCGTAGATGTAGCGGGTCTGTTCTTGGGTGAGGCGGCTACCCTCGATATGGTTGGAGTTGTAGGTGAGCTCGATTTGTATCTTGTGGTAGATGCCTCCGGTGATCTTGGCGGTCATCTCTTGGTGTAGTCGGTCTAGCAGGGTGGTGTGGGTCTGTGTCATGGTTGCTGGCTCCTCTCATCAAATCAAGCGGTGGTTCGCTAGAATGTGGAATGTAGTCACTATAGCATAGTCGATTGCGGAATGCAAGCGGTAAGTTGTAAATTAGGCGAGCGAGCTGGGCGCTGTTGTGCTCGGAAGAGTCCTATCGCTCCTATCGCTCCTATCGCTCCCATCACCGGGCAATCTGTGAGCGGAGCGAGCGACCTACTAGCGGAGCGGACTAAAAGGCCGCAGGCCGTTCTAGGAGGCGGAGCCTCCTTTTCTTGCGGATTGGGCGATTTTTGATTTGCCTTTGTGGGGAAGTTGTGGTACAGTGGTGGGGTTATTTTATCTAGTTCTATTGAGTAATGCAAGGAATGTGCTATGAAAGTACCGTTAAGCTGGTTGAATGAATTTGTGGACCTTAAGGATCAAAGTGTACAGGATGTCTCTGACTTGTTGACGTTTTCTGGTGTCGAGGTCGAGGGGATTGAGTCTGATGGGACGATCCTTAATGAGGCGTTTGTGGTGGGTGAGGTTGTGGCGTGTGAGCTGCATCCTAATTCTGACCATTTGCATGTTTGCCAGGTTTCAGATGGGCAGAGTGCGGTGCAGGTGGTCTGTGGCGCGCCGAATGTGCGCTTGGGCTTGAAGACTGCATTTGCTAAGCTTGGTGCTGTGATGCCGGGTGAGGATGGCTTTTTGATCAAGAAGTCTAAGCTACGTGGGGTGGAGTCTTTTGGTATGCTCTGCTCTAAGGATGAGCTTGGGCTGGGTGGCGCGCATGAGGGTATCTGGGAATTGCCTGATGATGCTGTGGTGGGCGCTTCGCTGATGACGTTTATGCCGGAGGCGGACACGGTCTATGATTTGGAAGTGACGTGGAATCGCTCCGACTGCTTGTCGGTGCGGGGTATTGCGCGTGAGCTGGCGGCGCTTTTGGGTCGTGAGCTGCGTGCGCCTGATGTGACTTTTGCTGAGAATCGTGTGGCGGTGTCTGACATGGCGGCTGTGCGTGTGGATGCTGCTGACCTTTGCCCGCGCTATACGGCGCGTGTCTTGACTGGGATGAATCCCGCTGCGCAAACGCCTGAATGGATGGCGCGGCGTTTGGAACAGTGCGGGATGCGTTCGCTGGGATTGGCTGTGGACGTGACGAACTATGTGATGCTTGAGCTTGGGCAGCCTTTGCATGCTTTTGACTTGACGCGTGTGGCTGATCGCCAGATCGTGGTGCGTCGTGCGACGGCTGGTGAGCAGATCACGACGTTGGATGAGGTGGCGCGTACGCTTGATGAGTCGATGTTGGTGATTGCTGATGGTCAAAAGGCTGTGGCGGTCGCTGGTGTGATGGGCGGGATGAATAGCGAGATCGAGTCTGGCACAGAGTCGATCTTGATTGAGTCGGCGCTCTTTGATGCGCCGAGTGTGAAATTTACCGCAACGAAGCTGGGCATTGCGTCTGAGGCGTCGTATCGGTATGCGCGTAGTGTGGATAGCGAATTGGCTGCTGAGGCGAGTGCGCGTGCTGCGGCGTTGTTGACAACGCTGGGTGGAGGAACGGCTTGCCAGGGTATGATCGATTGCAAGTCTGACAAGATCTTTGATCACACGGTCTCTTTGACGTACAAGCGTGTCTGTGACATCATTGGTATTGAGATTGCTCCGGAGAAGATTTTGTCGATCTTGACGAGTCTTGGTCTTGAGGTGGTGCAGCAGGATGAGATCGGTGCGAGCTTGA
>CAYZIC010000084.1:0-7642 GCA_964478335.1 uncultured Lentisphaeraceae bacterium | reverse complement strand
ATCACAATGCCTAGAGCTCAATCTGCTCTCTAAGCTAATCTGTGAGCGTGGATAGCCCTGCTGATTGTAGCAGGGCAGGCTCGTGTGGATGGCGGGGGGGGTGTGGGCTCAGGGGATGGCTGAGGGCTCGGGCGGGCTCAGGGGAACTGGGGGCTAGCCCCCTATGACCCCCAGCCAGACGTCCCCGTCCGGCTACCGAACAAGTATGCCTTCGCAAGACTCGCCCCCCCTACTCGCGGAGCGCAGCGAGCCCTAAAGCGGCACCCAGCCGCAATCAGGCCTAGCGCAGCGACCATCAAGCGGAGCGTCAGCGACCATCAAGCGGAGCGCAGCGACCATCCCGCGAGGCGCAGCCGCACCGCTATTTGCTTGATTTGGCAGGATAATAGAAAAAAAGTGCACTTTTTTGTCATGTTGTGCTTGACTCTTTGAGCAGAATAGTCTATTATACTCGCCAACTTTACCCCCCGTAGAAGAGAGGAATTATATTATGAAGATGACATGGCAACCCTCAAAGATCAAGCGCGTTCGCAAGATCGGTTTCCGCGCACGTATGGCTACTAAGTCTGGTCGTCAGATTTTGGCTCGTCGTCGTGCTAAAGGTCGCAAGAACCTTGTACAAGCCTAATTTGGATTCGGGTGCGGAGATGCACATTACCTCCCCCCAGATCAATGGCTGGCATCCAGGAGGCTCCGTTTCGGTGCCTCCTTTGCTTTTTTTTGGCCTCAAGGCTTTTCGTTTGGACGCAAAAGACTACCCTGCGGTATTAACTGAGGGGGAATCTTTGGCGGCGAATAGCTGTGTAATGCGCGTATTGGCGCATTCGGGCCAGGGCAAAACGCGTCTAGGCGTGGTGACGGGTAAGAAGTCGCTGCGTCGGGCGGTGGATCGGGCGCGTGCTCGGCGATTGCTGCGGGAGGCGTTTCGGTTGATTCGTCCGCAGTTAAAGCCTGGCTATGACATGGTTTTGATTGCGCGGTGGAAGATCGCCAATCAATCGTGTCAGGCTGTGCAGCGTGACTTGCTCTATCTCTGCCGCAAGGCGAAGCTCTTACTCCCCCAACCTGGCGCGCAGCAATGAGTCGCTGGTTGATGCGGGGATTGATTTGGCTGATTCGGGCTTATCAGTGTACCTTTTCGGCTTGGCGTGGGTCGGGATGTTGTCGATTTGACCCGACCTGCTCTCACTATATGATAGAGGCGCTCCAAAAGCATGGCCTCATCAAAGGATTTTATTTAGGAATTAGACGCATTTTGCGTTGTCACCCATTTGGCGCGTACGGGTATGACCCAGTGCCTGAACCCTCACAGAAAGACCCTTATGAACAAACAAGATAAAGTAGTCGTCGCCATTTTGGGCGCAATGCTTGCTGGTTATTTGCTTTGGAATATGTCCCAGCCTAAGGCTGTGGCACCTGCAGTAGCTCCTGTTGCCCCAACTCAAGTGGTATCAGCAGCACCTGCTGTCGCCATGACACCAACAGCACTCACTGCAGCCCCTGCACCTGCAACCACCCCCACGGCTCCGGCTGTTGCCGAAAAGATCCATGTCTTAACCAATGATAATGCGGTGGTCCAAATCGGCTCAAACGGTGCGGTGATTCGTTCGATTGAGCTTAAGCAGTATCGTCAAGAAGACACGGAAGATTCTGCGAAGGTCGTGCTCGAAACGGCGAATATTGGTGCCATTGATGGCTTGCCTGAGCTTGCATCCACCTCAGCCTACACGCTTGTTAGCAAGACAGACAGCTCAATCACGCTCAAGGCTCAAGCCGCAACAGGCTTGACCCTCACTCGTCGCATTGACCTCTTGCCCAATTACGAGATTGCAATCAATGACACCTTTACGGGTGCCACGGCCTTGCCCGCCTACACCCTCTCTGCGGGTGCTCTCACCTTGCCCACTTCCCCGAATGATCTTTTGAGTGCTGACAACTACAGCATGACTGAGGAAAAAACGACCATTCGTGAAGGCAAGCTCTCCAAGCTCTACAATGTCTCGAGTGGTTTTATGGGATGTGGTGGTGCACCGCAAGCTGCTGGCTTGCCTGCTCAAGCGACAGAAGTCTTGCCTGGCCCTCAAGGTTGGCTGGCTCTCAAGAGTCAATTTTTCATGACGGCGATGATTCCTGACAATCAGACAACGGGTGCGACGCTCTCTGTCGCTCGTGACTTGCAATCCCCTACCCTTAAGATTACCGCTGTCTCTGGGGTCATCAACTACGCACCTCAGACGATCAATCAATCGCTCTCTCATACCACACGCATCTATGCTGGGCCTAAAAAGTACGACTTGCTCAAGGATTTGGCTCCGGACATGGATGAGGTGATGGAGTTTGGATTCTTTAGCTGGTTCTGCAAGCTCTTGTTGCCCACGCTCAATTTCTTCTACAACCATGTCTATGCGAACTATGGTATTGCGATCCTCCTCTTGACGATCTTGGTGCGTATCCTTTTCTGGCCGCTCACCCACAAGAGCACCGTCTCAATGAAAAAGATGCAGTCGATCCAGCCCAAACTCAAGGCCGTTCAGGAAGAATTCAAGGGTAACCCGCAAAAGATCCAACAGGAAACGCTTAAGATCTACCGCGAAAACAAGGTCAACCCGATGGCCAGCTGTTTGCCCATGTTGGTGCAGATCCCGATCTTCATTGCGCTCTTCACCGTTTTGCGCAATGCCATCGAGTTGCGCTTTGAGGACTTCCTCTGGATTAGCGATTTGAGCCAACCCGAAAACCTCCTCAAGGGCGTCTTGCCCCTCCCGCTCAATATCCTGCCGATCTTGACCGCTGTGACCATGGGCTTGCAAACGGCCCTCACTCCTGGCACTGGCGATCCGGCTCAAAAGAAGATGATGACCTGGATGATGCCGACCATGCTGCTCTTTATGTTTTACTCCATGGCATCGGCCCTCTGCCTCTACTGGACCGTCAGCCAAGTGCTCTCAATTGCACAGATGCTCTGGATCCAACGCAAGAGTGCCGCAACTAGCAACTAGCAACTAGAGGCGAGCTCATTGAGCTCGCCTCTCTTTTTTGCCTGTCCTGATCTCCGCCAAAAGGGGCAACTCATTCGTAGAGCCTCTATAAATGCAATAATTTCCTCTGTTTTGATCTTTTTGCGCTTGCCTTTTATCCTTAATTTTCGTATACTAGTATCAAATTAGTGACCCCTGAGTCTATCTTTTGCCAGCCGTTTCGACGAAAGATAGGTTAAGAAACAGGATAGAATTTATGACCCAAACGATTCAGTATCGACCCAAGGGAGTTTGTTCCCAAGCCATGACCCTCACCCTCGAGGACGACATCATTACGCATGTCGACATCGTGGGAGGATGCGTCGGTAACCTCATCGGTATTAGCAAGATCCTCGTAGGGATGCATGCCGACCACGTTATTGAGCGCTTTCAGGGGATTCACTGTGGCAACAAGCCCACTTCGTGCCCGGACCAAATCGCGCAAGCCCTCATCCAAAGAAAGGAATGAATCACATGACTCAACCCGCTCAACCTGGCATCTCTCGCCGCCAAGCAACGCTCGCCGTTGCTGCGACCTGCGCACTTGGCGCCCTCTCTGGCTGCAAGTCCGCTACCCCATGCCAAGCTCAACAATGTACACAATCAACCCCAATGAAAGGAATCCCCGTTACTATGGACAATGCTAAGTTTTACAAAGATGGTAAGTTTGACGCAGCCGCGGCTAAGGCCGCTTACTTCGAAATGATGAAGAATGTCGGCGCTCCGATCTACAAGCGCTATACAGAAGACGAATCCTTCCTCTGGTGTGTGGACTTCGCTCAAGGCGATTTCGCTAAGCTCGGTATGGGTGGTCTCTTTTGGGTGAACAATGAGAAGAAGGGCTACTTCGGCCACGAAATCTTCTTGCTCCCTGGCCAATCCATCGCAGAGCACTGCCACAAGCCTACCGCTCACCCCGAAAAGCACGAATCCTGGCAAGTGCGCTACGGCTCAGTCTACGGCTTTAGCGAAATCGGCGAACCCAACCTTGACAAGTATCCCGATGTCGTCAAGTTGCTCTCCGAAAAGCAAAAGAAAGTCCTCGTCAGCAAGCACGTCGAGCTCTGGGAAGCTGATGGCTCTGTCTACCCCTTGCCTCAAGACGGCACTTGGCACTTCATGATGGGCGGCCCCAAGGGCGCTGTCGTCACTGAATATGCTAACTTCCACGACGGCGCTGGCCTCCGCTTCACCGTTCCTGGCGTTGCTTTCTAATCAACCCCTCTACACGCAGATCGCCTCAACCCGATCTGCGTGTTTCAACTTGCTCAACCAACCCTAACGATTAACAAAAAGGATTTTACCATGAAATACATGCACACGGGCATGCCTATTGCTGAACGCCTCGAAAACATGATCTACGTCGAGCCCCTCAAGGTCTGGATCACCGACGCCTCTCAAGACAAGTACGCTATCGAATTGCTCTGCTTTGATGTCGACTCCCCTATGGCAGCGGCTATCCAAGAACAGCCCCACGTCGCCTACGCTGTCGAAGACATCGATGCCGCCCTCGAAGGCAAGTCGATCCTCTGGAACAAGATGGACATCGGTAATGCCTTTATCGCATTCGTCTATGACAACGACACCGTCGTCGAATTTTACCAAGCTAAGTAAAGGAATCTCCCATCATGGCAATGAAAAAGTTTCTCAATGACCCTACCCAATTGACCCAAGAATTGCTCGAAGGCCTCGCAATGGCTTACGCAGACAAGGTCGCCATCAAGAATGATCGCATCGTCGTCCGCGCACAACCCAAGAGCCAAGACAAAGTCGCGATCGTCACCTTGGGTGGCACTGGCCACGAACCCGCCCTCAGCGGTTTTGTGGGTGAAGGTATGCTCGACGCGTCTGTCGCGGGTGATATCTTTGCCGCTCCTGGCGCACCCAAAGTTTTCGAAGCGCTCGAAATGCTCAACCGCCCCGCTGGTGTCATCCTCGTCACCCTCAACCACAACGGCGACCGCATGAGCGCAAACAAAGCCCTACGCAATGCTGCTAAGGCTGGCCTCAACGTCAAAGAGATCGTCGTTCACGAAGACATCGCTCAAGGTGCCGACACCCCCGAAGACGACAAGCGCGGTCTCGGTGGCTGCGTGCCCCTCATCAAGGTCATCGGTGCTGCTGCAGAAGCTGGCAAAACCATCGGCGAAATCCTCGCCATCGGTGAAGCCTTTAACCAAGGCCTCGCAACCATCTCCGTCGCTTTGCGCACCGCTACACACCCCCAAAATGGTGGCGAAATCGGCGCCTTGGCTGAAGACGAAATGGAAATCGGCATGGGTCAACACGGCGAAGGCGGCGGCGGCATCATGAAGGTCCAAACCGCTGACGAAACCGCTCGCATCATGATCGAAAAGCTCATGGCAGCGACCAAGATCAAGGCTGGCGACAAGGCTATGCTCATGATCAATGGTTCGGGGGCTACCACCACCATGGAAATGCTCATCGTCTATCGCGCCGCCCAAAAGATCCTCGAAGCTGCTGGTATCACTGTCGCGGCTGGCCTCGTCGACGAAATCTTGACCGTCCAAGAAATGGCGGGATTCCAGATGACTTTGGCTACTCTCGATGCTGACGCTGAAGCAGGCATCAAGGCTAAAGCTAACTCCCCCTACTGGACTTGCATCGGTTAATCACAAAGATCGCTCATGACTCTCTAGGAGACATGAGCGATCTCTACCAAACCCCACCTATCACAATCTCATAAGAGGATATCATGGATCTTACGACTTTTAAGAACGTTTGGGTCAAAGCTCAAACCGTCATTAACTCACGCGAAAAGCTCTTCTCCGAGCTCGATGCCGCCACTGGTGGCGACGGCGACCACGGCACGGCTATCGTCGCGGCTTTGAATGCAATTGTTCACGCTGATGGCGATGACTTTAAGACCTACATCGCCAACATGGCAGAAAAGCTCGAAACCGAAGCCAGCGGCTCGACCAGCTCGCTCTATGGCTCTTGGTTTGAGGGCATGGCCGATGCGCTCGCATCAGGCGTCACCACATTGGACAACGCCGCAATCGTCGCCATGTTTGAAGGCGGCCTCGAAGAGATCGAATTCGCCACCAAAGCTCGCATCGGCGACAAGACCATGATGGACGCCCTCATCCCCGCTACCGAGGCACTCTCTGCCGCTGCTGACAAGTCCGAAGCTGACATGTTTGCTGCTGCAGCAGCTGCCGCTCGCAAGGGCTCTGAAGACACCGCCGCAATGCAAGCCAAGTTTGGCCGTGCTCGTAACTTGGGCGAACGCTCCATCGGCGCAGTCGATGCAGGCTCCTCCTCCATGGCGACGCTTTTCGAAGCATTCATCGCCTAACTTATAACACATATCATTACTAAGGAAAACAATTATGGCAGACTTAGACGACTTGCGCGAAGGCGCAAACTTCTCCGCTGATCAAGCTCAATCCAACCAAGGCTTCTTCCTCAAGGGCTCCGCAAACCTCGACTGGGGCATGAAGAACCGCTTGAGCCGTATCTTTAACCCCGAATCTGGCAACTCCGTCTTGCTCGCTTGTGACCATGGCTTCATCATGGGCCCCACCTCTGGTGTGGAGCGCATCGACCTCTCCATCGTCCCCTTGCTCCAATACGCAGACTGCTTGATGTGCACGCGCGGTATCCTCCGCAGCTTGATCCCTGCTACCCTCGATAAGCCCGTTTGCTTGCGTGCTGATGCGGGTAGCTCCATCTTGACCTCCCTCAATGACAACGTCGTCATGGCTGTCGAAGATGCCGTCCGTGTCAATGCTTCTTGCATGGCTATGATGGTGGCTATCGGCGATCAAGAGCAAGAAGCCAAGACCGTGCACAACCTCTATCGCGCGGTCGATGCTGGTATGCGCAATGGCATGCCCATCATGGGTGTGACCGCGGTCGGTAAGGACATGGCTCGCGATGCGCGTTACTTCGCTCTCGCTTCTCGTATCTGCGCAGAAAACGGCGCTCACATCGTCAAGACTTACTACACCGAAGGTTTCGAAAAGGTCACGAGCGGTTGCTCTGTGCCAATCGTGATCGCTGGTGGTAAGAAGCTCCCCGAGCTCGACGCCCTCGACCTCACCTACCGCGCAATCAATGAAGGCGCCTCTGGTGTCGACATGGGTCGCAACGTCTTCCAGTCTGACAAGCCCGCTGCGATGATCCAAGCCGTTCACGCGGTCGTGCACAAAGGCCTCAAGCCTGCTGAAGCATTCCAAATGTACCAGGATCTCTAAGCCAGATGCCGATTTGGACAAAAAAAAGCCCCGCCACAAGCGGGGCTTTTTTTTGTGTCCAAGCGGCAGGCGAGCAAGCGTGGGGTAGACGCGGCGTCGGCCTGTGATGGGGGGCTAGCCCCCCAAACCCCCGAGCCAGACGTCCCCGTCCGGCTACCGAACAAGTATGCCTTCGCACAGACTCGCCCCCCCTACTCGCGAAGCGCAGCGAGCTCTAAAGCGGCACCCAGCCGCAATCAGGCCTAGCGCAGCGTATGCTCGGAAGAGTCCTATAGCTCCTCAATAAGCAGGGTGTGGGGCGGCAGCCCCTCCTAGTACTCGAACTCTAGACTCGAACTAGGAGGCGCAGCCTCCTCAATAAGCAGGGTGTGGGGCGGCAGCCCCTCCTAGTACTCGAACTCGAAC
>CAYZIC010000083.1:0-8304 GCA_964478335.1 uncultured Lentisphaeraceae bacterium | reverse complement strand
TTATACGCTTTGCCAACTTTTTCAAGTGCGACATCTATTATTGCAGGTTTCAGAGCCAGCCAGAGGCACTTTTTTACCCTTTTTTGTGCTTTTGAAGTTGTATAATCCCTACATCTATGCTAGAATAAGAAGCACAAAAGAAAGGAATAATAGTATGACCGAAAAAGTAATCGCTAAGTTGGAAGAGCTCCGTGGCATGTTGCAAGCAGATGGCGGAGATTTGGAATTCATCGATATGGAAGGCAAAGTCGTCCATGTGCGCTTGCGTGGCGCTTGTGGCTCTTGCCCTTATGCCACCCAAACGCTCAAAGATGGCATCGAGCGTGTCCTGCGTGATGAGATCGACCCAGAGATCGTCGTCGAACGCGTCATGTAATTGATCGTCTCTATCAAGTCCGGCAGTCCTATGGCTGCCGGTCTTTTTCGTTTTTATCCCATCCTTTATCTATTCATCGAGGTCTCCTATGAAAAAACTAATCCCTTGGCTCGATAAGACCATTGTCCTTCGTTCTATTTCAGACACCGCCGCCCTAGGTTTACGCTTAGCCTATGCCCTTAAGCCAGGCATGATGTTAGCGCTCTATGGGGATTTAGGAGCGGGTAAGACAACCCTCACCCAATTGATTGCGCAGGCCTATGGGATCAAGCGTGCGATCACCAGCCCGACCTTTGCCTTGGTGCTCGAGTATCCAATCACCACTGGAGGACTCTTGGTGCATGCAGACCTCTATCGACTCACAGATCCAGAGGGAATTTGGGATTTGGGATTTCAAGACTACCTCGACTCCGGTGCACGCATGATCGTCGAGTGGCCTGAGCGTGCGGGGGACAACCTCCCTGACCGCAACATTATATTAGCCCGCATCGAGCATGGCTCCACTCCCGATGAACGCATCGTAACGTTAACAGTGAAATAAGAGGCACACAATGACCTGCGCAGATAAGATTCAACATATACGTAAAGAGATGGGCGAGGATCTACTGATACTTGCGCACCATTATCAGCCCAATGACATCATGCCATTTGTGGATTGTACGGGCGACTCACTAGAGCTCTCACGTATTGCCGCGCAGAGCAAAGCCAAGCGAATTGTCTTTTGTGGCGTGCGCTTCATGGCCGAGACAGCCGATATTTTAGTGCGCGATGCAGAGGGCTTTTCGAATGATCGTCTCGTCTTCTTACCAGCACCTGAGGCAGGCTGTCCCATGGCCGACATGGCCACGGCTGATGCACTCCAAGCAGCCTGGCACCACTTGCGCAAAGCAGATCCTCAATCCAAATTGGTGCCACTCGTTTATGTCAATTCATCTGCCCAGGTCAAGGCTTTTTGTGGCCAACACCATGGTTCATCTTGCACCTCGGGCAATGGGACAGAAGTCGTCAAGCATTACATCGACAAAGGGTACAAGATCTTTTTCGCCCCAGACCAATACCTCTGCAGCAATATCATGCATGACCTAGGTTATGGCGATGAGGTGGTCGTGAGGTATTCTCCAGATCTGACCGATGAGGCGATCCAAAATGCCACCTTGATTGCCTGGCCTGGCTGCTGCCCCATCCACCAAAAGTACACCCGGGAGGATGTCGAGGCTCATCGTGCCAAAGATCCCCACGTACAAATCATGGTTCACCCAGAATCCACAGAATCCGTCACCCGCGCTGCTGACCACCATGGCTCCACCAAAGACATCATCAATTGGATCCGCACAGTGCCCCCCACCACGCACTGCGTCATCGGCACCGAACAAAAGCTCGTCAAGCGCCTTATGGCGACCTATCCAGAGCGCAAAATCGAGCCCCTCAAGCCGATTTTCTGTCCGGACATGGCGCTCACAACCCCAGAGCGTCTGCTCCACGTGCTTGAAAATTGGCCGACAGAGACACTCGTGCATGTCGACGATGCGCTTGTCAAAGATGCCAAAGCCTGCGTGGAGCAAATGCTCGCCCTCTAACCCAATCAAAGGCTCCCTGATATGCTCCTCAATTCCTCCAACCAAGCTTGGCTTTCACGAGCCATTCTTTTAGTTGCGATCACCTTTTGGGGTTCATCATTTATTATTTCCAAGGAGCTCATCAATCATGGCATGAGCATTATCGAGATCCTTTTGCTTCGCTTCACGATTGGCTATGTCGTCTTGCTTGGTCTCACTCGAGGGCGACTGACCTTTGCCACGCCCTTTTGGAAAGAGTGCTACTATGCGTTAGGAGGATTTTTAGGCATTACGCTCTACTACATGTGCGAGAGCATCTCACTCAAGCACCTGCCCGCCTGGGAGGTCTCCCTCTTGGTCTGCACGGCGCCCATCTTTACTGCGCTCATTCGAGCGAAATCGCTCTCGGCAAAATTCATTGTCGGCAGTGCAATTGCTCTCTTGGGGATCTTTTTAGTTGAGGCTAATGCAGGATCGAGCAAGCTGAGCCTCAATGTTGGCGTACTGGTAGCCTTTGGTGGGGCTGTCTCGTGGGCGGCATTTAGCCATGTCGGCAAGTGGATCGGCTCCATCCAAAGTGATTCCCTCATGGCTGCCCGCAGGATGTTCTTTTGGGGCATTCTCTTCATGCTTCCTCTGACCCTCTACTACGCCGACGAATCGTGGACTCTATCGAGAATCTTTACTAGTGCGGTCAATGGGTGGCATACGTGGGACTTCTTGTGGCGATTGCTCTATTTGGGTACAGTAACCTCCGGGCTCTGCTATGCAGCCTGGGCCTACGCAGTGCGACAGATGGGGCCCATCAAAGCCAGCCTCTACCTCTACATCAATCCCGTTGTCGCCGTGATTTTTGCTTGGTTAATCCTCAATGAATCTCCCAACATTCTCCAGCTCATTGGTTCAATCTTTGTCTTAATTGGCGTCTGCTGGTGTGAATTCTCAAACCGTATCCAGCCATGAAAATCCTCCACGTGACCGAAACCTTTGACCGAGATACGGGCGTGTCGCTCGTCTGTGGAGAATTGTGCAATCGGCACCTCCCTCATCAAACCTGCGCCATCGCGTACAATAAAGCCGACGGCTACCCCATCGCCCCAGCTGCGCACGTCACCCACTTTTACCAATGCCCGTGGCACAGCTTTGAGCCAGACTTTGTCCATATCCACACGATTTGGTCGCCCTACTACCTCAAAACCATGGCCTACTGCTTGTGGCACAAGATCCCCTACGGCATCACCCTACACGGCTCAATGATGCCCTGGCGCATGGCTATACGCCCTCGTCAAAAACGCCTCTTCCTCCGTGCGGGGCTCCGTTATCTCATCAACCACGCCCGCTGGATCCACGTCACGAGCCAAGAAGAGGCCGCCCAAGCCAAAATCTGGGGAATCACTGCGCCCTATTTAATGGCACCTCTGGCCACTGATTTACCAGAGATCCCCCCTCCCCAACCCCACGCTCAACCCAAAACGATCCTCTTTGTCTCACGTGTCAGCGCAGAAAAGGACCTCCCCACTCTCTTGACCGCCTGGCACAAATGCCAACGCACCGATGCCCGGCTCAAGATAGTCGGCCCCGACTGGAATAACCACCTCACCACACTCCAAGAGCAAATCAAGCACGAGCAGATCGAGCGAGTCACCTTTTGCGGTCCCCTCTACGGACAAGCCCTACACGACGCCTACCAATTGGCAGACCTATTTGTCTTGCCCTCACCCTCAGAGAATTTCTCCGCAGTCATTCTCCAAGCCCTCTCCTACGGACTCCCCATCATCGCCACACAAGGCACCCCCTGGCAAATCTTAGAGACAGACCATCTCGGCAGTTGGCTCCCATCACACGATCCAGATCTCCTTGCAGCCGCAATCAACCACTGGCTCGACATCGACCACCCCACGCGCCTGTCCATCTTTGAGCGCGCTCGCAATCTAGTCAAGACAACCTATTCTTGGCACACGCTCATCGAGACCTTTGACAGCGGCGGCTATGCCGCTGGAATGTAGAATGTAAAATCAGCATGTAGAATGTGGGGCGAGGCGAAGCCTCGCAGAACGCTACGCTTTTGGACAGTCACTACGCTCCTTATTGGAACGCTGCGCTTTTGGAGCGCTCGCAAGCTCGCTTTTGGAGCGGCTGCGCCGCTAGCACGGGCACGTCGGTCAGCTTGGCGGAGGGGAAGTGTTTGGCTAAGTAGCGCTGTAAGTAGGCGCGCGTTTCACGGCCAATGGTTGCATCGGTATCGGGATAGCCATTGTAGACGACCTCAATGAGGTTGAGATGCCGCGTAGCGATCGCCTCGAGGCTCAAGAGTGTGGTGTTGATACTGCCCAGTTTGCCCGAGGTCACCAAGATAAGCGGGTAGTTCTTTTCTTGGATATAGTCAATCGTGAGGTAATCTTCGCTTAGGGGTACCATGAGGCCGCCCGCACCCTCGACATAGACTAAATCGTAAGCCGCTGCGAGTGTCTCTGTGGCCCGATTGATCTTAGCCAAATCAATCGGGCGATCATCAAGCTGCGCTGCCAAATGTGGTGAACACGGATAGCTGTAGATCTCAGGCATCGTCAATCGGTTATCATCCTCGGGTAAGCAGTCGATGCCCATGATCTGCCGATGCCGCTCGATATCCTCAGAGACTGAGACATTCCCCGTCTGGACAAACTTCTGCGTAATGACCGAGATACCAGCCTCCATCGCTTGCTTGGCTAAATACCCCGTGACAAAGCTTTTACCCACATCGGTATCGATACCACTGACAAATACAATCATGACTTGACTCCTATGCAATAAATGGAATGGTACGTTAACGGCAAGCGCTCATCAGCACGCACAAATGCCTGACGATACTTGGCATCGAGATCGAGTAGCTTGCTACGCGTCCAGACCTGGGGCGTATGCGTTGCCGTGACACCTGTCTGCTTCAGGTGCGACAAGAGCGTTCTTACCGACTCAAAGGTCAGCGTTTCCTCAGATTCCTCAATCATCAACGGTGTGAAATAGTGCGTCAAAGCCTCCTGGTAAGCCGCCAAAGGCAGATAGGGCAAGCCCTGCCCTGTAAGGTGATTGAGCTCATAGAGGTTGCGCGGACCAAAGGTCGCAAAGGCCACAACCCCACCAGGATTAAGTGCGTCGTACGCCTTTTGAAAGGCACACAGGGGATCTTTAAACCACTGAATCGCCGAAGTCGATGCCACCAAATCAACCCCCGTAGGCCACTGTGCCACCTCAGCATCGCCAGCCATAAAGGTCGTGCGTAGCATATTCTTGTAGCAGACTGCGACATCTGGGCAAATATCATTGACGATCAATTCCGCAGGCGCAAAGCGCTTCATCAACGTCCTTGAGAGCATCCCAGTGCCACAGCCTAGCTCAAAGACTCGTGGAGCAAATGTATGGAAATGGTGCCCGAGAGCCTCTGACAGAGTCTCGACCATCTTTTTTTGTACGACGGCCTCATCCTCGTAGCTCACGAGGGCCTTGGCAAATCGTTGAATGAGCAAGGTATGGTTAATCATTGGCGCGCAATTATCTCCCGCATGAGAGCCTCATCATAGTGGGGACTTTGGGTGATCGTGGCAAAGGGAAAGGCCCTCTGCACATGCTCCTGAGGGAAGATCATATCCTTAGCCCCAGCATAGGCCGCTGTCCAAGCAAGGGCCTCAGGCAAGACATGGATACGCTCTCGATCCACGACCCTCAGCTCACGCAACTGACTGGCAAATGGCCGCTGTGGAGCCCGGGTAAGAAAGGTTTCATACGCAGCCTTTGCCCCACACATACGCCGGTTAAAGCGAGCCAAATTATCTGGAGTCAACGTGCGCACCGTCGCCGTAAAGATCGGCACGGGGATACCGTAGCTATTGTCAGCCAATTGAGGCGTACCATGAATCGCCGTAGCACTTGCAAGCGCAACCCCCTGCAAACAATGCGTCGCAGCCCACACGCCCATCGACCACGCCACGAGATGAATCGTTTTGTAGCGTTTGAGCAAAGGCTTTAGATTACGGAAGTAGGTATAATCCCACACCACAAGCAAATCCGAGCCCCCCGTCGTGTAATCAACAAAAGGCGTCGCATCCATACTCCATCCCAAAAAGAAGAGCGTCAAACAATCTGCGTGCTGATCGATAATAAACTGGTGTTTCATGGTCAGGTCTCCGATTCTCGGCTTGTGAGTCAGTACAGACGCGAGGTGGCACTACTTGTGTCCGCCAAAGCGACGATCACGCTGACCAAAAGCCGCCAACGCCTGATCAAAGTCCTCCTGGCCAAAGTCAGGCCACAGCACTGGCGTCACATAGAGCTCAGCATACGAGGCCTGCCAGAGGAGAAAGTTACTCAACCGCAGCTCACCACTGGTCCGCACAATCAAATCAGGATCCGGCACATCGGGCAAATAGAGATGACGAGCGACCGTTTCCTCCGTAATTGTCTCAGGATCGAGCTCACCAGCAGCGACCTGTTGCGCAATGCGCTTGGCTGCAGTCGCAAGCTCCGTGCGCCCGCCATAGCTGAGCGCAATAATGAGCTGCTGCTCATACTGAGCCGTCGCCTGCTCCACACGAGTCAGCTCGGCCTGCAGCGATTGAGGCAGATCCTCCTTGCGTCCAAGAATGCGCAAGCGGAGCTTTTCTGCATGGAGTCGCGGCTCCTCCTGGAGCAAGAATTGCCCCAAAAGCGCCATCAATCCATCAACCTCAGCCTGAGGTCGACGCCAATTCTCCACGCTAAAAGCATACAGCGTCAAATAGCGCACCCCAGCCTCTTTACAATAAGACAAGACCCGACGCACCGTTTCAGCGCCCGCTTTGTGCCCTTCGAGGCGAGGCAAACCACGCGCTTGCGCCCAGCGGCCATTGCCATCCATAATCATCGCAAGATGGTTTACTCCCATAACTCTCTCCACCTATTTAAAAGTAAAAAAGCACGCGTACCTACTCGGCCCGCGTGCTTTTTGCAACTAGTGCTTAGCAGCTAACCGCTAGCAACTAGATCGAGACACGGATGGTCGACTCACGAGCAGGACCGATGGACAAGATGCCAAGCTTGCCGCCGAGCAATTCCACCAAGCGATCCACATAGGCCTTAGCCTTGACAGGCAATTGAGCCATCGAGGTCAATTCGCTCGTCTTCTCCATCCAGCCAGGCATCGTCTCATAGATCGGCTTGCAACGAGCCAAGATGTCGCTATTAGACGGCATCGTGTCATAACGCACCCCGTCGCATTCGTAAGCGACGCAGATCTTGAGCTCTTCGCAATCATCCAAGACGTCAAGCTTAGTCATAGCCCAAAAATCCACACCATTGACGATGGCAGAGTAGCGACCGACGACCGCATCAAACCAACCACAGCGGCGAGGGCGACCAGTGGTTGCACCAAATTCGCCACCATTTTGACGGAGCTTCTCGCCCATTTCGTCAAAAAGTTCTGTGGGGAAAGGACCTGCACCGACACGCGTGGTGTAAGCCTTGACCACACCCACGACGCGATCAATGCGACGAGGCGAGAGGCCTGAGCCAATGCAAGCACCACCAGAGGTGGGGTTAGAGGATGTCACAAAGGGATAAGTGCCAAAGTCGATGTCGAGCATCGTGCCTTGAGCACCCTCGAGCAAGATTGACTGCCCCTTGCGGTCAGCCTCGTTGACATAGGTCACCGTATCGAGGATGTAAGGCTTGAGCGCCTCAGCTGCGGCGCGATACGTCGTCACCATTTCTTCCACATCCAAGAGATCAGCGCCCATTTGGGACAAGATCTCATTGGTCGTAGTCGTTTGCTCACGGACTAAATCCAAGAAATTATCGCAGAGCATATCGCCACAGCGCAACCCCGTACGAGAGACCTTAGCAGCATAAGCCGGACCAATGCCACGACCAGTCGTACCGATCTTCTTACCTTCTGCGCGGCGAGCCTCATCAGCACGGTCAAGCGCACGGTGCCAGAGCATCACCATCTGCGTACGGCAGCTCAAGAAAAGACGCCCCTCGGGCTCAATGCCAAAACCACGCAACATCGCAATTTCTTCAATCAAATCAAGTGGGTTCATCACCACGCCATTGCCAATCACACACATTTTGCCTTCGTGCAAAATACCAGATGGCACCAAATGAAGCACGTATTTCTTGCCCTCAGTGATGACCGTATGGCCAGCATTGCTGCCACCTTGATAGCGTACAATCACATCAGCTTGACTGGTCAAAACGTCAATGACCTTACCTTTACCCTCGTCGCCCCATTGGGAACCGATCAAAATAGTATTCATATCTACTCCTTGGTTAATAAAAAGTACTGATACTATAGCCGATCTCGCCGATAAAGGCAAGCCAATAATGCGCAAAAGGGCAAGAAAAGGGCTCTTGTTTAATTTT
>CAYZIC010000082.1:0-8412 GCA_964478335.1 uncultured Lentisphaeraceae bacterium | reverse complement strand
TACTCATTAAAATCAAACAAGAGCCCGCTTTTTTACGCTTATGACTTGCATTTTGTGAGCGGTTATGCTATTCTTTACGCCATTTTTAACCCAATCATGGTTTACAGAGGGTGCTCTTTATGGCAAACGCTCCATCACAATCGTTAGATAATCTCCCACTCGCAGTTATAGGCGGTGGAGTCGGCGGGCTCTTTTGTGCGCTCGAATTAGCTCATTGCGGGTTTCCTGTAATCGTCTTTGAGGCTCAGGATGCAGTTGGCAAAAAGCTAACCGTCGCAGGTGGAGGGTATGCCAATATCACCCATGACACCATTTCAGCGCAAGATTATGCCTGTCACAATCCCTACTTCACGACCTCAGCGCTCAAGCGATTCCCACCCCAAGCCCTCTTAGAGTCACTCGCACAGCTCGATATTCCCACCCACCTACGCGAACGTGGCTGTTGGTTTTGCAGGTGCAAGGCCAAAGACCTGGTCAATCGTTTAGTCAATGAGATTAGCGATTGGGGTGGTGCGATCCAATGCCGTATGCGCGTAACGGCCCTTGAGCCTCTGGAGCATGCGATTCGTCTACACTTTGGCGAGCGCACACTTGACTGTTCGCAAGTTGTCCTGGCCTGTGGTAGTTTAGCCGCGCCTCAGCTCGGTGGATGTGATGATGGATTTACCCTTGCTCAGCAATTAGGGCTGAGTTGCCAGACACCCGCTCCCGCACTCGCGCCAATCTATTTCCAACAGGCAGACCAGCAGCGATTTGGTCATTTAGCAGGAGTTGCCCTTGATCCCGTATCCCTCACAGTAGGCGAAGAGATCTTTACAGGGTCACTCGTCTTTCGTCCAACGGGACTCGGAGGGTTAGCCGTTTATCGAGCGACCCTACCTTGGCAATGTCGAGGCGGCGGTACGATCACCCTCAACTTTGCCCCCGATATCAACTGGGCAGAATGGTTCGCCGATGCTCGTCACGCCCAGGGCAAGCAGCTTGTGCGCACCGCACTCAGCCAGCACCTCCCCAAGCGCTTAGTGGTGGCTTTGATTGACGATTTAGGCTGTGCCAGCACACCCCTGGCGCAGCTCAGCGCAACCGACCAGCAAGCACTCATCAATCGTCTGAGCGGCTACAGCTTTACGCCGGATCACATTGGCGACTATCGTGAATCCGAAGTCATGGTTGGAGGCGTGGATACTGATGCCCTATCCTCCAAGACATTTGCACTTAAATCAGATCCAAGGATCTTTTGCATTGGCGAAATGATGGATGTGACAGGTCAATTAGGAGGTTATAATATCCATTGGGCCTACGCCTCTGCACACGCTGCCGCACAAAGCATCATCCAAGGATCTAGCTAGCAAGCAAACTCGCTAGCGCCCACATTCTACATTCTACAGTCTACATTCTACATTACTAGGAATCCACCCATGCTACCAAAAACTTTTTATATTCACACCTACGGTTGCCAAATGAATATTCGCGACTCCGAGGGCGCAGCCTCTCTCTTGATCGAGGCAGGCTTTACCCCCGTTGCAAACGAAGACGATGCCGACATTGTTATCGTCAATTCCTGTTCTGTCCGCGAAAAGGCAGAAGACAAAGCCTGCGGTAAGCTTGGGATTTTATGCTATAGCAAGCGTATGCGTCCAGGCCGTGTAGTGGGGTTGACAGGTTGCATGGCTCAGCGCATGGGCAAATCAATCTTTAAGCGCATACCCCATTTGGACTTTTCGATAGGCACCCGCCGTGCGGGTGCAGTCGTCGATGCAGTCAAGCGCGTGATCGCCGGCGAGACACACCTCTTGATGTCAAGTGATGCCGAGGCCAAGCCTGACATTGTACCTGGCCACACCCCCACTCAAAGCTTTGCTGGCTTTGTGACTATTTTGCTTGGTTGTAATCGTCGTTGTGCCTATTGCATTGTGCCAGATGTGCGCGGACCAGAATACAGCCGTCCGGCGAAGGATGTCTTAGCAGAGGTACGCAAGCTAGTCGCCGAAGGGATGTGCGAAATCACCTTATTGGGCCAAAGTATCATGAATTACGGCGTACGCAACGAAGTCTGGTTTGACGACGATGCGCCAAGCCCCGGAGGCTACACCAAACCATTCCCCCGCCTGCTTGAGGCCGTTGCCGCCATTGCGGGCATCAAACGCATCCGCTTCACATCAGGTCACCCCAGTGGTTTTAGCGACGAGCTCATCCGTGTCATGCGCGACACCCCACAAGTCTGCCACCATTTGCACTTGCCTGTTCAGTCCGGTTCAAACGATGTCCTCAAGCGTATGCGCCGTGGCTACACCAGAGAGGCCTACCTTGCCGCAATTACCAAATTACGCGAAGCCATCCCTGATTTTGTTTTGACCACCGATGTCATTGTTGGCTTCCCTGGGGAAACTGCCGAGGACTTTGAGCAGACCCGCGCCCTCATGAATGAGGCGCAGTTTGATAATTCCTTTATCTTTAAATACTCCCCACGCCCAGGCACCCCGTCAGCAGAATGGGATGATGATGTCACCGATGAGGAAAAACGCCACCGCAACCAAATCCTCTTGCTCGACCAAGATAATCGCGGTAAGGCAATGAATGACGCTCTCATTGGTTCCATCCAGACAGTTCTTTGTGAAGGCCCCAGCCTTCGCAATCAAGAGCGTTGGGCAGGACGCAACGACGGCAATAAGATCACAATCTTTGAGCCGACCCCCGAAACAAAAGTTGGAGATCTGCTACGCATTCGCATTACCCGCGCTGCCGCCCAAACCCTCTACGGAGACATCGTTTAGTAACGTAGCATCCCCTCCTCCCCCCATAGCCTGTGTGCGACTGCGCATGTAACAATCGAGGTAAATACGCCGCCTCTAGCTATTTGGAGATCCTTATGACCGATTCACGCTCCATCTTCTTTATCCTTGCGTTGCTCATCTCTGCCACCAATCTCTATAGTAAGACCTACGATGCAAAAGATTTTGGGTTTCAGCCAGGCAACGCTCGTGGCAACGCTATAGCTGCGAAAAAGATGGCGACACTCCTCGCCCAAACACCTGGCCCCCACACTGTCATCTTTGAAAATAAAACCTACGATTTTTATCCACAAGATGCAGCTAGGCGCAATTGGTACATCTCGAATCATGATCAAAACCTCCCGCGCATAGTTGCTTTTCCTCTCGAAAACGTCAGCCAAGTCACCCTACAAGGCAATGGGGCGACCTTTAACTTTAATGGTCGGATGATCCCATTTGGTATCGTCAAAAGCAAGCAAGTGACCCTCAAGCAGATAACCATTGACTTTGATCAACCTCAAATCAATCAGCTTGACATTACTGATGTCAAGCCGCAATCGAGCGAAGTGACTTTTATTCATCAAAATGGCAATCATCGCCTACAGGGTAGCCAGCTCATTTTTCATGGACAGAATTGGCAAAACACCCCTCAGCATGGCATCCTTTTTGAGGCAGACCAGCGCATTGCTTACCGTTCTGTAGACGAGTACTTCCCCCTTAACCAAGTGCGTCAAATTGCCCCCAAGACCCTTGTTGCCAAAATCCCACAATCTCTCGCCAATCGGCTAAAGCCCGGTCAGCACTTTGTCGCTCGCACTTGGGAGCGCCCGTGTCCTGGTATCTTTATCGACCAATCTCACGACACCATCCTAGATAGCGTCACCATCCATTATGCTGATGGTATGGGAGTCGTCGCACAATTGTGCACCAATATCACGCTCGATGCCCTACGCGTCATCCCCAGAGATCAATCGAGGTGCTTCTCTACCCAAGCAGATGCCACGCACTTTTCGGGATGTAGAGGATTCATCAAATCAACAAACGGCACCTATATTGGTATGATGGATGATGCTATCAATGTCCATGGCACCTACCTAAAGATCATCGAAAAGATTGACGACCACACTGTACGTGCTCGCTATATGCATGATCAAGCATGGGGATTTAAATGGGGAGATCCCACTGATAAGGTCCAATTTGTACGTGCCAAAACCATGGAGCATATCGGCTCAATCAATACCATTCGTACGATTAAAGCAATTGACAAGCCTATTGACCAAGGATGTAGAGTCTTTGAGATTACCTTTGATCAACTGCTCGATAGTGCCATCAACACACAAGAAGCCATCGGTATCGAAAATCTCACCTGGACGCCCTGTGTGCTCTTTCAACACAATTACATTGCCAACAACCGAGCGAGGGGCACCCTATTTAGCACCCCGAAACCCGTTCGTTGTCTAGACAACACCTTTGACCACACCTCTGGCACTGCGATACTCCTCTGCGGCGACTGTAATGGTTGGTTTGAGACAGGAGCTTGTAAAGATGTGCTTATCCAAGGTAACACCTTTATCAATGGTCTAACGTCAGCCTTTCAATTTTGCGAAGCGGTCATCTCGATCTCCCCAGAGATCCCCTCTATCAAAGATCAAAAGAGCTACTTCCACAGCAATATTCGCATCATTAATAACACCTTTAACTACTATGACGCCCCCTTGCTTTTTGCGAAATCAGCTACCGATGTCCTTTTTGAGGACAATATCGTCAAGCGGACAAGAGGCTATAAGCCATGGCATTGGAATAAGGCTCGCATCACCCAGCGAAATGCCCACGTCACAGAAATCAACACTCAAGAAGACTCCCCATGCACCTATTGATCACAGCCGGCCCTACCCGAGAACCCATCGACCCAGTTCGTTTTATCTCCAATCGCTCCACGGGCAAGATGGGCTTTGCCCTTGCCCAAGCCGCCAAAGAGGCAGGGCACACGGTCACCCTGATTGCTGGGCCCGTCACCCTCTCTACACCACCTGGTGTCAAGCGAATCGATGTCGAGACCGCCTGTCAAATGTGCGATGCAGTATTGGCGAACTTTGATGCAGCCGAGGTCTATATTTCGACTGCAGCAGTAGCCGACTGGCGCCCAGAAGCGCCCGCAACCAGAAAACTCAAAAAGGCTCACATGGATGGCATGCTTCGCCTCGTCCCCAATCCAGACATTCTAAAAACTGTTGCCGTCAATAAAGGGGATCGTACCTTTATTGGCTTTGCAGCCGAAACAGGTGATGCCCAAGCAGAGGCCCTGCGCAAGATGCGAGACAAAGGTCTCGACTACATCGTAGCCAATGATGTCACGGTGCCTGGAGCAGGCTTCGCCTCAGAAACCAATCAAGCGGTGATCTATTCGCCCAGTGGCGCACCGATCATCTGTCCGATGATGAGCAAGCTCGCTCTCGCTCGTAAGATCATTGCGTTGCTCGCATAGTCCCCAGCCCAGCTACTTTGCGCACCGATAGCGACCAGGCGCTCCTAACGATCGCCTCTTAAATGCCTGACTTAGATGCGATGCCCCCGTAAAACCACAGCATAACGCAATTACATCAAGCGTATGAGATGTCGTTCGCAAAAGCGACTGCGCATGCAAGATTTGCCGCTCTCGCCAAATGGACGCAGGCGAAGCCCCCAGCTTAGCCGAGAAGTGGTTCTCCAAGGTGCGTCGTGACACTGTCAGCACCCCCGCAAGAGTAGTGATCGACGGTGGGGAGTCTAGGTGCTTATCGATGTAGAGTAGTGCCCGATCCACTAGATCATGCCCTGGTGATGTCGACTCTCGCACAATAATCGGCTGCGGAGCGAAGCGCTGATTATGGATACTATGGGTCATATAATCCCCCGCGATCGCACGACCGATTACCGCATAGGGCAAAGGAATTGTCGTGATCGGAATAAGCGCAAGTAGATTTTCTTGCAAATGATTATCGACGCTCAGGATCAAGAGACGTTCTGGGCAGAGCTCTCGACCAATAGACTCCTCCACCTGACGCGCAAGATGGTCACTCGTGCAAAAGAGCCCATAGGGGCCTTCATCTGCAGGCAATAACGACTCATCCCACGCTTGAGATGTAAGCCCCATCGCCCCCGCAGCCCTCTCAAAAGCCTGCGCAATACACCTTTGCCCATAGTGAGTGGCAGTCTGCAGACAAAAGACACCCCTCACGCCTCGATTTGCGAGAAAGGTCGCTGCCTGCAACCCAACCGCATCATGATCAACGGAGTAAGAATACGCCGAGCAGATATGGGAATCTGCCGTGATGTCGATAAAAGGACACCCACGCTGGTCAAGAGAATCCAACCACGTGTCACTAATAAACGCCCCGATCACCAGCTCCAAGCGCCCATCTTGCAAGAGACGCTCGATTAAGGCCTCTTGATGGTTGATCACTGGCAAAATCTCAGCCTGCGGTAAAATCTCACGAATTCCCCGACTCACCTCCAAAAGTAAATCCAGATCTCGTGTCATAATTGCAATAGCCATACCTATACCCTCTCCTCTTGTTTAGTACATTGCGCAAATATACAACCACATTTTGCGCACAAGTGCAATGACAAAATGCTCAACCTTGTGATATATTTGCTTATATTGAATCGATTTGAGTCATTAACCCACAAGATAAGGTACACCCTATGAGTAAAAAAGTTGCATTAATCACCGGCATCACCGGACAAGACGGTTCCTATTTGGCAGAGCTCCTTCTCGAAAAGGGGTACGAAGTTCACGGTTTGATTCGCCGGAGCTCTAGCTTCAACACCCAGCGTATCGACCACCTCTACCAAGATCCACACGTCAATGATGTCAAGCTTTTTCTGCACTACGGCGACATGGCCGATGCCGGTCGCTTGGCCAAGCTGATCTACGAGATCAACCCTGACGAAGTCTACCATCTTGCGGCTCAGAGCCACGTGCGAGTCTCATTTGACATCCCTGAATATACTGGCGATGTCGTCGGTGTCGGTGTCATCCGTTTGCTCGAAGCCATTCGTGAAACAGGTCTCGCAAAGAAGATCAAATTCTACCAAGCCTCCACCTCCGAGCTTTTTGGCAAAGTCCAAGAAGTCCCCCAACGCGAAACCACCCCCTTTTATCCACGTTCACCCTACGCTGTGGCCAAGCTTTACGGCTATTGGGCCGTGAGAAACTACCGCGAGTCTTATGACATGTTTGCTAGCAACGGCATTCTATTTAATCACGAATCCCCCCGCCGTGGTCCGACATTCGTCACCCGCAAGATCACGATGGCCGTTGCACGGATCAAACTTGGACTCCAAAAAGACCTCTACATGGGCAATGTCAATGCTCTCCGCGACTGGGGCTTTGCTGGCGACTACGTCGAGGGTATGTGGCGTATTTTGCAAGCGGAGCGTCCTGATGACTTCGTCTTAGCTACGGGAGAAATGCACTCCGTTAAGGAATTCTGCCAAGAAGCATTCTCCCTCGTCGATCTCGATTGGCAAGAATTCGTACGCCACGACACACTTTACGATCGTCCTTGTGAAGTCGAGCAACTCCTCGGAGATCCCACCAAAGCCCGCACTGAATTGGGTTGGGAACCCAAAGTCACCTTTAAGGGGCTCGTCAAGATGATGGTCGAATCCGACCTCCAGATTGCCCGCACAGAGCTCGCCGTTATCCAAGCAGGTGGCAAAATCATGCGCGCAGAATAATGAGGTAGCCACATGAATCCTACTGACAAAATTTATGTAGCGGGCCATAGAGGCATGGTAGGCGCGGCTGTTTGCCGCGCACTACAAGCTGCGGGTTATACGGACATCATCACTGCGACACATGATCAAGTCGACCTGACCAACCAAGCCCAAACGCTTGCCTTTATTCAGTCCAATAAACCAGACGTCATGATCGTCGCAGCCGCAAAGGTCGGCGGCATCGGTGCTAATAGTGCGGCAAATGGTACGTTTCTTTACGAAAACATCATGATCGCAGCCAATACCATTCACGCAGCCTACCAAGCGGGTGTTAAGCGTTTACTTTTCCTCGGCAGCTCTTGTATTTACCCCCGTATGGCACCTCAGCCCATCCCTGAGGATGCTCTGCTCACGGGGGCACTTGAGAAAACCAACGAAGGCTACGCCCTCGCCAAGATCTCAGGGCTCAAACTCTGTGAGTTTTATCGCAAGCAATTTGGAGTCTGCTACCACTCGCTCATGCCGACCAACTTGTATGGTACGGGAGACAATTACGACATCGTCCACGGGCACGTCCTCCCGACAATGATTCGTAAATTCGAAATGGCCAAGGATAACCACGATCAAACCGTTCCGCTCTGGGGATCAGGGCGGCCCTTACGAGAATTCCTTCACGTCGACGACCTCGCCAGTGCCTGCCTCTATGTCCTCGATCTTGACAATCCCCCCGACCTCGTCAACGTTGGATCTGGTAGAGAAATCTCCATCCGCGAGCTCGCCGAGATCATTCAGCGTGCCACCGAGTGCCCAGCGACTCCGACATTTGACCCAGAGATGCCTGACGGCACCCCTCGCAAGCTTGTCGACTCTTCGCTACTCCGTTCTCTCGGATGGAGTCCCAAGATCGACCTCGAGGAGGGCATTGCCCGCACGGTCAAAG
>CAYZIC010000081.1:0-8680 GCA_964478335.1 uncultured Lentisphaeraceae bacterium | reverse complement strand
ACCAGTGACCCCTTGCATGTCAAGCAAGTGCTCTAACCAACTGAGCTAACTGCCCTTAAAAGAAAACGAAATGAAAGATATCATACTGGTGCAATTTTGTCAATAAGGAATGCGTGATTTTGGGGTTCTTTTTACAATCAATAGCCTATTTCAATGACTTACATCGACTCACAGTAAAAAGCCCCACTCGGAGAGCGGGGCTTTTGAGAGATTGTAGCATTATTTGATTTCGAGATTTTTGATCTCACCTTTAAATGATGGGTCTACTTGGATCGGCTTGGTCAAGTAGAGGCTGTAGTATTTGCAGGCATCAGGGAAGAGCAAACGTTTCGGGGAGCCGATTTTCTTACCATCGACAAAGAGCGTAGTCTGACGTCCATTGGCCACAATTTTAATCGAGACCCATTTGTCGAGAGGGAGGGTGTAGTCAAAGACATAGTCCCATGAATTGCGGCGTAGGCCCATTTTACCCGTGGTCGAATCAACAGCCCGAATGGTTGCGGTGTGTCCCTTAAAGAGGATCTGCTCTTGGTTGCCCTCACCTTTGCGCATACAATCAAATGTCAGGGTGTAATTGGGCTTGTAGACATCAGCAGCATTTAAGTGTCGAGGTAAGCCGATCTTGGCTGTTAATGCTGTGAAGGCATCAAAGGAGGCATCTTGTCCAGTTGCCCAGGTTTTTTCTGCGATTACAGAGCAGTTTGCAGCGATGCGATCAAAGAGATCAAGATCTTGCAATCCCGTATCTCTGCGCCAAGCATTGTCGCACCAGAGAGCCCATTGAGCACCGAGCAATTTGGGGTGACCGGGAGCAACGCGTTGATTGGCAAAGATGTGGGGTTGCCACTTGTCGCTGTAGAGGTGCTGTCTACTGATATCATCGCCATAGGCTCCGATGTTGCCCTGACCATTGGGCACGACATAGACGTCACGATCGAGGATGTTGATGATGTCGTATCCGAGGTCAATAGCCGGCTGTGGAGCCTGCCAGTAAAGCGACCAGATGTGCATTTGCACGCCCTTAGAGATGACTGGGGTCTTGCCCTGCTTTGCGCGCAAACTGCCCCACAGACGAGGTGTGCGACCGCGCTTGATCATGAATTTGAGCATCGCATCGGCAAAGGCGCGATAATCCTCCGGATGTCCATAGTATTCATCAGTACCGATATGTACCACACTATCTCTAAAGACAGGATTCTCGCCCGTGAGATATTCATCAAAGATCCCTTGTGCAAAATTGAGCGTTTCATCAAGATAGGTGCTGCCGGTCTTGGGATCATAGACTTCGTGGGATGCATCTAGCATGGCGACGCGTTCAACATCGTGCGGTTTATGCACGCCACCGCGATACATGAGCTCTGGTCGCACAGCCACGAGGCTCATGGCATGCCCTGGGACATCGATTTCAGGAACGATTGACACGCCATAGAGCTTAGCTTGATCGAGCAAAGCCCCAAAGTCAGCCTTACTAAAGGATGCATCCTTGGAGGTCAGCTTGACACCATTTTTTCCCTCGACGACCGACTCAAGGCGGAAGCTTGACGGATTTTGCTTCAAGACCTCTGCAATGGCTGCCTTTTTATTCTCCAGGGAGGCTTGCTTGTCATTGGCGATTTTGGTGTATTCGTGCAACCATATATAGTTATCATTGAGGTGGAGCTGGAGGTCATTCATCTTATACCAAGCCATCACCTGCATGACATCCTGGATCATTTGAATCGTCGTCGGCTTACGCCCGACATCATACATAAATCCACGCACTGGGTACTGAGGGTAGTCAATGGCTCTACCGTATGGCAATGCCCCTTTACTAGCCAAAATTTGCATGATCGATCGTGTCGCCCAAAATGCCGCTTGCTCGGTGGCTGCTTTGATCGTGACGACTTGATTGATTTCGAGCTCATAGCCCTCTGGGCCGAGCTTATGGGCGACCTCGGGGCTCAGGATCACACGGATATCTGCAATGTTTGAGCGCGGCACGATCTGCACATTGACCTGCATCAGGTTACACAGCTCATACGCAAAGATACGCATGCGGCTCTTGAGGCTGTCCACATCAGCACAACTGATAATGGTCGTATCGGTAGGTTTCCATTGGCCTTTTTCTGTACTTTCCCACTCTTGCAAAGCGGGAATGACAGCGGGTTTGGCTTGCGTAGCAGGATCTGTAAAGGTGCCTTTAACAACCAAGGGGATCGGTTGCGAGGTAATCGTCTGACCATCTTTAGAAAGCTCAAAGGTGACAAGCGTGGTTTTGTCATTTAAGGGATGCCGGATCTTACCATCGAGCGCAATGATCTGCTCAAAGGTCGAGGCAATCATTTTTGCAGTGATTGATGCCGGCAGCTCGTGAGTTAACTGGTCACCACTGACATCGATGGTTGCAGGAGTCAATAGATCCAGTGCTCGCCCCAAGGTCATCGGCAACTTTTCGGTAAAGACCCCAATCTCATAAATAGAGACGGTCGGCCAGGCTTGCTTTTGGAAGCTGCCGATTGTCAATTTCACATACCGCCCATCAACGGGCTTATCAAGCGAGATGATTTGCGACACACTCGTTGGCAACTGACCTGCTTGCTCCCATACCTTGCGCCAGACAAGAGAGTCATCCGACACTGAGAGGGTCAAATCGAGCGTCTTAGCAAACTCCCAATCGATCTGGATATCTTGGATGCCTTGCACCTTTTTACCCAAGTCAATCTCGACCCAGAGATCACGGCCTGTCCACACATCATTGATCAAGTTGCGGCGCTCAGCACTTCCCCAGCGTGATTGCTCTCCAGATACTGCCGTGCGATTGACGATCCCATCGACTAATTTACTTGCACAATAGATCTTATTCTCTTGGTCCGAAACAGTTGCTTTCGCTCCCTGTGCGTAGTTCTTAGGAAGGCTATCCGCCCAAAGAGGCCGAACAAGACCACTCAAGCACAAAAAGCTTGTTAAAAGTGTTAAATAGGTTTTCATGAATATTTCCTTTTGATCATTATAAATAAACTGCTGTCAAAGCCACTGATAGTCGTTTACACATACTCAATGAGGATGCAAACCTCGTATCATTTGACCAGTTATTTGCAAGATACCACACTCCCTGACAAAACTCAAGTACAAAATGTGCGAAAGCTGGCTCTTGTTCTATTTTAGTGGTGAAATGGCATCTACGGGCTATTGTGAGGCAGCAAGCTCACCGTTTTTAGGTCGACAAGCCGACCGCTTTTAAGGAGGCAAGCTCCCGATTGACCAACAGGCTCCTGTACTCTCTTTGCCTGATACTAGAGGCAAGGCTCCTGCCTCTTATTGCCTAATGTCTGTTGCGGGCGAGCGTCAGCGAGCCCTACGGCGACAAAATATGGTCAATCATGGGCTTTTAGGCTTGCTCTCAGGGGAAAAGTTTGCTAGTATCTTTATTCATGAGAACTGGAATAGGATTTGATACTCATCGATTGGTAGAAAACCGCGCACTTATTTTAGGGGGCGTGGAGATCCCGTACGCCTATGGGCTACTGGGGCACTCTGATGCAGACGTATTGGCTCATGCCATTGCTGATGCCTTGTTGGGGGCTGTTGCCGACGGAGACATTGGACAACATTTTCCCGACACGGATGAACAATGGCGAGGTGCGGACAGCATTATGCTCCTCAAGGCCGTTGTCGAGCGTGTCCATCACCTAGGATTTGACTTGGTCAATGTCGATGCGACAGTTCTGGCGGAGCGCCCTAAGCTGATGCCTTACATTCTCCCCATGCGTACGCGGTTAGCCGAGGCGATGGGTTTGCAGCTGGGAGCAGTCTCGGTCAAGGCGACAACCGTAGAGGGGCTAGGTGCCATTGGGCGTAGAGAGGGCATTTCGGTAATGGCGACTGTTTTAGTGGACGAGCACAAACACTTTAAAATGAAATAAGCTAAGGAATAACAATGATTGATCTACATTTTTACAATAGCATGACCCGTAGGCAAGAGAGCTTCAAAACGCTCACGCCGGGTCACGTTGGCCTCTACACATGCGGGCCGACCGTTTACAACTATGCCCACATTGGTAATTTTAGAGCGTATGTCTTTGAGGACATTTTGCGTCGCACGCTCGAATTCGCTGGCTACAAGGTTAAGCAGGTCATGAACCTGACCGATGTCGACGACAAGACAATCCGCGGAGCCAAGGCAACACAAAAGGCTCTCAAGGATTACACCAAACCGTATATTGAAGCATTTTTTAACGATTTGAAAACGCTCAATATCGAACCTGCGGAAATCTATCCAGCTGCCACCGATCACATTCCTGAGATGAAAGAAATGGTGCAAGCACTCTTTGATAAGGGTATCGCCTACCTCTCTGACGATGGCTCTGTCTATTTTAGTGTGAGCAAGATCAAGGATTATGGTAAGCTCGCTCACCTCGATCCATCACAATTACGCAGTGGCGTACGCATCAATAACGATGAGTATGATAAGGAGTCTTTTGGAGACTTTGCCCTTTGGAAGGGCTGGGACGAAAATGATGGCGATGTCGTTTGGGATGCACCTTGGGGTAAAGGGCGTCCAGGCTGGCATATCGAATGCTCCGCCATGTCTAAAAAGTACCTGGGAGAATCCTTTGACCTGCACACAGGGGGAATTGATAACCTTTTCCCTCACCACGAAAATGAAATCGCCCAAGCCGAAGCTGTTTCCGGAAAGCCGTTTGTTCACACATGGATGCACTGCGCTCACTTGCGTGTCAATGGCGAAAAGATGGCTAAATCTGCGGGGAACTTCTTTACCTTACGTGATCTCCTTGAAAAGGGCTATACAGGGCGTGAGATTCGTTATGTGTTGATCAATTGCCAATATCGTCAATCGCTCAATTTCTCATTTGATGCACTTACTGCAGCACGGAAATCGTTGGCGCGTATTGACGAATGCATGGAGGCTCTGTCCAAGGTTGCTCAAGACGCCCCAGCGGCTACCCAGATGCCGACATTTGTCCAGGATGCATTGACTCATTTTGCCAATGCTCTCGCAGATGACCTCAATACACCCGAGGCTGTCGCAGCGCTCTTTGCCTTGGTCAAAGAGTCCAACCGCCTCTTGACTGACAATCTCCAAGCGGCTGATGCTCAAGCGATCTTGGGGGCGTTTATGCAGATGAATCAAGTATTTGGTTTCCTCAATCAACCCTCTACGACATCGGAAATACCCGAGGCAATCACGGCATTGTTGGCCGCTCGCCAACAGGCACGTGCTGACAAGCAATGGACAGAATCGGATCGTTTGCGTGATGAAATCGCAGCTCTCGGCTGGGTCGTGCGCGACTCAAAGGATGGTCAATCTATCAAAAAGGCATAATAATGGCTCGTGGTAAATTTATCTCCTTTGAGGGACCTGAGGGCTCTGGCAAATCCACTCATGCCAAGCGACTAGCAGACCAACTCCGAGCACAAGGTTATACCGTGATACAGACACGTGAGCCAGGCGGCACCAAGTTGGGCGAGTACATTCGCGAGGTGTTGCAATTTAATGCGGCAGGAGAAACACCCCTACCACGTGCTGAGCTCTTGCTTTTCTTAGCTTGCCGAGCTCAAATTATCGACCAAGTAATCGAGCCAGCCTTGGTCGCTGGCACATGGGTCATTTGTGACCGATTTTGCGATTCGACCGTAGCCTACCAGGGCTATGGTCGAGAGCTTGGTGCTCAAACCGTGGCGGAAATCAATGACTTTGCGACCAATCATCTCATGCCAGACATGACAATCTTTTTAGATATATCTGAAAAGGAGAGTGTCACCCGGCTCAATCGTCGTGGAGAGACGGATCGCTTCGAGAGCGAAGCGGGGAGCTTTCATCAACGTGTCCGTCAGGGCTTTTACGAGCTCCACAAGGCCTACCCCGAGCGTATCAAATTGCTCAATACAGCAAAAGATGTCACAACGATTGATGCTGAGATTTTAGACTTGATCGCCACGCTAAAAGGAGAATAAAACCGTGACACGAGCGACTCGTATCTACCTGCTAAGTACTGTTTGCATTGCGCTGGCTGTACTTTTTACACTATTTAGTAATCTCCTTTTTCACGAGATCCTTGGTACGGTTGACACCAGTGCATTCACGATTAACCCGTTGACATCCACAACTGAGAAGCGGCTCAAAGACATCAAAGACGATGTCAAAATCACGGCGATCATCGACCCCGAAAACACCAAATTCAACCAAGTCACCAACCTCCTTCGGGCCTTTGAGTATGCCTCTATGGTACAAGTCAGCAATAAGATCTCGGTCCAGATAATCAATCCACGAGCGAATTTTAACCGCACAGGATTTTACACCCACCGCGGCGCAACGGGCGAGGGGCTCTTTTTTGAAAATCATCTCCGATCTATCTTCGTGCCCCTAGATCGCCTCTACTATACGCCCTCATCGGCAATCACCCCACAATCGCTCACCTTGCGCCCCATCGAGTATCATGGTAATTTTATTGGCGAGGCGATTTGTTCGACCACGTTGGCGCGTCTGTCGAGGCATGCTGACGTTGCCACGATTTATTATCTAACCAACCATGGGCAGCCTCCTCTAGAGCCCTCGACGCACAAGGCCCCGCACACACTAAACCTACACACCTTTGCACGAGAATTAACCAACGAAGGCTTCACCCTTAAACCGCTCGACCTCAAAGGCGGCAAAGTCAAAATACCTAGTGACAGCCTAGCACTGCTCAATATCGCCCCGCAATCAACCTTTACTACAGAGGAATCCCTCATTATTGCAGATTACCTCAATGCTGGAGGTCGATTTTTCTTTGCGCTTGATCCAGTCGGGACTGTCGGTCTAGACACACTCCTTGAGCAATGGGGGCTTGCCGTAGGGACAACAATTGTGGAGAGCGTCCCCCCCCTTGCTCAGCGCATCTCAGTCGCCAAGCTCGTCACTGGCAATCCGATTATTCCTACGCCATCAGATAATATGCCCCTCTATTTAGGGGCACCGCACCAACTCTTTACTGCGCCCACGACGAGCACACAAACACAGCAAATCAGCCCCTTGCTCTCGCTCAACAACGACACCCCCACCCAGACCTACGTCGCAATGAGCAGTCAGCATGGCAAGCAAGCCACCGCCGACTTGGCTATCAAAAGTGGCCGTATGATCCTACTCGGTGATAGCTACTGCCTATCAGACACCTTGCTCAACGATCGTGCATCGGCCAATAGGACATTTCTCATCAACGCCATTCAGTGGCTAACGGCTCTCCCCTTGGCAGATGCGTCACCCAATCAGCAAATGATCCTCTTTCATTTAAGTGACACACAATGGCAAATCTTACTCGCAACCTCATCTCTGCTATTTCCCATCCTTGTTGCAGCTCTCATGACTCTCCTTTTCAAAAAACACCGCTAAGAAAGACACCCCCTCATGCTCCCTAAGCGCGCTTTGATCGTTTTATTAATTGCCACCTTTTTGGCCTTAGCAGGACTTCTTCTGGTTAGAGGCTTTCAATCGCCGACGACAGCATCCATTCAAGGGTGCTATCTTTATACCCTTCCCATAAACAAGGTGACGACCTACACCCTGCAAGTCAATGGACAGCCCAAGATCGAGCTCGTCAAAAAGCTCGGCATTTGGACATTTAAGACCCCCTACCCAGAGCTACTCTGCAATCAAGCAGCCGTCACCACCCTTCTCCAAAAGGCCCTCAGTGCCACAGCAATCGCCCTCCTGCCAGACAATCAAGCACCAATCAACCCCGCCACTGCGATTACCCTATCCCTCTCGACGATAGACCAAACAGAGCACTGCACACTCGGCTTTGACCTCCCGATATTAGCCAATGAGCGATGCGTGCAAAAAGGGAACTTACTCCTCACCTCACAAGCCAAATATTTCGCAGAGATCCCCCAAGATCCTCAAGCCCTCTTGGATCTAGCCAATCAACTTCGCGCGCAAACGATTTGGCCCCTAACCAGCTCGACATCGATCACAGAATTCGAGCGCCGTAAAACCGCTTACCCTGTCGTGCGCATTGCCCTGTCTGATGACAAAAGGTGGTTCATTAATCAGCCGCTCACCTACCCCCTCATGACCAAGCAAGTCGACGCCTTGATTACCAGCCTCACAACCACCCCGATTATTGACTACATCTTACCCTCTCAAACGACCCCCAAAGCAAAGCTATCCACGACCAATCTTGCTCAATATGGTTTAGACGAAGAGAATGCAGACCGCCTCCAAATCTTGACACCCACAAGCAAGCTCCCCATTGAAATCCGCTTAGGCAATGATGTGCCAGGTAAGCCATCACAAACCTATGCCCTCCTCGATCACGAGCGCGCCATCGTCACCATCGACAGCTCACTCAAAACCCTCATTGCCTCACCTGATGGGCTCTTTTCACTCAAGAATCGTCCAGTATTCAATTTCACCCCAGAGCACGTCAGCTCGCTGTCGATCGCCAAGCGAGATCAGACCATTTTATTAAAGTATGATTCCCCAGAGTGGCACCTCTCGTTGCCCTTTAGTCATATGGCCGATCGCACCTCCGTCGAGAGCTGCCTCCAAGCACTTGCCTCACTCACCCTCGAGTCCCTCCTCTCCACGCAGCAACCAATCATAGAAACCAATCGCATAGCCCAAGTAACCCTCAAGCACAAGTCACAATCCATCCCCCCCTCACCAGACATCCAATTTGCTCTCTACACCACCCAAGATGAT
>CAYZIC010000080.1:0-8813 GCA_964478335.1 uncultured Lentisphaeraceae bacterium | reverse complement strand
CTAGCGGAGCGACGCTCTGCCAGGGTTTGGGGCTGGCGAAGCCCCAATGTCCCTGCCTCTAGACTAATCATTGAGAGGGCCGCTCCGCTCTCTCGCCGTAGGCTCGGTCGCTCAAGTGCTGCGCACTTGTCTAAGCCTCAATCTCGCCACTGCAGTCGCTCCGCTCCTTTGCTTACTCGTTTCGCTTCGTGATACAATCCTTACGCAGACTTACGCAGCCGCCTGCGCCTCCTCCTCTATTCTTTTTGGGCGATTGCATTTGACATCGGGGGCTAAATGATGTATACTGTATCTAAATAAATGAGAGGAATGTCGTATTATGGCTATTTATCATTGGTGGTTAATCGCTGGTATTATTTTGACGGTCGCAGAGATCGTGGTGCCAGGATTTGTGATTATCTGTTTTGGACTGGCGGCTTTGGCCGTGGGGGCGTTGTCGTATTTGCTGCCGGAGATGTCTCTGGCGGTGCAGATGTCGGTCTTTAGTGGGCTGAGCATCTTGATGTTGGTCCTCTTTAGGGTGATCTTTGTCTCGCGCACGGCGAAAGCCGGTGGGCTTGATGAGGTGCTCGATGGGATCGTGGGTAGTGAAGCTGCTGTGATCGATGCGATCCGTCCGGGTGTGCCAGGGCGGGTGTCGTTTCGTGGGGCGACGTGGCAGGCTCGGGCTGAGAAGCCGATCGGGCTGGGCGAGGTCGTGCGAATCGTGGCGCAAGAAAATATCACGTTGGTGGTCGAATCGGTCGATTTGTAACGCTAGTGTGTTGTGTTGATTAAGTAAAGAAAGGTTCTCTTTTATGGAATACATTGTTTTAGCTGTTTTAGCTGTTGGTGTGATTGTCGCTTTGGTCAAGACTGCGCGCGTGGTGCCGCAGCGTAGCGTCTGCGTGGTAGAACGCTGGGGCCGCTATTCTCGCACGCTTGATGCGGGTTTGCACATTTTGATCCCCTTTGTTGATCGCGTGGCGTATATCCGCTCGCTTAAGGAAATGCCGATTGACGTGCCGCCGCAGCAGTGCATCACGCGTGATAATATCGCGGTGGATGTCGATGGTATCTTGTATTTGCAGGTGATGGATCCTGTCAAGGCGAGCTATGGTATTGATAATTACATCTGGGCTTCTACGCAGCTGGCGCAGACGACGATGCGTAGCGAAATCGGTAAGCTCGAGCTCGATCGTACCTTTGAGGAACGTTCTTCCATCAATGGTGCGATCTGTGGTGCGGTCGATAAGGCGTCGGACCCTTGGGGTATCAAGGTGACGCGCTATGAAATCAAGTCGATCACCCCGCCGCAGTCGATCCGTGATGCGATGGAGAAGCAAATGCGCGCCGAACGCGAAAAGCGTGCAATGATCGCAGAATCCGAAGGTGAACGCCAGGCCAAGATCAATCGCGCAGAGGGTACTAAGCAAGAAGCAGTGGCTTACTCCGAGGGTGAGAAGATCCGCCGCATCAATGAGGCAGAGGGTCGTGCTCAAGAAATCTCTCTGGTCGCGTCAGCTACGGCTACGGGCATTCGTGAGATCGCAAGCGCAATCAGCGAAACCTCGGGCGGGCAAGATGCTGTCAATTTGCGTTTGGCGGAGCAGTACATCGCTGAATTTGGTAAGATGGCTAAGGAAGGCAACACGATGATCTTGCCGGCTAATATGGCTGACATTGGCAGCGTCTTGACTTTGGCTAAGTCTGTGATTAAAAAGGATTAAGGAGATCTCATGAAGAATGTTTCTTGTCGTCTTTTTGGGCTACTCATGGTCGCAGTGGCGACCATGGTGGCGGGTTGTTTAGGCCCTGAAGCAGTCGCCACGCGTCAAATGGCCGTGGGCGTGCCACCCGAATGGATCCCCAACATCCAGTCGCAACCAGAGGTTGCTGTGCCGCTGATCTCCTATCCGCAGATCGGTGATGCGCTCTGTGTCGAGGCAGTGGTCAATGGTAAAAAGGGACTCTTTATTTTGGATACAGGCGCACAGGTGTCGGTCTTGGCTCAAGACTTTGCCACGACCGTCTGCAAGGACTTTAAGGCGCTCTCGCCTGTGGAGACCAATGTCCAGTCCAAGATGCAGCAAGCCCATGTCGATACGCTGACCGTGGGCGATTACCAGATCAACGATTTCATCGTGGCGGTGATCGACCTCTCGCATACGAATCAGCATTTGGCGAGGCCGATTGCGGGGTTGATTGGATACAATATCTTGCGCCAGCAGCCCTTTAAGGTCGACCTTTACAACAAGGTCTTGACCTTAAATGTCAAACCGCAGCCCGCACAGACGACCTTAGCGCTCACCGAAATGCTCATGGCTAGCTATCTCACCCTCATGGTCGATGGCAAGCCTGAACGCTTCTTGATCGATACTGGCTTGACCAACCATTCGCAGATCCGCCATGAGCGCTGGGCAGAGCTGACCAAGGGCAAGGAGCGCCTGAGCGAGAAGCAGCACGTTGCCGACGTGAATGAGCTGATCGAGCGCGAACAGATCTACGTCAAGATGACGGTGCCCTTTGAGGCGACTGGTAAGGCATTGGAACCGACGACATTTGTCGAGGGCGAGAGCAATATGGTGGGCATGCACTTGCTCAAAAACTACATCTTGGAGTTTGACTTTAAGCAAGAAACGCTTAAACTCAACCCGATTGAAGAGAAGGATCTATTTTAATGAAACAATTTTTGATTACGATTGGTGTAATTGTAGCTCTGGTGGCCATGGGTTTGTATTGGGCAATGGGTGTGCGCAATGGATTGATTGAGGTTGACGAACAGGCCGAAGAGTCTTGGGCGCAGATCTCTGTGCAGCTCGAGCGTCGCGCCGATTTGGTGCCCAACTTGGTCAATACCGTCAAGGGCTACGCCTCCCACGAGAAGGAAATCTTTACCGCAGTCGCTCAAGCGCGTGCTCAATTGCTCGCTGCCAAGACACCTGCTGACAAAGCTCAGGCTAGCGGTGCATTCAATAACGCACTCGGTCGCCTCTTGGCTATCTCTGAGAATTATCCTCAGCTTAAGGCCAACCAAAACTTCCTCGCTTTGCAAGACGAGCTCGCTGGCACGGAGAACCGCATCGCAGTGTCGCGTACCCGCTACAACGGTGCTGTCAAGCAATTTAATGCGCGCATCAGGAAGTTCCCGGGATCGCTCTTTGTTGGCTCGCTTGGCTTTGAAAAGCGCGACTACTATGAAGTCGCCGATGCCAAGAAAGACGCCCCCAAGGTGCAATTCTAATTCCCTCTCGTCAGCGTCACGTGACCGGTGTGTGGTCGACGTGACGCTGCGTGGCGAGAGATCATTATAAAGAGGTGTCGCATGGCACCTGAGAGAAAGTGTGTAATAATGATGATGAAATCTTTAATCGCCAGCTGCCTCGTGGCCAGCCCACCAATGCTGGCGGCCTCTCCCTCGCCCAAGAAAAGTACCGCAAGGCCTTTACCAACCGTTGCTTGCAGATGATCAAAGACTACGATATGAACCTCTTTAAGTTTGACGGCATTGGCGGTGGCGTGATGGCCACCGGTGCCTCAAAATCGGTCGCCCCAGACTTGCAGGGATTCCTCAAGCACCTGGCAATCTTACGTGAAGCCAAGCCTGATGTCTTTATCAATTGCACGGTCGGCATGTGGCCCTCCCCATTTTGGACCCTCTACGCCGACAGTATCTGCCGTGGTGGCAGCGACTGGAGCACGTTGGGGCCTGGCAATCCTAGAGAACGCTGGATCACCTATCGCGACGACGTGATCTATACCCGCTTTGTGCAAGCCGCTCCGCTCTATCCGCTTAATTCCGTCATGAGCCACGGTATCATTGTGAGCGATCAATTTGGGATGGCGGTCAATGATTCGCCAGCTGCGACCGATTCCTTTGCCAACGAAGTCTGGATGGGCATTGCCTGCGGCACCAACCTCCAAGAGTACTACATCAGCACAGAAATGATGTCGAGCAAGTGGTGGGATATCCTCGCTGACGGTGTCAAATGGTTGCGCGCCAACGAATCCACCCTTCGCGATACTCATTGGTTTGGTGGGCGTCCTAGCTGGGGCAAGGTCTATGGCTATGCCTCCTATAGCCCCACCAAGCAGATCATGGTCATCCGCAATCCATCACCCAAGGCGCAGATTTACAAGCCAGACTATGCGGCGATCTTTGAATTGCCCGCCGGTGCCAAGATGGGCCGTCAGGTCAAGGTCGTCTTCGCCACATCGGGGGCAAAAGCCCAGCTGGTTAGTGCGCCAATTAAGCTAGCACCATTTGAAGTCAAAGTGATTGAGTTTCGGTAAGTCAAAAGCACCCCACTGCGGTGGGGCGTTTATATAGGATAGGGGAGATCGTATGATTAAGAGAATTTTGTTAATCGGTTGTATTTGCTTGGGCGCATTGAGTGCATGGGCTCTTGACGTGCCTGCGCTTACCCAGCGCGTGACAGACTTGACTCAGACATTGGGCCAAGCGCAAATCTCCCAAGTCTCCCAAGCGATCCACGACCTTGAGCAAGCCACTGGCGGCCAAATGGTCGTCTTGATGATCGGAGACTTGCCACCAGGGACCGTCCTTGAAGAATACGCCATCGCCGTCGCGCAAGGTTCGGGCATCGGACACAAAGGCAAAGACAACGGCGCCCTCCTGCTTATCGTCAAGAATAGCCGCCAGATGCGCCTGGAGATCGGCTACGGGTGGGAAGGCCCCATCCCAGATGCCGCCGCAGGACGCATCATTCGGAGTATGATCCCCGCATTGCGTCAAGGCAACTACTCTGCCGCCATGATCACAGCCGTACGAGGCGTCAAAGGCCTCATCATCAAAGACCCCTCAGCCATCGAGAAATATGTCAAGCCACAACCGCAACGTAGCCCCTTCACCTTTTTAATCGTCTTTGGGTTGATCGCCTTTTATATCTGGCTGAGCCGACGCTATCCAACCTTCTTCCTCTTTATCATGATCAATCAGCTCATCCGCGACCTCCTCTCCTCGCGAGGTGGTGGCGGCTTTGGCGGCGGCGGCTTTAGTGGCGGCGGCGGCAGCTTCGGCGGTGGCGGCGCAAGCGGCCGCTGGTAGGGGCGGCGAAGCCGCCCTAGACACGGCTGCGCCGTGTGCGGGAACAGGCTTCGCCTGTGCGGGAACAGGCTTCGCCTGTGCGGGGACGGCTCGCAAGCTCGCCTGTGCGGGAACAGGCTTCGCCTGTGCGGGGACGGCTCGCAAGCTCGCCGTGCGGGAACGACCTGCAGTCGTGTATAGGTCGCTGACGCTCCCGCATGATTTGCGGCGAGCTTGCTCGCCTTAGAGCGGGCGGCTTGCCGCCCTAGACACGGCGCAGCCGTGTAGTCTGCGGTGCAGCCGCCCCGTCCACTCCCCGAGCCAGTCATCCCCTGACTCGATCCACCACCCGCGCTCCGCTACCTGCGGCGGGCAGGTTGCCACCCCACGCTGTCCTGCGCCGCAGGCTCCTCTACACGGCCGCAGGCCGTTCCCGCACCGCCGGAGGCGGTTCCCGCACGAGCTTTGCTCGTTCCCGCACGTCGGCTTGCCGACGTTCCCGCACACGGCGCAGCCGTGTAGTCTGCGGCGCAGCCGCCCCGTCTATTATAATTACATCAATCTCTTTGCGGTACCCCTTATCTGGGGTGGATTTTGCGGATACCACTATATATAGTGTCACTTTTCCCGTGAATTGCCCATATAGAGGAAAATAGTTGCACCATTTTGATGATTTGGGGTTGACATTTACTACAGTTTTGGGCTATAGTAGATGGCGTACTTTAGAAAAGTACTGCTTGTAATGGTTTACAGGTGTGTGTCCTTTTCTCTAATTTTAATGAAAGATCAAAACAATGGTTCAGACAGTTCTCAAGCGCGATGGTCGTCAGGTGCCCTTTAACCTCTCCAAGATCTCCACCGCAATTCTCAAGGCCTTTGGCCAAACGCTCACCAAGCCTGAATTGGCCGGTAAAAACGCCTTCGAGCTCGAAGGCCTCGCCAGCACCCTTGCCGTGGAAGCCACGCGCCGTTTTTCAGAAACCGAACAGCCCACCATTGAGATGATCCAAGATGCCGTCGAGCAGACCTTGATGAGCAATGGGTATATTGAAACGGCCAAATGCTACATTTTGTATCGCGCAGACCGCACCAGCCGCCGCGAACGCAATACGCGGTTGATGAAGACTCTCGCCGACATCGTGCACTCCTCTGCAGCCGACTCCGACGTCAAGCGTGAGAATGCCAACATCGACGGCGATACCGCCATGGGCTCGATGCTTAAGTTTGGGTCAGAATCTGCCAAGCAATTTTACATCGACGTCATGCTTAAGCCCGAACACGCCCGTGCCCATGAGCAAGGCGACATCCATATTCATGACTTGGACTTCTATTCCTTGACCATGACCTGCTGCCAGATTGACTTACTCAACCTCCTCAAGCGCGGCTTCTCCACTGGCCACGGCTTCCTCCGTCCACCCAAAGACATCCGTAGCTATGCCGCACTCGCCTGCATCGCCATCCAATCCAACCAAAATGACCAGCACGGCGGTCAGTCCGTCCCCGCATTTGAATTGGCCATGGCCCAAGGCGTGCGCTACACCTATGCCCGTCACTACAAACAAGAGCTCAAAGACGCCCTCAAGCTCATGTGCGGCACTGATTTCGTTGCTGGCTTTACCTCCTATGAGCCCCCGACGATTGACGAATCCACCGATCCAGACTTCCGCCAAAAGGAAGCCAAGCTCCTCGTAGATGCAGGTGTCGATGCTGCTTTGGTTGACAAGATCCAAGACTTCACTCGCGAGCAAGCCATGAGCTTGACAGACCGCGATACCTACCAAGCCATGGAAGCGCTCATCCACAACCTCAACTCCATGCACAGCCGTGCTGGTGCACAGACCCCCTTTAGCTCGATCAACTACGGCACCGAGACCACCCCCGAGGCCCGCATGGTCATGCGCAACCTCCTCCTCGCAACCGAGGCAGGCCTTGGCGACGGCGAAACCCCGATCTTCCCGATCCAGATCTTTCGCGTCAAAGACGGCGTCAACTTTAAAGAAGGCGACCCCAACTACGACCTCTTTAAGCTCGCCTGCCGCGTCAGCACCAAGCGCCTCTTCCCCAACTTCTCCTTCCAAGACGCACCTTACAACGCCTCCGTCTATAAAGAAGGCCAACCCGAGACCGAGATCGCCTACATGGGCTGCCGCACCCGCGTCGCCGCCAACGTCTACGATCCCTCTCGTGAAATCACCTGGTCGCGCGGTAACCTCAGCTTTACCTCCATCAACCTCCCCCGCTTGGCCATTCAGAGCCACGGCAACATCGCAGCATTCTTCACCCAGCTCGACACCATGCTCGAATTGGTCCGCGATCAATTGCTCGAACGCCTCCGCGTCCAAGGCCAAAAGCGCGTCCGTAACTTCCCCTTCCTCATGGGCGAAGGCATCTGGCTCGATTCTGAGAAGCTCGGTCCAGATGACACCGTCGAGGAAGTCATCAAGCACGGCACCCTGGGTATCGGCTTTATCGGCCTAGCAGAAACCCTCAAGAGCCTCATCGGCAAGCACCAAGGCGAATCCGAAGAAGCCCAAGAGCTCGGTCAAAAGATCGTCAAGCACATGCGCGAATTCTGTGATCAATGCTGCAAGGAGTACAAGCTCAACTTCTCCTGCATCGGCACCCCCGCTGAGGGCCTCTCCGGCCGCTTCATCCGCATGGACCGCAAACGCTTTGGCGATATCGCAGAAGTTACAGACCGACCCTTCTACACCAATAGCTTCCACGTGCCTGTCTACTTCCCGCTTTCAGCATTCCGCAAGATCGACCTCGAGGCCCCCTACCACGCCCTCACCAATGGTGGTCACATCTCCTACGTCGAGCTCGATGGCAAGATGGCTGACAATCCAGAAGCATTCGAAGCGATCATTCGCCACATGCAAGAAACCGGCATCGGCTACGGCTCCGTCAACCACCCCCTCGACCGCGACCCCGTTTGCGGATACAGAGGCATCATCGACGACGTCTGCCCCAAGTGCGGCCGTAAAGAAGAGCCCGGCCAGCCCAAATTCGAGCGCATCCGCCGAATCACCGGCTACCTCGTCGGCACACTTGACCGATTCAACAACGCCAAACGCGCCGAAGTTGAACAACGCGTCAAGCACATGTAATCCCCGACCACCCTCACAAACAACCTTGTGCACCCCTTTTCGGTGCACAAGGTTTTATTGACACCTCCACCCCATGAAACAAATCCGCATCGCAGGCCTCGTACCCGAATCCGTCGTCGACGGACCCGGCTTTCGCTTTGTCGTCTTTGTACAAGGTTGCCCACACAATTGTCCCGGTTGCCACAACCAGCAAACCCACGACTTTAACGGCGGCCGACTCGTCTCAATCCTCTCCATCCTCCGCCAAATCTGGCAATGCCGCAACCATATCACAGGCATTACACTCAGCGGCGGAGAACCCTTTTGCCAGCCCGAAGCCCTCATCCCCATAGCCAAATGGGCTCACCGCCTCGGCCTCACCGTCTACTCCTATAGCGGCTTCACCTACGAGCAGCTCCTCCAAAGAGGCCCCTGCGTCGACCTGCTCATGCAGCTCGACGCCCTCATCGACGGACCCTTCAAAATAGACCAGCGCACCCTCGACGCCCGCTTTCGCGGTTCCGCCAATCAGCGCCTCCTCCGCCTTGACAAAGGCTGCATCACCTCCATCAACCAAGACGAATGAGCGGGCGAGCGAGCTAGCGCTCGCCCGCGACACGGCTGCGCCGTGTGCGGGAACCGCCTACGGCGGTGCGGGAACAGGCTGCGCCTGTGCGGGGACGGCTCGCAAGCTCGCC
>CAYZIC010000079.1:0-9014 GCA_964478335.1 uncultured Lentisphaeraceae bacterium | reverse complement strand
CCCGCCGCCAATCCCCAGAGTCCACACCTCCAATCCCCAGCGTCCTGTGGCCGCAGGCCACCAAGGAGAGCCGAGCGCAGCGAGGCGTGTTCAGTGCGAGGCCTGACGAGTCGGGGGCATGGGGTGGGAGGCGACCCTCGCCCAGACAGCCCCCATCACAGGCCTAGAGTAACGACGGCCTGCCAGGGATTGCTAAGGGGCGGCGAGCGCCCTTAGCGTCACCACCCCTGACTCGATCTACCCCACCCGCTCGCGCAGCGAGCTCTCGCGGCACCAAGCCGCAATCACCCCAGACTCCATCCCCCACCCGTGTCCTACGCTACCCGCACCAAGAGGCCGCAGGCCGGCTCGCTCGCTCCGTCTAGCGGAGCTTGGCGTTGAGCTCGGTGATGGAGTAGGGTTTGGGGATGAAGTCGTCAAAGGTGTGGGGGGAGAAGAGTGCGGCGGCTTGATCGAGAGTGAGGCCGGAGGCGACAATGATCTTGGCTTGGGGGACTGCGGCTTTGAGCAGTCGAATGACTTCGCGGGGGGTGGTGCCGGGGATGCGGGCGTCGAGGAGAACGGTGGAGATCTCTTGGCTGTGGGCGCGGAGCTGGTCAATGATGCCCTCGCGGTTTTGTGCAGGATAGATGGTGAGGGTAGGATTGGTCATATTGAGGAGGGTGGTGGTGCTCTTAAGGATGGCGGTTTCGTCTTCTACAAAGAGCAGGGCGGTGGGGGCGGAATCGGTGGGCTCGGCGTCAGTGCGTAAGATGGGCTTGGCGACGGCGGGGAGCCAAATTGTAAAGGTGGTGCCTTGTCCATAGTTGGAGGTCACTTGGATGAGGCCTTTATGGGCCTCAAGGATGTGAATCACGGAGGCGAGGCCGAGGCCGCGTTTGGCGGATTTGGTGGAGTAAAAGGGCTCAAAGATGCGGGAGAGCTGTTCGCTGGTCATGCCGACACCGGTGTCGTGAATGGTGAACTGCACACCGGGGCCAAAGGCTGGGGTGGTTTCGAGCGGTGGGGTATTGGGGGGGAGCTTGGTGAGGGTGAGAGGCTGGGAGGAAATGGTGATGGTGGCGGATTTGCCTGCGGAGGCTTCGGAGGCGTTTTTGATGAGGTTGAGGAAGACTTTCCAGAGTTGTTGGGGGTCGGCGAGGATTTGCGGGAGCTCTTTGGCTAAATTGAGATCAAGCATGATGCCTTGGGCGACGACGGTGGAGAGGATGGCGTAGTTTTTGGTGATGATGGCATTAGGGTCGACGGTCTGAAATGCGTAGGATACGTCGCCGGCAAAGGCCATGAGGTCTTGGGCCATGGCGGTGCCTTTGTCGATGGCTTCAAGGATGGTTTCATGGGTGTCAAAATCTGGGGTGACATTGGCTTGGTTGATCTCGGTGGCGTTTTTGATGACGGTGAGCATGGTATTGAGGTCGTGGGCAATGGCGGCGGCAAAGGCGGAGATGGTGGCTTTGCGCTGCTTGCGCTGAATGCGCTCGATCTTCTCAATCTTGCTCTGGAGCTCCTTGAACTCTTTGGTGACATCGCGGATGGAGATGAGGACAAACTTGGGGCTCATCTTGGTCATACGGCACTCAAACTTGATCATCTCTCCGTCTGTGCGGGTGATGGTCTGGGTGATCACTTGCGGGTGATCGGCATCGAGCACGCTGGCGATATTGGCGGCAAAGGTGGAGCGATCGGAGAATGAATAGGCCTCTGGTGAGAGGGGATGGCCGATGTCGTGCGGTGAAAAGGGCACGGTCGAACAGGTGGCGGCGTGCTTGATGGATATGAGGATGGCAGCGCGATTGACGACGCAGATGCTGTCGGGGAGGCTCTGGATGATGATGCGCTGGCTTTCGTCATTTTGCTTGAGCTGGGCGCTCTTGCGATTGATGGTTTCGATGAGGGTATTGACGCTCTGGGCGACGATGCCGAGCTCGTCTTTGTTGCGCCATTCTACAAAGGTATTGGTGTCGACGTCGATATTGAGGGCGATGTCGTGGATTTTGCGGGCGAGGCGGGTGAGGGGGTTGAGCAGGATCTTGGCCTGGATCCACAGCACGGGGATAATCATCACGGCACCAATCGCGGCAATACACATGGTCAACCACCCCATCGCAACGGTCGTCAACGATGAGAAGGTTCGAGGCAGTGAGACGGAGATCTGAAAGATCTCGTCGCCATTGATGTCGGTAATGGGAATGACCGCCTCAAACATATTGGCACCAATATGCCAAGTGCTGCCGGCTTGGTATTGCTTAACTTCGGAGAAGAGATTTTGATTGATGCCATGCTTGGTAGTGGCGGGCTTTTTGTTGACGGGTGCGAGCGATACGCTCACGGGGGTCTTTTGGGTCACAGTGCCGCGAGCAATCGCGGTAGCGGTCTTAAAGGTCGAGCCGATGACGAGATAGCCATTATTCTTGGGGGTCTTGGCTATGGTGGCAAAGTAGGGTCGCCCTCCAAAGGAGACAATACCTGAAAAGATCGCAGCATCGCTGCGGCTATTGACTTGTTCGAAAGCTTCCATATAGGGGGCGAGATCGCTGTCGAGGAGCTTTTTGTAATAGCGGCCAGACTTGGGATCGGTGATGTAGGCCTGCTTGATCTTGCCTTGAGGCGCGGTGATAAAGAGGGTGACTCGGTCAACAATCTCGGGATTGGTAAAGACATCCTCGAGCACGACAGGATTTGCTTCGGTGACCTTTTTGGTCAGCGAGGTCGCAATGCGTTGGGTGACATGCAAATCGGCAAAGGTCTGACGCTTGAGATCCTCGGTCATCAGCTTGACCTCTTGCTCGGCATCTCGAATCATATGCACCAAGATGTACCGACCTCCCATATAAAATAGCGACAATAGCGACAGCAAGAAGAGCGCGGAGAAGATTCCAAATTTGGTGCGGATACTGTGAAATACGTCAAGGTTAGGTTGATTCATAGTGAGGGCCTTTTATCTATTTTGCTTAGAGAGGGTCTTGGCGGTGACGCACAGGGCAAGCGAGAGTAAGATGCTAAAAATGGTGAGTAGGAGCGAGGGGGACATCTTTTGGGATGCTGCATCAGCGGCGGCTTGATCGGCTTGATACTGGAGCATGATGGCCTTGCGGGCGGCTTGCTGCGCCAGCGGGTCGAGCTTGACGGGCGGTGGGATGTCTGGGGTCAAGCTCTGGCCTTTGGCCTGGGCTTGGGCTTCTTGGGCGGCGAGCTCTTGGCGGCGGCGTTGCTCGACGCGCTGGGAGAGGATTAGATCATGGGGGGCATTGACCTCGGCAATGGCCCAGAGCGATGGCGCCCACGTCAGCGTCACAATCAGGATGAGGAGTAACTTATTCACCGATTTCCCTCCATGATACGGGGTGAGGCTCTGCAATTGAGAGCGGTAAGTAGATATCAAAGGCGGTCCCATCAAGACTATCGGAGCCAATACGAATGTCCCAATTCATCTTGAGCGAACCATAATAGATGATCGCCTCGTCGCGACAAACAAGCGCCCCATTAAAGGCACATTGCCCAATATTACCTAAAATCGCATGATTGTTGTAAAGCACAGCGTCGACTTGCTGGATGGAGGTGGAAATCCCCCTACCATCAATCGATTTCACAAGTTTCTCAATCTCATCAAGGTCACATGAGCTCTCGTAGTAACGGCGGGCTTCTTCCTTCACGACAGGGACTTTTTCCCACTGCCAGGTGTCGTAATTAAAGACGTCTTTCCATTTGATATTGGTCTTTTTACCGCCGTCGTAGTTGATGTAGTTACCGTCAAACGTGGGGTCGTTTTTAGTGCCATAGCCGATATCGGCGTCGGATTTGTCGCATTCGTACGGTTTAACAAAGGGGGGCTTGAGGTAGCTTGCCACGGTACCAGTGTGATAGCGACTGTAATCCCCGAGCACAATGTTTCCTTTGGCTGCAAGGCCAAGGAGATCCTTAGTCTTATTATTCTCGGCGGTCTTCTCTGGAGTATAATCAGGTTTAGGCCAGTAGGGGGAATTCTTGTAGGTGAGATTATTGAGGATGTGAACATTGCGCCCAGAATAGATGGTACCCTGACCCTCGACGACCCCACTGATGAGCAAGTCCTTATCAACCACGACCAACCCTTGGATCTTAATGGGGCGCTCGCGCGTGCCAACCAAAAGGAGGCACCCCTCATCAACGGCACCCTCCTCGCCAGAGGGTCCCGCATCATCATGGTGATAATCAATCGATTTGTACCGACCACTCTCCTTATCGTAGTATTGCAAGGCGGAGGCATTGCCGCCTTGCTTTTTGCGCTCTTTGTAGCTCTGCTCGGCCAAATCAATATAGGTGTCGAGCTCGCCAATAAAGGGCATGGGTACGGGTTTTTGATTGTCTTTGAGGCGCTCGTCATAGCTCGATCCAGTGACGCGATCGGCATCGTAGCCCATCTTCCACGTGGCTCCGCCTTTATGCGTGGGCGAGGTCGGGCGGGCGCGGGTGCTGGCTAGATACCAATAGTCCAATGCGGGGTAGGCTCGACCTGTGTTACTAAAAACCCCTTGAGCATAGGCAAAACCATTGATATGACAGCCCCCGTCGAGACCAAAGTTGCCATTGGCACGAATGTCGCCATTGGCCGTACCGGCGCTACCTTGAAACCACCCATAGTTATTCACAAAGTAGGCGTAATCAAAGACCGGCGCGCGCTCCAAACCAAACTTCACAACCTCCTCAATCGTGCGGCTATAGCCCTGAGGGGTCGTCGCCGTCGCTCGCAAAGTCACCAATGCGTGCTTCTTGGCGGCGTTGCCGTCGTCTCCCACATGGCGAATCGACCACACTGTCGTCTTGACCTTGCACTGATTGATGGTCTCGGCATTTTGCAAGACAAAGGAGGTCCCGCCTAGCGACAGGATCTGCGTCGGACGATTCACAGAGGGGAAAAATTCGAGCACCTTGCCGATCGTATTATTCTTATGGATACGATAGTAGTTAAAAAAGAGCGAGTGCATGCGCGTCTTGTAGTACTCAATCGACGACTGCGCCGCCAAGCGCGCCTGCGAGGCTCCCATATAGCGTATCGTGGCGCGCGTCGAGCTACTCACATAACCAAAAACCGCAGACAAGAGCAGCGTCGCAACGGCGATCGTGATCACCACAACGGGTAAAACCGTGCCGCGCTTGCTTCTCAATTGGATGGGTAAATCGATCATCTGTATGCCCTTAATAATGAATGCCAAAACGTTCTGCGATGCCGTCTTCTTCTTTTTTATTCACGCCAAAGACTGGCAACGTCACGGGAAAATCAATCGTTCGGGTCTTGCCCAAGACCGTCGACTGCAACGCATACTCGATCCGCACATAGTGATCCTTGTACTGCAGCTTAAAGGGCTTCGGCTCGCTCATGCGCAGCGCGCCAAATGAGAGCCAGCGCACAGGTACGCCCTGCAAGCCCATGTCAATAAATTGGTCTTGCCAAGGATAGATGCCCCCCTGCGATGTCTTGGTGCTATCCCTAAAGCTAATACCCACACCAGAGGCCGCCACATCGGTAGCCGAGGTCAGCCCGGGCACCGTATTGGAGAGGTGAAAGAGCATCTTCTCTGAGAGCTCGCGGGCCGTCATCGTCATCTCCACATCGGCAATGATCTCATGCAACGCCCTCTGTGAGGAGATCATCAGCGTCGCCACCTGCGCAAAGACAAGCACCGAGATCGTCGAGGCGACGAGCACTTCGACGAGGGTGAAGCCACGCTTCTTACTGGGCTTGCTCATTACTTGTCCTCCGTAAGACTACGAGACGGACTCCCGCGATAAATCGTGTAGGGCGAATTACTACTCATGTAATCAGGCCAACTGACGAGGGTTTTCCACTTGCCCTGGCTCTGCCACATGATCTGCTCGACAGAGATGCGCACCAGCTTCTCCCCCTCAGGAGTCTTGCGAGCCTGTTTTGGGTCGATGCTATACATTAGCACGACTTCGCCATGCTTGGCCAATTCGGGTATCTGCTCTCGCAACCACTGCGTATTGTGCAAGCGACCTGTCTGAAAGCTATTAATGTCGAGACCTTTGAGATTATTCCAGTCGTCATTAAAGTAGGTCCAGAGAAATTGCCACGCAAAGCTATCGGCCACCGTCTGACACTTGATATTGTCTGCGTAGTGACGCGCATAGATCAGCCCCTGTAATACGGCCGTAAAGCCCACCACCAATATGGCAGAGGCGATGAGCGTTTCGACGAGGGTAAAGCCCGACTTGCGTGATTGCATAAGGTTACTCCGCATTTATCCACGGCTCAAAGTCGTGGGGGTGCACCAAATAAAAGAGGCACTCGCGCTGGGCAAGCGATTTGACCGCCCGCTGCAGTCGCAGATTCTGGGGATTCATGATCCCCACCATCAGCAACTGGTCGACCATGCCAAAAGCCGCCACCCCATGCGAACGCATAAAGTCAGCGTCGAGCAATTCGCGCGCCGGCACCTTGGGTGCCAATGCCTCCAGCGGAATCATCGGCATCGTGTGCTCACGAGCAATCTTAGCCAAGATACGATCAACCTGCGTGGCATCGATTTCATGCAGTGCGCTCAGCGCTGAAACCGTATCGTGAGCTTGCGATTGATTCGCTGCCGTCACATTGAGGTGCGCTTTGAGCTTTTGCGCCAACGCATCATCAATCCACCCACGCGCACGCCACGTCATCACAAAATCGATCTCTTGCTCTGCGTGCGCTTGCATTTCAACCTGGTTAGGATCCGCCTCCACAACAGGTACCACCGGCATCGCAATCGCCGGCATCGACGCGCCTCCCTGAGGTACCTCTGACTCGGCAACAGGCGCAACGGATTCATTTAAGTCTGCAAAGAGCGATACGCGCTGGATCAACATCTCCACCTCTGGCGTACTAGGCAAACAGCGCAAATCAGGCAACAAAGATACCGCATCGGAGAACTGCGCCTGCGATGTGTAACGCTTGACCAATGCAACCACCACGCGAGCATAATCATCCTCTCGCCCCAATTCGCGATACGCCCGCACAAGATAGCGTAAGCTATTCTCATCATCTGGGGTCGCAAGCAAAAGCCTCTCAAAAATCGCTACCTCTGCTTCATTGATCGTCGTGTCATCTCTCATCATCTCGGGGTCCTTTTAGGGCTATACATCGGCCAAGCACACTACTTAAAAGCCACTTGATTAATGAGCAATTGCCGTGCCAATACCCCCAAGCCCCCCCCCTTTTACACCAAACAAAACCTTTTTCGTGCTTTTTATACCGCCTTTGCTCTAAAAGCCATTGACCCCGCCTAGCAGATGTGTTATGATGCGGTCATCGTTAGGTTTCTTATTATAAGGTATAGAGCTATGGTCAATCCTTTTTTCAATCTCGATCAAGCACAGCGCCAAGTGCAGCGCCTCGCCCCACAGATGCAACAATCGCTCCACCTGCTCCAATGCAATCTCACAGAATTGCTCCCCGCAATCCTAGCAGAGGTCGAGCAAAACCCCGTACTCGAGGTGGCATTTACCAATACTCAGCCCCTACCAAGCGATACCCCTCCCTTAGACGACACATCCAGCCTCCTACAACGTAGCGACGACTGGACTGACTTTTATCAAAACTTCCAGCAGCAAGTCGACGATATCCCAGACACCAATATCCCCAGCGCTCCGGTCATTTCACTCCAAGAGAACCTCTTTCGCCAGCTCGATGTCCTCGATCTGTCAGATATGGATCGACAAATCGCCGGCCTCATCATCGACGACATCGACCACCGAGGCTACTACGTCGGCAACCTAGACGACATCGCCCTCATCCTTAACCGCTCCATCAAGGAGGTCAAACACGTCCTCCACATCATCCAGCTATTCGCTCCAATCGGCGTCGGAGCGCGTTCCCTCAGAGAATGCCTCCTCCTACAACTACGCGATGCGAACCACCCCAGCGCGCCCACCGCCCAAGAGATCCTCAAGCACCACGCCGACAAACTCGCCAACAGAGAGCTCTCCAAAATCCGCACCGCATGCGACATCTCCCAAGACCAACTCCAGCGCGCCATCACCCTCATCAAATCCCTCACTCCAAGCCCAGGCGACATCTACCAAACCCTAACCCCATCCTACATCCAGCCAGAGATCGCCATGCACTTTGACGGCGACACCCCCGTCGTCGACCTCGATGACACACACCTGCCCACACTCACACTCAGTAAACACTACCGACAGATCCTCGACAACCCAACCTCCACACAGGAAACCAAAGACTACATCCTAGAACGCTTCCGCGCAGGTGCCACCCTCATCAAGAGCATCCACCAACGCCAAGAGACCATACGCACCATCTCCCAGATCATCATCACCCACCAGCTACCCTTTTTCAAATACGGCCAAACCGCCCTCAAACCCCTCACCCTCAAGCAAGTCGCCACAGAGTCTGGCTTTCACGAGACTACCATCTGCCGCACCGTATCAGGCAAATACATCCAGACACCCAGAGGCATCTTTGAGCTCAAATACTTCTTCTCAGCTGCGCTCAACCAAACCAATGGAGACCAAGCTGCCTACGCCAGCAAAGCCGTTCAATCCATCATTCAAAAGATGATCAAAGACGAAAACCCCCACGCCCCCCTCTCTGACCAAACCATCGCAGACACCCTCAAAGCCAAATCCATCTCCTGCGCCAGACGCACCGTCGCCAAATACCGCGACATCCTCAACATCCCCCCAGCCTCCCAGCGCAGAATCAAATAGCTGGCGCAGGCGACTCCCTCGCCCAGTGCCAGTGGCTAGTGGAGCCACCCCGCGTCACCAATCCCCACCCAATCCCCCACCCGCGCCACACTACCCGCTTGCAAAGCGAGCCCACGCAGCTGTCCCCGCAACCAAAAGCGAGCGCAGCGAGCGTTCCAAGAGGCCGCAGGCCGTTCCAAGAGGCGCAGCCTCGCCACTTGGCACTCTTCTTGCTATTAAAAGACTTGAAACGATGATTACACAATGATCCCACTACAAAATCCCTATAAATCGCCAATTAATCCAGCGATAGACGAGGATTTCTGTTGACATTT
>CAYZIC010000078.1:0-9084 GCA_964478335.1 uncultured Lentisphaeraceae bacterium | reverse complement strand
TTCTCGTGGATCAGGCGTGACTTGCAGGCGAATGGGATCAGTGGGGTCATCCCAGTTGGCCAAAGAGGCATAGTAGGGGGTGACTTGCATGGGGAAGTGGTCATTGTCTGCCGTGGGGATATCTTGAGCATGACAAGCATGAGCAATCTGCCATTGCCAGTCTTGCCAGTGGGGCGCATCGTGAGGAATGGTCATCTAATTAGAGTGGGTTGGTGGTTAAAAAGGCCGCGAAGTGGTGAATGGTAATGGTTTGGGCACCTTGTTTGCGCGCATCACCGCAGAGGCCTTGGTCATTGCTGACGAGATAAATGGGAATGACCGACTGTGTGGAATCATTTAGCTGCTTAAAGAATCGGATGAGGTCAACTAAGACGCGGTCTGCTCTGTGCTCGCCGACACCTCCCGAAAAGCTCACTCGGACATTCTCCGAGACGGCTTGCTCAGATGCGGTGGCCCCGTCAAAGAGGATCCAGGCGCGTGAGGTCGGGAGGTTGAAAAAGCTACGAGTGATGTCCTTAATTAGTCGATTGCGCTTGTCGGCCTCCATGAGCGGCTTGCCGCGCTTGGGGGAGTAGCGGCCTGGTAGACCATAGATCATATTGTGTCCGTCGATGAGCACGATAACGGGGGCTTTACCAGTCATGGCTAGGGCTAGATGGGGGTACTTTTGCGCCAGAAGATCGGAGTTGGTGGGCTCGGTATCGCCCTTTTCTGCGAGATCGACTTCTCCCTCGAGAGCCCACGTGGCGGCGCGTTTGTGAAAGGCATCATAAAGGGTTTGCGCAGCTGCGTCCTGGAGGATGTTAAGCTGGTGGGCTTTGTCAATCAATAGACGCAAGTTGGGGTAGTGGGCTTGGTCGAGCGTTTGGATCGCTTGGAGAATGGCGGAGACAAGGGGATCGGGTGTCGGTACACTACGCCGGGCATCCTTGACAAATTGCACGAGACCAGGGTGGCGCTTGATTGCAAATTGTAGTGCGGCCTCTGCTTGCGCTAATCGGATCTCATTGAGGTGGGCGGCAGCATGCGGGTCGAGGTTGAGCTGCGCAGTGAGGGCTCGCTCAAATTGATCGGTAGCACGCTGCTTCGCCACGGGGTCTGTAGGCAAGGGGAGTGAGGGCGGATTGAGCCAGCCATGAAACTCTGTGGCCAAACGATGGTCAAGCTCGGCCTTTAAGCAGAGGTCGCGCTGCTCGGATTCGCGCTGCAATTCGGCCGTAAGTTGGGCGATTTGCCGGGTGTGAACGCGCACTTGCTGTTCGCTTAGACGGAGTTGCTCAAGGGTGGTGTCGAGCTGTTTTTGCGTTTTGGTCAAGAGCTGAGCCTGTTGTCGGGCGTGCTCCTCTGAGGCGCGGAGTGACTTGAGCTGTTGTCTGAGCTGGGCGAGCTCATCGTAGAGGGATTGTTGTTTGACCTGCTTGCTGGGGGCATCTTGGTTGGTGCCTAGGACGCGAAATGCTTTGCTCAGTGTGGCATGGGCATGATCGGGTGTGGGCAAGGGAAAGTCTTTTTGCGAGGTCCAGCTCTGGGCTAAATCTCGTACACACTCGCGACAGTCCCATTGGAGCGCAAGAAGAACAAATGCTTTACCCCACAAGACATAGCAAATGCGTCGTAGCTCAGTGATCGCCTCGACAGAGAGCCGCTCAAAGAATTGTGCAGGCGCGAGGTACTGAGTCATGGTTTGGCGAATCGGCTCAGAAATGGCACAGGGTGTCGGGCACACTTGGGCTATTGCATGAGCAATCAAGGCTGGCTGGGTCAAGCGAAAACCGCCCTTGGTAAAGCGTTTGTCGGATTGAATGATCTGCGTCAGCTGGGCTTGGGTGAGCGATTTGAGCCAGTCGAGGTAGGCTGATTTAATCTCGCCTGCGCAAACAGGAACTTCATAAGCCGGCTTGTTAGCCGGCTTAGAAGGTGTCGGAGTCGATGGGTCGCTAGCCATTGTTATTGGTTCGCGCCACAGCACTTTTTAAACTTTTTACCCGACCCGCACGGGCAGGGATCATTACGACCGATGGCAGCGAGAGAGGGCTGGTTGGACGGCATAGCATTGATCATTTGTGCGAGGGCATCTGGCATCTCGGGAGCTTCGGGTGCAGCAGCAGGTGGAGGGGTGACATTGAGGGTGAAATTCATCGTCTCTGGCACTTGGGCTGGGGTGTCAGGATCATTTTGCACGTCGCCACTCTCGTCCATAAAGCTCTCGATCAAGGGCTCGTCTTGGCGCTGCGCTTGCATCATGCGTACGTAGTTCTCAATATTGGTTGTCGCACGAAACGCATTGTGGGTGATTTGCGTCTTGATGACGGTCATGAGCTCCTCAAACATGGTGTAAGCTTCGCGCTTGTATTCGACCAATGGATCGCGTTGACCATAGCCGCGCAAGCTGACGCTCCGGCGCAAATCATCCATTGCGCGCAAGAACTTTTGCCATTCTTCATCAATCGCTTGCAAGCAGATTTGACGCTCAAGGTAAGGCAACGACTCTTGCATTTCAGCTGCGCATTTGGCATCGTATGCCTTGGCGACCCGTTTGTAGATCGCCTCTGCGGCTTCTGCTGGCTTGCCTGCCCAAGCGGTTAACTCTTCGAGGCGATTCTCGATGGGGAAGTTTTGAGCAATCCAGTCAAAGAGCTTCTCAACGGCAGCATCTTTGACGCTGGGGAGATAATTCTCGCACTGGGTATAGATGAGGTCATTGATGATATCCAAAATGCGGTCGTGGGCAGCATTTTGCATCAAGATCTCTTGACGCAAAGAATAGATGATCGTGCGCTGGCGATTCATGACATCGTCAAATTGCAAGGTGCGCTTACGCATGGAGAAGTTTTGCTCCTCGACTTTACGTTGGGCGCGCTCGACGGTCGAATTGAGCATTTTGTGCTCGATCGCTTGGTCTTCTTCGAGGCCCAAGCGCGTCATGATCGCAGAGAGACGGCCTGCGCCAAAAAGGCGCATGAGGTTGTCCTCAAGAGAGATGTAAAAACGTGACGCACCCGGGTCGCCCTGACGGGAGCAACGACCTCGCAATTGGCGATCGATACGGCGCGATTCGTGGCGTTCGGATGCAATGACATAGAGCCCAGCCGGGCGCTCGATGAGTAATTTGCGCAAGGTATTACCGCCCTCGACTTTGTCATCAAGGTCGAGGGTGGATTTGATTTGCTCCTCGGTCATCCAAATGGTGCCTTCGCCGAGCTTGATGTCTGTGCCACGGCCAGCCATGTTGGTCGCGATCGTTACGGCACCGGGTTGGCCAGCATTTTGAACGATCTCAGCTTCTTGGGCGTGATTTTTTGCATTGAGGACATTGTGGGGGATGCCAGCCATGCGGAGCATGCGGCTGAGGACCTCAGAGGTGTCCACTGTGACGGTGCCCAATAGAACGGGTTGACCGCGATCGTGAGCGGCTTGGACCTCCTTGAGGATAGCACGAAACTTTTCCCGCTGCGTCTTGTAGATCAAGTCATTGCCATCGACACGGCGCACGGGGCGATTGGTAGGGATGGAGACGACATCAAGCTTATAGATGTCATTAAATTCGGTTGCTTCAGTTTCGGCCGTACCTGTCATGCCGGCAAGCTTCTCATACAAACGGAAATAGTTTTGGATGGTAATGGTCGCAAGGGTCTGGGTTTCGCGTTCGATTTCGACGCCTTCTTTTGCTTCGACAGCTTGGTGTAAGCCATCGCTCCAGCGGCGTCCAGGCAAGACACGGCCGGTGTATTCATCGACAATCATGACGCGGTTTTCTTGGACAACGTAGTCTTCGTCTTTGGTGTACAAGCCATAGGCGCGTAGGAGTTGGTCCAAAGTGTGGAGGCGCTCGCTACGGATGGCAAAGTCTTCTTGGATTTGGCGACGCTTCTCAGCACGCGCTTCATCAGAGAGGGTGTCTTCGCCCTCGAGGGCAGCGAGTTGGCCGGCTAAGTCTGGCATGACATACATTTGAGGATCTTCAGGAGAGATCACGGTGTTGCCTTGATCAGTCAAGGCAACTTCTCGGCTCTTTTCATCCACGGTAAAGAGTAATTCTTCGCGTAGTGCTCGCGCCTCATGCTTGCGCATGTCGGTGAGCATCATGTCCTCGACCTGCTCGTGCAATTTACGTACGGCGGGATCTTCGATCAAATGACGAAACTGTGCATTTTTAGGCATGCCGTGGTAGATCTGGTACAATCTGCGCATGGCGAGATCTGTATTGCCCTCGTCGAGGAGCTTTTTGCAGTCGGCAAGAAATTGCGTGCAAATCTGGGTCTGCATCTTAAAGAGGCGTTCGACACGAGGCTTGTTGCCAACATATTCAGCTGAAGAGCTACGCTTTGCTGGGCCAGAAATAATTAGCGGAGTACGGGCTTCATCGATCAAGATGGAGTCGACTTCGTCAACGATGGCATAGTAGTGGCCGCGCTGCACCACTTGGCGGGGATCGGTTGCCATACCATTATCTCGCAAGTAGTCAAAGCCAAATTCGCTATTGGTACCATAGGTGATGTCGCAGTTGTATTGTTCGCGGCGTTCTTCTGGGGTCATGGAGTTTTGGATGCAACCCACGGTGAGGCCGAGGTAGTTGTAGAGATGTCCCATCCACTGCGCATCACGGCGTGCGAGGTAGTCATTGACGGTCACCAAGTGAGTCGACTTACCAGAGAGGGCATTGAGGTAGAGGGGGAATGTCGCAACCAAGGTTTTACCTTCACCTGTCTGCATTTCGGAGATTTTGCCTTGGTGGAGGACGATGCCGCCAATCAGCTGCACGTCAAAGGGGAGCATATTCCACGTGAGGGTATGGCCGCAGACCTCTTTGGTCGTGCCCATCAATCGACGACAGCCATTTTTGACGACGGCAAATGCCTCTACCATGATGTCGTCAAGCGTCTCACCAGCTTGGATACGTGCACGAAATTCGGCGGTCTTGGCTTTGAAGGCTTCTTCGGACAGTGATTGTAGGCGGATTTCCTCTGCATTGATTTGACGCACAAATGGCATCAAGCGCTTCACGTCTCGTTTATTTTTTGTCCCAAAAATCAGCTGAAAAATGTTCATTTAAAAGTGTCCTTTTATACTATACTATTAACAATGGCAAGCAGTATAGCATAACTGATTAAAAAAAGATAGTCTAAAATCCATGAGCATGGCAAATAATTGCCATGAAATAGGCATCTTTGGTGAGATATGCTTATCCGCACGCTCTTTAACGGTTGAGATAGACCAGGAGGAGGTCAGGTGTGGAGGCGGTGAGGGTTATTGAGGAAGCGGTGGCTTCATTGAGCGTGGCGACCCACCACCGAGGCAAGGTCAGGCTCTTGAGGGGATATTTGAGTCCGCTTGAGGTGATGGCTTGCTGGGGGTTAAATGAAAAGATCGAGACCTGTTGCCCGGGTGACGTGGGGAGTGAGCCTCCTGGTGGGACGGCGTGAAAAGTACCTGCTTCGGTATACAGGACGACTGAAGCCTCTTGGGCAAAGTCAACTAAGAGGGATAGGTTGGCGAGAGTGTGATCTTCGCGTTTGCCAGTGCACCCAAAGAGAACAATTGTTGCCTCTGGGTAGTGGCGACGCGTCCAGCGAAATGCTTTGGTGAGGTCGTTGGTTTCTTGGTCATGGGAGAGATCGGTGATGATTGCGGCGTAGGTTTGGCGGTCTTGAGCCGAGAGCGTGTCTAAGTCGCCGACAATTTGGATCATCTTGAGCTGCGGGTGGGCGCAGTCGCAACAAACGACCCCATCACAGGCCAGTAGCTCAAGGTAGGGGATTTGGGGGAAATCGCCATTGGCTAGGATGGCTATTCGCTGGTTGGTTGGGGACATGGGGGACCTCTTTTATCCACGTACAAATACCCCGCCCGGCTTGACGACGAGGCGACGGGTCAGTTGTATTTGGATGAGCTGGGCGGAGAGCGTTGAGATCGGGAGCTGGGTTAAGGCAACCAATTCATCGGTGGTGGCACCCTCTGCTGGGAGTGCTGTCCAAATGGTGACTTGATCAGGAGTCATCCCAGCAGGGGGTGTGCGGGCCTCTTGCTGACCAAAGGCTTGACTCTCGTCAGTTTCATAAAGGTCCATCGGCAGGGTGGAGTATTCTTCAACCACATCCATGGGTGACAAAACCAATCGTCCGACTCCATTACGAATGATTTGATGGCTGCCTTTAAAACCTGGCAAGTCGATACGACCAGGTACGACAAAGATTGATTTATTGAATTGCTCAGCATAGTCGACCGTGATACGGGTCCCACTCTTGAGGGGCGATTCGACGACCAAAAGTCCATCAACCATACCACTGACAATGCGATTACGCATCGGAAAGGTCTGCCAATCAGGCTTGCGACCAAATGGATACTCGGTAATGACTGCGCCACCTAATTGCACGATCTCACGAGCCAGAGGTTTTTGCTCGATGGGAAAGATTTGGTCAAGGGCTCCGCCAAGGACGGCAATGGTCCGTCCAGGCTTGGAGAGTAGAGCACCTCGATGGGCTGCGGTATCAATGCCTAGGGCTAAACCGCTGACGACGTGAAATCCTGATGCCGCAAATTGAATGGCAAATCGCCGTGCGCAATCTTGTCCATAGGTGGATGGATTGCGCGTCCCAACAATCCCGAGGGATTCTTCTCGTAAAATCTGTAAGTTGCCAGTGACATAGAGCACCAATGGCGGGTTAGGAATCTTGCGCAAGGCTGGGGGATACTCTGGATCATCCCACGAGATAATGTTGGTTCGCCATTTCTTGGCGGTGGACTCCTCTACATCTGCTCGATTGGAGCGTAGATAGTCATAAACACGTGCAGCTTTGGGCTCAGAGAAACCCTCGACGTGACAAATGTCATCAAGGGATGCCTTGAGGATACCCTGGAGACCATCAAAAGCCTCAATGAGCCTCCTGGTATGGACTGCGCCTACTTTAGGCACCATGTTGAGTGTGATGAGTATTTGTCGATCGGTCATAGGGGCTCCTCAAGATGAAAATTCTCACCATGTAACTGGTTACACGGTGAGAATTTTGTCAGGGAATGCTTAATTGAGTGCTTGCACCACGGTGACGCAGAGCAATCCATAGATATCCTCCGCACTGCACCCACGAGACAGGTCATTGATGGGCTTTGCGACACCTTGGATCACTGGGCCAATGGCACTGGCTCCTGCGAGGCGTTGCACCAACTTGTAGCCGATATTGCCAGCTTGTAGGTCGGGGAAAATCAAGATGTTGGCATCTCCCTTGATGGTGCCGTTTTGGTTCTTTTGTAAACCTACAGCAGGGACGATAGCTGCGTCTGCTTGGATTTCGCCATCGACGACGACGTCAAGACCGAGCGAGTCGAAGCGCTCCTTGGCCATTTGGGCAGCTTGAGCGACCTTGTCGACCAATTCGTGCTTGGCGCTGCCCTTGGAGGAGAAGCTCAAGAAGGCGATTTTGGGCTGCTTGCCAACGAGGGCCTTGTAGCTGAGCGCGGTTGCGTGAGCGATGTCGACGAGCTGCTCGGCGGTCGGATTGGGGTTGACGGCGCAGTCTGCAAAGAAAAGCACATTCTCGCCACCAGGGGTGGGTTCGTTGAGGCCCATCAAGAATGTAGAGGATGCGAGATTGATGCCCTTGGCTGTGCCAACGCATTGGAAGGCCGCCCGTAGCATATCGCCCGTGGAGGCGATTGATCCCGCGACCAAGCCATCGGCGTGGTTGAGGGCGAGCATCATTGCGCCAAAATAGATACGCTTGGATTGCAACATCTCGACTGCGCCAGCTGGGGTCATGCCTTTGGCTTTGCGCTTTTCATAAAAGGCATTGGAGAGCTCATTGAGCAGGTCGCCTTGGGTGTAGTCGATGACTTCGATGGATTCGGGGAGCTTCATGCCAGCGGCTTCTTCGGAGAAGGCAATCTCGGCGGGCGTACCCAAAATTTTGATTTTGCAGATGTTGTTTTGATTGGCGAGAATCGCGGCTTTGATTACGCGAGGATCTTGGCCTTCGGGGAGTACAATCGTCTTGCCGGAGTTTTGAGCCTTAGCGGTAATCGTTTCAAGTAGTGTCATAAGGATGTCCTTGTGTCTAGTTTGTATGAATAGAAAAGAACAAAGCGGATGAGTCTCATCCGCTTTGTTAGCTTTAGAGTAGGCAATTAGATGCGTTGTTGACCATCGACAAAGACAGCGCACACATCAAAAGTTTCATCATCGAGGACGACGATATCAGCACGGCATCCAGGCTCAATGCTGCCGATTTCATCCTCAATGCCCAATTCGAGTGCTTGGTTGTAGCTCGTGGTCTTGACCAGGACGCTCAGTGGCATATCGGTCACCTCAAAGACATTCTTGAGGGCGACGTTCATCTTGAGCACCGATCCAGCCAATGCACCATTGCTAGCCAAGCGAGCTTCGCCATCCTTGACGATGACATCGAGTCCGCCAATGCTAGAGGGACCATCAGGCATGTGACTAGCACGCATCGAATCTGTGATCAAGAGCAAGGTTTCGATATCTTTGACTTGGAAAAGCAACTCAATCATATCAGGGCAGACGTGGATTTTGTCGCAGATCAATTCTGCGCGAACATCATCCAAGAGTAAGCCCGCACCAACGATGCCAATGTCACGGTGGTGAAGAGGGGTCGTTTGGTTGCAGAAGTGCGTAATGTGGCGCAAACCACTGGCATATGCGGGCTTGAATTCAGCATAGGTGCACTTGGTGTGACCGCAAGAGGGCACCACGCCCATCGCAAGGCAATCCGCTGCAAATTGAGCGCCGCCTTCCATTTCTGCGGCATAAGAGATTTGTGAAACTGGCGTAATCGCATTGAGGCGCTTGAGCTCCTCGATGTCAGGCTTGCGAACGAAGTCTGGGTTTTGTGCGCCACAGCAAGCTGGATTAATAAAAGGCCCCTCCAAGTGTACGCCCAAGACCTTGCTATAGGTCTGCTTTTGGCGATAAGCCTCGACATTTTGCAACGCAGCGGCGAGTTGTTCCTCAGCAAGAGTCAACGTAGTCGGGCACCAGCTCGTGCAACCTTCTTCAAGCTTAGCCTTTGCAATGACCTCAACTGCAGTAGGATCATCATCTGTCACATCGACTCCCATGGCACCATGGGT
>CAYZIC010000077.1:0-9566 GCA_964478335.1 uncultured Lentisphaeraceae bacterium | reverse complement strand
CCGCTAGAATGTGCTTGCCGCCGTGGGCGACTGCGTCGCCGCTGTAAGGGCGGCAAGGCGACCGCTCTAAGGCACCTGCGGTGCCGCAAGCTCGCCGCAGGAGTGCAGCGAGCCCTCAATGCTTGATGCCTGATGCGTGAGCGTAGCGAACTGCGGGCGAGCCCTAAAAAAAGCGAGGGGTTAGCCTCGCTTTTTAATTAGTTGTATGGGTCAGCCATGCCTGGCGGGAGTGCGCCGGTCGCTTCCCAAGATTGGGGGGCGGACCAGGGCATTGGGGTGTTGCTATTATCAACGGAATCAGCCATACATCCCGCAAGGGGAAGTATGGCTAATAGTAGCAAGATTACGAAGATCGCTTGCTTAGTCAAGGAGGATCACCTCGTCGCCGCTCTTGATGGTGCCTTGCTTCCATTCATCCAAGAGGTCGCAGACGATGAAATTCTTCTTACCAGACAAGGTGCGGATGCGGACCTTACCCACGATTGCACCCTTGCCGTCGTCTGAGAGGCTACGAATGCTAAAGGTGGTCAAAGGCAACTTGCGGTCGCGCTCTGGTCCGAGCAATTCATCCATGGTTTGTTCGGTGACGCGGATGACAGCAAAGTTAAGGGTGTTGTCAGCGAGAGCGACTTCGCCCTTGACGCCAGCGGTGAGGTTGGTCGCAGCAGCATTGGGATCGCTGTCCTTGCCTTGGGTACCGGTGATCATCATCTGCTTAACGGTTTCGCGGAGGCGATCGACTTCACCTTGGAGGACTTCCTTATCTTCATTAGCGGCATCGAGCTCGCTTTGGAGGGTGGCCTTTTCTTCTTCGAGTGTAGCGACGTTGCTTTCGAGGGTAGCGATTTTATCCTCTAACTCAGCGACCTTTGCTTCGAGCTCAGCGATGGTATCTTCGCGGGCTTTGATGACCTTTTTGTCAGCACGAGCGGCCTTTTTGGTGGCGTTGAGGTCTTCGATGGTGGTTTCGAGCTCTTCACGGACCTTTTTCAATTCAGCGCGGACGGTATTGATACGGTTGGATTGCTCCATGGCCTTTTGTTGGATCTCTTTAAGGAGGGTAGCCATCGGGGCACCTTCGGTAATGGGCATGCCATTAGGAGCACGGAGGGGCTTATTCTCCTTGTCTAGGACATAGATCTCAGCGAGGTCGTCTTTGCGATCTGCGATGGAGTAGCGCTCGATGTCGATCTTTTCGAGCTGTTCTTGATAGCCATCCCAGAAATCGGAGACGTCAGGATTGAGGTCTGCATTTTGCAAGGTGACTGGGGAGATGTCTCTTGCGGTGTGGGAGTCGGCGGTATTGGTGTGAGGGACGTCTTCTTTCTCGAATGTATTGGCCAATTTCACGATGGCGTCTTCGAGGGTCATGTTGCGATCAACAAGCAAATTACGCTTGGCGTAAAGTTCTGCGGCGAACCATAAAGAGACGCCATTGAGTGCGAGGGTGAGGATGACCAAGATTCTAAGAGCAATATTCATTTTCTAATTCCTTAACTAATCAAGCGGAAAACTTTCGTAACTGTCATTATGTTACACTAAAACGGGCAAAATAAGCAACTGCTTTTTTACAAAAAAGGGCGGAAAAGTGCGTTTTCGGAGCGTTTTTACTAAAAAGCGCGCGAAATGATGGCGTTCTGCTCGTCAAGTCGCACAACTAGCGGGTTCATTTCGGCAGCTTCTTCAGGGGAAACTTGTGCAAAAGCCATGACGATTGTGCGGTCGCCGATGGTGCCGAGGTATGCAGCCGCACCATTGAGGCATGCGATGCCCGAACCTCTTGCGCCAGGGATGGCGTAGGTTTCTAGTCTGGCGCCATTTTCGACATTGGCGACGAGGATTTTTTCATAGGGGAGGAGGTTTGCGGCATCCATGAGGTCTTCGTCAATGGTCATTGATCCCTGGTAGTTGAGGTCTGCCTGGGTGACACGTAGGTGGTGTAATTTTGATTTGAGTAGGGTGTAGGTCATAGTTGTGATCCTTATTTATTGAGCATAGGGGCGTGCCTCATACTTAGGCACAAAGGGTTTATTCTTCTCTTGCCATACCTTGACCTCCTGTTGGAGGACTTGGATGGCGGTATCGAGCTGGTCGTCTTTGCCAGCGGCGAGGTTGTTGAGATCGTTGTAGACGGTGACGTCAGGCTTGGCGCCATTGAGCTCCATATCGGTGCCGTCTTGTGTGAACCATCCGAATGTAGGGTGGCGCAGGGTGCCGAGGTCGAGGAGGGGGAGGTCTCTGGTGGCGATGACTCCACCGAGGGTTTGGACGCCGACGACCTTGCCGCGCTTGAGCTGGATAATACTATGGGTAAAGATTTCACCATTGGAGACGGTGTTTTGATTGCAGAGGACGACGATGGGTTTATCAAAGACTGGCCCTCCCCAGTAGCCAGCGAGATAAGCGGGCTCGCCATAGCGGCGGAGAGAGGTCGTGCTCTGCGGATAGGTGAGGATCTGCAAGATACGGTCTGCGGTAAACCCGCCAAGGTTGTCGCGCACGTCGATGATCATGCCGTCTTTGTCGAAGCCCTCAGCGAAGATTTCCTGTTCAAAACGGTGAAACTCATCATTATTCATTTGCTTGATGGTGATGTAGCCGAGGCGGCTATTGGTGCGCTTGTGGACGTACTTGCGCATATTATCAAAGCGTTGACCGCCGAGGATGTGGCGAATCATGCCGTAGGTAGTGGGGGTGACGGGGACCTGCTTGATGGAGGCATCGCGTGCGGACTTGATTTCCAGGGTGTAGGTGGAATTGGACGGGCCATTGATCAGAGAGAATGGATCGGTCTTGTCATTGACGGCGACGCCATTGATTGCGAGGAGGAGGTCTCCTGCCGCAATGGAGGGCTCGACCTTATTGACAGGGCCATCTTTGACGACTTGCTTGATCAACCAGCCTTGGCCTTGGTGGTCTTGGTCATAGATGAGGCCAAAGTGCGCGGTGGTTGGTTCCCAACCTTGAGTGGGAAGCTGTTGGTCCCATTCCTTACTATTTAGGTAAAAGCCCGTATGGGAGGCATTGGTTTCACCATTGAGCATGGCCATGATGCGGGTAAAGATGGAGATCGATGGGGCATAGCGTGCTGCGAGGCGATACTTCTCCTTGATTGCGAGCCAGTTTGCACCATGGAAGTTGTCGTCATAAAAGCGGCTATTAAAGACCCCCCAAGCGGAGAGGAATCCGAGCTCTTGGTAGTCTTGGAGATCAGTCTCTTGATAGACGTTAAAGTCAAACTTCTCCTGATCAAACCATCCCGGTTTGCTATCAGAGGTCATCCAGACGAGGCGATTGTGCTTGGGGTACCATTGGACAGGGTAGCCCCAATTTTTGGAGATTTGGCGAGGATTGAGGTCGTTGGGGAGGGTAATTTGGTAGGTGCCGGCCCGTCCATTGATGGTAGAAGCAAAGAGCATACGGCGCGAATCTGGTGCGAAAAAGGGAGCCTGCGCAGCGCCGACATTGGAGATGCGCTTGACGCGCGTATGCAGATCGGAGAAGTCGATTTTGACAAATGCTGGATCTGGATCGGGCTTGGTCTCCTGCTTGGCGACCCCGAGCTTGGCGGCGAGGCTCGCTGCGAAGTCGGCGGCGGGCTTGGAGGCGGTTTGCTCGGCAGGCTTAGCCTGCTGCGGTGCGGGAGCGGACTTACGACCGCCCATGCGCTCGATGGCCTGCTCGAGTTGTTGCTTGGACTTGACCTCTTCGTCGGCGGGGTTGAGCCAGACGTAATAGAAGGATAACCCAGTATCGCCGTGATGGCCCATGAATGACAATAGCTTGCCATCAGGAGACCAATTGGGTGCGCCATCCCAGTCGAAGTGTCTAGAGAGGTTGTATGCGGGCACGTGACCATCGACGGCATGGAGCCACACGTCCGAATTGGCGAATCGGTCATCTTGAGCAGTAGCGATCCAGCGCGAATCAGGCGACCAACGATAGGCATTGATCGCCTGAGCTGCGGGCAGCGTGGCGATGACTTTACCCGAGAGGTCGGCGATAGTCAAGACCCACCCTGGCTCGACCCAGGAGAGATACTTACCATTAGGAGAGAGCTGGAGATTCTGGCGCATCTGGTCGTCATCGATCACCGCAGTGGTGACAAACTCGGTATTTTCCCACCAGAAGCGATTCTCATCCTTGCGAACGGCCTTGAGGAGGGCGACGTTATCGCCGCGATCAGAGAGGAAGTAGAGGGCACTGCCGTCTTGGGTGAAGACACATTCGCGCTCGTGGGTGCGAGATTCGCCATAGACCAGGCGAGGGGTTTTGAGCACGGTATCCATGACCCAGAGGTCGCCACCGGTGGTAAAGGCCAACTGCAAGCCGTCGTCGCAACAGGTCAAATCGCCCGTAGCGTCATTATTCCACAATGTATTATAGTGGCGGCGTTTGGTGGCGGCGCGTTTGGTAGGGACAGTCTCGGGATGGATCGAGAGGCGGGTGACCATGGGAGGGAGATCCTTGAGGTCAACCTTATAGAAGTAAAAGCCCTGGCGCACAATCATGACAGCACCATCGGCAGAGAGCGTCGGAGCAATCACAGAATCACCACAAAAGAAGGTAATCTGGAGCTTTTCTTGAGTATCAAAGCGGTAGCGCCAGATGTTTTGGGTGCCATCGTCAGCACTGACGTAGTAAAAGCCTTGACCATCAGGCATCCAAAGCGGTGTCTTATTCTCATAGTGAGACTTAATCAATAGAGCATATTGGCTGGTGGTAAAATCGTAGAGCCAGATTTGGGAGGTATTCTCCCCTTCCCCGCCGCGGCGGTAGAGATCCTCGCCCTCGCGACTAAAGAGGATTCGCGAGCTATCAGGCGAGAGGGAAACTTCCTCAATCCCCACATCCAGTAAGATGCGCTCTGCACCACGCTCTGCGACTGGGATACGAATCGCACGCGCAGAATCCCAAATGCCATCTTGGGTGTCACGATAAGCGAGGGCAATCAATGCGCTGCCATCGGGATACCACTGTAGGGGGCGTTCGCGTTCGCTATGATAGGAGACTTGCTTGGCTTGACCATTAGCCTTGAGTGGAGAGACAAAGGTATGCCAGGAGCCATTGCGATTGGAGAGAAATGCAAACTGCTTACCATCTGGCGAGACGATCGGCCAAATATCCTTGCCCGATGACGATTGGATTAATGATGCCGTGCCGCCCTCGGAGGAGACTTTCCAAATCGAGTCGCACCATTCAAAGATGAAGTGCTTGCCGTCAGGCAAGAGTGATGGCTTAGAGCCGAGGTAAACTTCGGTCGGATCAAAAGCCCCCAAAGCTGGCACTGCTGGGCACGTCGCTTCACGGGCAACACACCACGAGGAGGCTAACGCAAGAACAAAAAGAAGAATTGAGACAGGTTTCATAGGGTGACTACTCCTTACACACACATTAAAAATCATGAGCCTTGTTGATTTTGGATCTCACAAAGGCGGCGATACATCCCATTTTGTGCGTAAAGCTCATCATGGGAGCCGCGTTCTTTAATCACGCCTCGGTCCATGACCAAGATGCAATCAGCAGCCTTGATTGTGCTCAAGCGGTGAGCAATGGCAAAGACCGTGCGATTGGCCATCAATGAGGAAATGGCCTGTTGCACCTGTTGCTCTGTCACCGTATCGAGCGCAGAAGTCGCTTCATCCAAAATCAAAATCGGCGGATTGCGCAAAATCGCTCGCGCAATGCAGACGCGTTGGCGCTCCCCACCAGACAAGACAAAGCCCTTCTCGCCGACGATACGCTTGTAGCCGAGGTCGTGCTTGACGATAAAGTCATGGGCGTTGGCCATCTTGGCGGCCGCCTCGATTTGCTCCTGGGTGGCATTGGGCGAACCGTAGGCGATATTCGCTGCGATGGTATCATTAAAGAGGAGAGATTCTTGAGTGACCACGCCGATCAACTGCCGCAAATCGGCAATGGCAATCTCCTCAATCGGCGTGCCATCGACAGAGATTGAGCCAGAGGTGCGATCATAAAAGCGCGCCAAGAGGTTGGCCAGGGTCGTCTTACCCGAGCCCGTCGAGCCGACGACGGCGTACATTTGGCCGCGTTTGATGGTAAAGCTTGCATCCTTGATGACCTCTTCGCCCTCTGGCGTGTACTTAAAGCGCACATTCTCAAAGGCAATCTCGCCATTAAAGGTCTGCTTGTGCACGGGTGTGGCAGATTCGGTCAGTGCGTAGTCCACATCGAGCAAAGAATAGATACGCTGCAGCGCAGCGCGGCCATTCTCGAGGGCATTTTGGATCTTGCCCAGCTGCTTAAAGGGTTTGTAGAGGATCACAAAGGGCGGCAATAGCGGCACAATCTCGGCGAGCGTTTTGCCTTGATAAAAGCAGATCCCGAGGAAAAAGACAATCAATACGATTGCCAAGCCCTGGGTCACCGGCGTCACCGCAAGGCTATAGCGGACAGTGCGCAAGACATTTTTGACAACTTGGCGGCTCTCTCGGTCAAAACGAGTCTTCTCGTAAGCCTCTGTATGATAAGCCTTGATCGCACGGATGCAGGTGAGGTTTTCGTGCATATTTGAGCTGACACCCGCCGAGCTCTGCATCACCCGAGAGGACCACTTGCGGACCTTGCGACCGATGTAGATCATCGGCCCCATGCAGATCGGATAACCAAAGATCGCCAAGCTCAGCAAGACCAACATATCATGCTGTATAGCAAAGACCATCACAAAGCAAATCGCCACAAAGATCTCAAATGGTGCCCGGCAAATCTCCGAGATCGTCGATGAGATCACCGACTGAATCGTCGCCGTATCCCCACTGATGCGGCTCATCAACTTGCCCACATCTGCGCGACTATGAAAGGCCAACGACTGATCCTGCAAATGCCCAAAGACCTCATTACGCAAGTCACAGACCACCCACGATCCAGCCTTCGCCAAGAAATAGTGGTTGAGGAAATCCGCTGCAACCTTGAGACCAATCACAGCCGGCACAATCAACGCGATCAATAAAATCACAGAGATCAGCAGCTTACCATTCTCACCTCGTGTCGGCAAGCCTACCTTGTGGAAATAAGATTCAGCCTGTGCGATCTTTTTGTCCAAATCCGTTTGCGGCGCCTCATCCGCCACCGGTGTCGACGGGGTAGCAGAATCAGCACTCACCGCAGACTCAGTCGTCGCCGTGGATTCTGACTCGACCGCAGCCGGAGCCACAGCAGCGGGTGTCTGCAATTGCATCACCAGAGGCTGCACCGCACTCAAAATCGGATACCAAGCCCCCCCAACCAAAAGCCCCATCAAGAGACCTGCAAAAATCATTGCACGATACGGCTTCGTGCTCCGCCAAAGACGACCATAGACCTCCTTAGCAGAATAGTCTTTGTCAAACCATTCACGATTACTATCTTTTTTTTGCATGATAATGCCCTATCTCAAATTAAATGAACACAAATACACAGAAACCTGAGAGTGCCCTAAGAGGGCATTCTCAGGTCATCAAGCTCACGATTACTTACAGGATCTCAGCAATCGCCTGGCCTTTAGAAACGGTCTCACCCGGCTTGACCAAGAAACGCACAATCTTGCATCCCTTAGTCGCCTTGACCGGATTAAACAACTTCATCGCCTCAATCACGCAGACCGGATCACCCGCCGCAACATCTTGGCCATCAGCGCACAAATCAGCCTTACCCGGCGCATCTGCACGGTAAAAGGTCCCCGTCAAGGTCGCGTTGAGCGTTTCGCCAACAGGAGCCGCAGCAGGTGCCGCAGGTGCATCGGCAGCAGGTGCCGCAGCAGGTGCCGCCAATGCGCTCAAATCAACCGCCGCACCAGCAGGCACCGCACCCACTTGGGAGAAAAGGCTCACAAAGAGCTTACCCACTTGAGCGAAGTGTGCATCTTGAGCAGAGAGAGGAGCCGCTTCAGGAGCAGGTGCTGGCTTAGCGGCTGCTTCGGCCTGAGCCATTTCCTCATCTGCCGGGATCGCATCACGCTGACCCTCAGGCTGCGCACGCCACTTAAAATAGCCCAAAGCAACTTCGGGGAACATACAATAAGAGAGGATATCCTCCTCAGCCTTGATCAACTTAGGATCGATTGCAGCAGCAGCCTCCGCCAAACCCGGCTCAATCAAATCAGCCGGACGGCAAGTGATGGGCTTTTCGTCGCCCAAAATCTTTGACAACAGCTCAGGATCCACTGGTGCAGGACTCTGACCATAAAAGCCACGCACATATTGCTTCGTTTCATTGGTGACCATCGAGTAACGATCACCCGAGAGCACATTCAAGACCGCCTGCACGCCCATAATCTGCGAAGTCGGCGTCACCAATGGAGGATAGCCCATATCCTTGCGGACCTTAGGCAATTCTTCGAGCACTTCTGGCAAACGATCAAGCGCATCTTGACCAGCCAACTGCGAGCGCATATTTGAGATCATGCCGCCAGGGATATGGTGCTGGAGCACCTGCACATCGACAACCTCGACCGCAGCGCTAGAAGCAGGCGCACGCGTCGGCTTGAGCGCCTTAAAGTAGCTATTGATCTCATTGATCTTGTCGATCTGCAAGCCAGTCTCATAGCCCATATCCTCAAAGACAGCCTTCATCGTGCCAACTGCTGGCTGCGAAGAAATCCCCGAGAGCGTCGCCACGGAGCAGTCGATTGCACCAGCACCAGCCTCGACAGCAGCCATATAGGTAGCAGGTGCCATACCAGAGGTCATGTGAGAGTGCACCTGGATTGGCAATTCTGGCAAAGCAGTACGCAAAGCACCAATCAATTCACGCGCAGCACCCGGCGTCAAAATGCCCGCCATGTCCTTGATGCAGAGCGAATCAATCCCCATCTGGACCTGCTCCTTAGCCACCTGCACAAAGCGTTCAGCCGTGTGCACCGGCGAAACCGTATAGCACAGCGTACCCTGCGCATGACCACCATACTTCTTCACCGCACCAATGGCTGCCTCCAAGTTACGGTTATCATTGAGCGCATCAAAGATACGAAAGATGTCCATGCCATTATCGACCATCAATGCCACGCAGCGGTCAAGCACATCATCTGGGTAATGCTTGTAACCCAAGACATTCTGACCACGCAACAACATCTGCAAAGGCGTCTTGCACACCTTTTTGATCGCACGAAGACGTTCCCATGGATTCTCTCTCAAGAATCGCATGCACACGTCAAAGGTTGCCCCACCCCAGCACTCCAAAGAGTAGTAACCAGCAGCGTCAACCGTTTCCAAAATACCCAAAATGTCATCCGTACGCATACGCGTCGCCCACAAAGACTGGTGCGCATCGCGTAACGTTGTGTCAGTAAAGCGAACAATTTTCTTTGCATCAGCAGTAGCCATAACATGATCCTTAATAATAAGTGAATACAAAAATTGTAATATGCCCGTTATTATAGCCTAAAAGCCCCCCTAAAGTCAATAGCAAATCACACAAACCCCACACCTTTACGCTCAACCTTAAGATAATCACGCCGGCAAGAGGCGGCTACGCCGCCTGCTACACGGCTGCGCCGTGTGCGGGGACGGCGGCTTGCCGCCGTGCGGGAACGAGCGGAGCTCGTGCGGGAACCGCCTGCGGCGGTGCGG
>CAYZIC010000076.1:0-9712 GCA_964478335.1 uncultured Lentisphaeraceae bacterium | reverse complement strand
GATCAAATGCTCTAGACCCGCACAAAATCAGCGTCTGATCTGCAGGCTGTGACGACCACTTCTGCTTTGGCTTGGATCGAGATCTTGCGGAGAGCGGTCTGTCATGCAATTCGATTAAGAGCTTGTTAATTTGTAATTAGTAAAAATAATAGAGCACTTTTAAAGATTCTCTATTGACAAATGAGGCACGATCGCCTATAATACGCACCATTATCACAACGATAACAGTGATTCTGGTGTGCAGAGTCGGTTATCACAACAAAAGGAGAAAATTATGCCCTCATTAAAAGGTACCCAAACCGAGAAGAATATCTTGACCGCTTTTGCTGGCGAATCACAAGCTCGCAACCGCTACACCTACTTCGCTAGTGCAGCAAAGAAAGAAGGCTACGTCCAGATCTCGGCTATTTTTGAAGAGACCGCTAACCAAGAAAAAGAACACGCCAAGCGCCTCTTTAAGTTCTTAGAAGGTGGCGATGCAACGATCACCGCTACGTTCCCTGCTGGCATTATCGGCACGACCGCAGCCAACTTGAAGGCTGCTGCATGTGGCGAAAACGAAGAGTGGACCGACATGTATCCTAGCTTCGCAGACATTGCAGAGAAGGAGGGCTTCTCTGAAATCGCTCGCGTGATGCGCAATATCGCCGTCGCAGAAAAGAACCACGAGGAAACCTACCTCGAATTGCTCAAGCATCTTGAAGCTGGCGAAACCTTTAAGCGCGCAGATGCTGTTGTTTGGCGCTGCCGCAACTGTGGTTTTGTCTACACTGGCACCACCGCTCCTGAAAAGTGCCCCGCTTGCAACCACCCTCAAGCACACTTCGAAGTTCGCGCAAACAACTACTAAGCTTAGCACCTCGTGCTGAATCAACGACGCATCTCCCTGTGAGGTGCGCCGTTTTTTTGTGCCCAGCTAGGGATGAGTAAGCTCGGGGAGGGGCGTTTAAGCATAAACGCATCAATGCAAGGTCTTAAATGTGGCAAAATTCCATAGGCTATATTTCACATTCTACCTGCGATATACACAGTGACGTAGCCGCTCCGCCGTAGGTGTCTTATAAGGGCACAAAAAAAGCCCCGCATTGGCGGGGCTTTTTTGTGTGCCGTTGTAGGGCAAGCTTAGCGACGAAGACCGAGGTCGGCGATCACTTGCTTGTACTTGGCTTCATCCTTGCGCTTGAGGTAGTCAAGGAGGTTACGGCGGTTGTTGACCATACGGATCAAACCATAGCGGCTGTGGTTGTCCTTTTTGTTGATCTTCAAGTGAGCGGTCAATGCGACAATCTTCTTGGTGAGGATTGCGATTTGGACTTCGCTCGAGCCGGTGTCACGTTCGTGGCGTTGAAAAGGCTCACGGATAGCTGCTTTGTCAATGTTCATTTTGTTTTGTCCTTGTATTGCGGTTAATCCGCAAAATGTTGTTAGTCTCGCCCTGCTGACTGATCTGTCTACGGTACGGGTAACAACTTGGACCAGAAACGATCTAAATCGTAGAAGATAACCCAATGATAAAGTGGTTATCTACCCGCAACGGGGATGTGTTCCTAAGACACGCCGCAGGAAATGGCACTATATATATCAAATAAGTGTGTCTCTTGCAAGCGTAATTTGCTCAAAAAGACCATAATTCGTTACTTTCATGCCTAGTTTGACCATTTATTGCTTATTTCGCTCGCGTTCATTCTTGATTTGTTGCATTAAAGCCACCGGGATCTGGTAGTTTTTGCCGCACATATGGCAAAAGATTGATGCGGGTTTGTCTTGTAGGATGAGCGCCTCGAGGTCTGCCATGGGTAGGGTGTGGAGCATGGATAGGATGCGAGCATCAGAGCAACTGCATTCAAAATGTAGCGGTGCTTGCCCTTCGTCAATTGAGGCATCTAGGCCGAGGGCGTTGGCGATATCTTGAATCGACGGATTGGATTGGAGGAGCGTTTGCAGGATGCCTTGGTCAAAGAGGGCTTGGAGGCGGTTGTACTCTTGGTCTGTGGCATCGGGTAAGAAGTCTAGGAGCACGCCCTTGACGGATTTGAGGTATCCATCCTCTGAGAGTGCTTCGATTTGCGAAATGGTGCGTCTTTGATTGGCTTGCTGGTAGTATCCCTCGAGGACGTCGGCTAAGATGGCGCAGTCGTCTTGTTGTACGTTAAAAATAGCCGATGTGGATGCTTTACCATTGACACGAACGACGGTACATTGGGCGATTTTGCCGAGGGCGGCCTCTTCGATTTGGTTGGTAGGCTCTGCAGAATCATCCAATTCGTTGATGACTTTGACCTGGGTATAGCCTCTGAGCTGGCCTGATTTGGTGCATTCCATAATGAGGCCTTTGATTTTGCCTTGGGGATAGGCGACCCTTAGGCTGATGGCCTGGTAGTGGTCGTCTACCTCTCCGGCGATGATGGCGGCGACTGCCATCGCTTGCCCTTGCAAGAGACCACAGACTGGACCGCACAGGTGGGCGCGTTCGAGTTGTTTGGCGCTGTCGGTGACATCGGCGACGATGAGGCGAACTTTGGCGTGGGGGCAGTAAGCGGTGATTCTTTTATCGGTGCATTTTTTGTTCATGGGTAGTCTTTATTGGAAACGGCGCTTAATGGCGATGCCCTTTTCGGCGCGTTGTGTATTGATATAGAGGTCTGCTAGAGCAAAGGCAAAGGCCTTGTTTCGCCAGTTGGAGGTGTTGCACAGGTGCACAAGGAGTTGCTCAGCGAGTGCGGGGTTAAAGGTTTCAGCCTCAGGAATGGCGAGAACTTTGGCTTTAGAGAATGTTGACGCCTGTTTGGTAGCGGGGTCTTTTGCCAGTGTGTAGATGGTGTCGTAGCGCTTGAGCGCATCGGCAAATCGTGTTTCTTCTTCGAGGGCTTGCCCGACGCGAAAGAGGACAGCCACATTGTGTGGGACGATCTTTTCTGCGGCGAGGTAGTAGCGGCTTGCGAGGGTTTGTTGTCCCTGGATTTGAGCGGAGCGACCGGCATTGAGGTAGAGGTCGGGGGTCGTGGGGCTGGAGAGGGCAAAGATTGCTTGGTAATTGGCGAGGGCGAGCTTGTGTTCGGCGATGGTGGTAAAGCTCTCGGCCTCAATACGTAAACGTTCTGCCCAATCGAGCAAGTAGAGGTCGCGGGGGGAGTATTTGCGTGCTTGGCTTGCCGCAGTGAGGGCCTTTTGGACGCTCTTGGTGTAGAGCATGACATTGGCGGAGGCGGCTTGTGCGCGACCAAATTGAATGGACGAAAGGACCGCTTTAAAGGGTTCTGCGAGATCTGGGTCTGGGTTGTGAATGATCCAGGTCATCTTGCTCTCTCTAAAGGGCTCAAAGTCCTTGACCAGGCGTACGCCGAGGCTGGGCTCAAAGAGCAAGGTGCGGGCGGTTTTCCATTCCTGATTCGAGAGGCTATCAGGGAGGTCGACGGAGAGCTGCTTGAGCGGAGCAGAGGCATCACAGAGGTAAGCGCCGAGGAGCTCGGGGAGGGTGTCGAGGCCGACCGTGCGCATGATCTGAGTGGTGCGTGCACGTTGGGGGACTTCGAGCATTTGATCCATAGAGACGAGCAAGGGTTGGCGTGAGGCGACCAAGAGCCAGTCGTTGGGGGAGGTCGTCCAGATTTGGACAAAGGGTAGGGCTTGCTTGAGCTGAGCGATGCGTGTCATCAGCATGGTTGCATTCATTGCGCGTGTGTCATAGTGGGTGATGAGTAGGCCATCGGGCTTGATGTATTTGGCGCAGCTCTTTGCAAAGCGCGTCGTGGAGAACCCAATCGCCTTGTCTTGCCAAGCGGGCGGCGTGGCGATGAATAGCGCATCGTAGAGGCCGGTTAATTCTCCTTGAGCCAGCTCACCGGATGGGATATCCTGGATAAACGCCTGAGCGTAGGGCGTGAAGGCAACCGCATCGGGCCCGCGAAAGGCGAAGCGCGTCCCCTGTGGTCGTAATATAAAGGGAAGCATTGCCGAGGCGACACGGGTCGCACAAAAAGCCTTGTCCGCAGAGATGATCCGTCCATCATGCAGCGTGACCTCTCCCAAGCTCGCATCTTGATAGCGCGTGACGAGATGGCCATTTTCGTAAGCCTGCGTCCACGACTTGCTTCCAGAAAAGAGCATATCGCGCTTCGCAAATAGGCCGAATGCTGGCTGGGTCGAGAGTTTCATTTGGGGCGTATGCGTGTAGCGCGTCGTGATCACTCCAAGACAAGTGGCAATGAGTAAAATATGCCAGCTCAAAGCACGCGGTCGATCCGAGACCGGTTTGGAGACGTGATGAAAGATCGCCACAGCCCAGAGATACGTCGGGATTGCCAGCGTGAGGAGTGCCAAGAGCCAGATGCGACCATCAGAGAGAGCCTCTGGGATGAAGTGACGACTGAGTGCGGTCAAGTAGCACGCGTGCGTGATCGGCTCGTAGTTGACGAGCAGCCCCACCACCCAACAGAGCGCACCGACAAGCGACAGGTAGGCCAATACAGTCTGCGTACGAGGCAAAAATCGCCGTAAGAGACGCACTTGTCCATAGGCAATAATCACCACTGCAAGGGTGAGTAGCGTGCCAATGCGCGTGTAGTCTGAGGCACCCACATCGATAAAGGCAATCGCCTCGCGGGTCACACTGTGGAGATAGGCTGCGCAATAGGCGCAAATAAAGATCATCAAGTAGGTCATAGCGTTCCTAAGGGAATTAATTTTTACGAGGGCCACGATAGCGATTGCCACGTTCCTCCATAAAGATTTGTGGTTTAGCCTGGTAGGCGACTGCCTTGTTGCCCCAAATGGCCTGTAGGGCATCAATACAAGGTTGCGAAAGTGCGACATTAAAGGTGTCCGCCGTCGAGAGGGTGACATCGTATTGGGGCAATTCGAGGATCAGCTCAACAGGCAATGAGCCCTTGTTGAGACGGAGGACCTGAGCGGTCTGCTCGAGCTTCTCGATCGACTCGGGTGTATTGCTGACGGGGCAATTAATTTTGAGCGCACGGGCAAAGTTTTTTGCTGCATCCTCGAGAGAATAGACCTCATTTGCAAAGATCTTTACGCTGTCATTTTCATTGACCAGCTTGCCACAGACGCAGACCACGGTATCGGGGATACACGCCTCGGCATAGTTTTTGTAAGCCCGCGGAAAGGCCAACGCCTCAATCGTTGTCTCGCCATCATCGAGGCCCAAGATCATCCACGGCTCCTGCGAGGTTTTGGAGAGGCGCTTTGAGGCAGATGCGAGCAAGCCTAAGACGCGCACATCACTGTTATGGCTGACCTTGACCAAATCCGAGAGCTTGGAGGTTTGGAGCGAATAGATCTGCTCACGATAGCGATCAAGTGGGTGGCCAGAGACATAGATACCCAGTAATTCGCGTTCTTTTTGCAAAAGCTCCTTTTGCGGGATCTCTGGGGCATTGGGCAGAGCCTCTTCATCATAGGATGCACTTTTGTCATCTTCAGAGAGGAGGTCAAAGAGACTATCCTGTCCGCTCTCTTTATCCCGAATGGCACTGGCTGCCCGCTTGAGGGCAAAGTCCACATTCGCCAAGAGCTGCCCCCGATGAAAACCCTCAAAGCAATCCATTGCCCCGGCATAGATGAGCGATTCGATCACGCGCTTATTTGATTGGCGCCCCAGCCTTTTGCAAAAGTCAATCAGCCCACGATAGGGGCCATTTTCGGTGCGTTCTTGTACGATCGCCTCGCCAGCGACTTCACCCACCCCCTTAATGGCACCGAGGCCAAAGAGGATGCTGTCCTTGATGGGAAAAAAGCGCGAATGGCTCAAATTGATGTTGGGCGGTACGACCGTCAACCCCATGTCATTGGCCGCCATGACCAATCCTGGCATCTTGTCAAAGTTGCCGATTTCTGAGGAGATTTGTGCGCACATGAATTCCGCCGGGTAGTGCGCCTTGAGATAGCCCGTCTGATAGGCCACATAGGCGTAGCAGACCGAGTGTGATTTGTTAAAGGCATACTCAGCGAATTTTTGCCAGTCACCCCAGATCTTATCAATGAGCTCAATGGCGTGGGCTTCATCCTTGCAATCTTTCATGAAGTCTGGATTAGTTAAGCAGCCCTTCTTAAATTTCTCCTTGAGGTCATTCATCACATCGATCATCTTTTTACCCATTGCCTTACGCAAGGTATCAGACTGACCACGAGTGAATTGCCCCAAGGCGCGCGATTGCAACATCACCTGTTCTTGATAGACCGTGATGCCATAGGTGTCCTTAAGGTAAGGCTCCATGAGCGGATGGTCATAGACGATCGGCTCCTCACCATGTTTACGCTTGATGAATTGCGGAATATACTGCATCGGGCCTGGGCGATAGAGGGCATTCATTGCCACCAAATCCTCAAAACGGTTCGGCTTTAACCCACGCAAATGCGTGCGCATACCATCCGATTCGAATTGGAAAAGCCCCGCCGTATCACCACGAGAGAATAGCTCAAAGGTCTTTTTGTCATCGATAGGGATCTTGTCGATGTCCAAGTCAATGGCGCACGATTCCTTGATACTGGCAATAGCCGCCTTGATAACCGAGAGGGTCTTGAGTCCCAAAAAGTCCATTTTGAGCAAGCCGATCGGCTCGACGAAGTGCCCATCATATTGCGTGGTCAAGAGCGATTCGCCATCCGTCGGCATGACCGGGATTGTCTCCATGAGCGAATCACGACTGATGATGATACCACAAGCATGCACGCCCGTCTGACGAATCGACCCCTCGAGCGTTTCCGAGAGCGTCAAGATCTTACGCACCGTAGGGTCGGGGCTATCTTTTTCAGCCAAGAGCTCAGCACTCTGCTTGTAGGCCTTAGCAAAGGTGATCTTAGGTACCTCCGGCACCAACTTGGCCAAACGCGCCGATTCAGGGATCGGGACATCGAGCGCCCGCGAGACATCCTTGATACAGCTCTTGGGCGCCATCGCCCCAAAAGTCGCAATATGCGAGACGCGATCCTCCCCATACTTCTTAGTCACCCATTCCAATACACGTTGACGACCCTCGTCATCAAAGTCAATATCGATATCAGGCATCGAAATACGATCAGGGTTGAGGAAGCGTTCAAAAAGCAAATCATAGGCAATCGGGTCGATATTGGTAATGCCCAAGCAATAGGCCACCGCTGCACCCGCCGCCGACCCACGCCCCGGTCCGACCAATACGCCCATGTCACGCGCCGCCTGGATAAAGTCCTGCACAATCAAGAAGTATCCCGGGAACCCCATCGTCTTGATCGTATCAAGCTCAAAGGCTATGCGCTCCTTGATCTCAGGGGTGATCGACTCCCCCCAACGCCGCGCTGCGCCATCCCACGTCAGCTTAGCAAGATAGTCCGACTCAAACTTAATGCGCAGCACCTTGTCGTACGAGCCCAGCTTACTGTAGCGGTCGCCGAATTCCTCCTTGAGCTTATCCTCCGGGAAATCCTGCCGGTAACTCTCGTCACTGCCAAACTCCTCCGGAATCGGAAAGACCGGCATAATCGGCGACGAATTCAGCTCATAGACCTCGACCTTGTCCGCAATCTCAAGCGTGTTTTGGATCTGCTCGATATTCTCAGGCAGATTCGCACACATCTCTTCGTAAGACTTAAACCACTCCTGCTGCGTATAGCGCAACCGGTTGACATCGTTGTACTTGCTATTGGTATTGATACAGAGCAAAATATCATGCGCATCAGCATCCTCTTGATTGAGGAAGTGCACATCATTGGTCGCGATGACCTTGATGTCCAGCTTTTTACCCAGCTCAAGCACACCCTTATTCACGATCAATTGACGTTCATAGACCTTGCTATTGAGCGAATCATTGGTCGAATGGTGCAACATGATCTCGAGGTAAAAGTCCTCGCCAAAGAGCCGCTTAAACCAAAGCGCCGTCTCCTCCGCATAGGCCAGATTACCCGCCTCAATCGCCCGGGGGATCTCACCGGCCAAGCACGCAGACGAGACGATCAGCCCCTCATGATACCGCTCCAACAGCGCCTTATCAATACGCGGCTTATAGTACATCCCCTCGGTGTGTGCAATCGAGATTAGCTTGAGGAGATTCTTGTAGCCCGTAAGATTTTTCGCCAAAAGCACCAAGTGGTTGCCTGATTTCTTGGTGCGCAGCGTGTGGTCTTCAATCGCCACATACGCCTCACAACCCAAAATCGGCTTAATCCCACCCTCCTTAAGCGCCACATCATAAAAGAGCTTCTGCGCAAAAAGATTCCCATGATCGGTAATTGCCAGAGCCGGCATACCCAAAGCCTTAGCCTTTTTGACCAAACCCTTGACCGAGCACGCCCCATCCAACAATGAATAGGTCGAGTGCACGTGCAAATGAACAAAAGGAGACGTTGGCTTAGGTGCTGACACATCAGGCTCAGACATGATCAAAAACGCTTTCTAAAAGGTGCGAGGTACGAGGTACGAGGTGTAAGGGCGACTACGTCGCGAGTAGGTCGCTCGCTAGGTGCTGGTAGGGCTGGATGGGGCGCTCCCAATAGGGAGCGCAGCCGCTCACCGCGCTAGTCTTCCTTAGGCTCAGCCACTTCGACAGGCAACTCTTTGCGCACGATGTTGGTCTTCTCGATGATTGCAGCGAGCATTGTCGGATTTTGACGCAAGTACTCGGTCGCAGCAGCCATCCCCTGACCGACCTGTTCCCCGTCAAAGCTCAACCACGAGCCACGCTTCGTGACCACGTCACACGCAATAGCCGTATCCAAGACCGAGCCCTCCCACGAGATACCACGATCATAGAGGATGTCAAATTCAGCTTCTGTGAAAGGCGGTGCGACCTTGTTTTTCACCACCTTGACACGCGTGCGGCTACCAATAACCGTGCCAGTTGCATCCTTGAGCGTCGCAATACGCGCAATGTGCAGACGCACCGACGAATAAAACTTCAGCGCATTACCCCCCGTTGTCGTCTCAGGATTACCAAAGAGCACACCGATTTTCATACGGATCTGGTTTGTAAAGAGACAAAGTGTATTCGTTTGCGCGATCAAAGCCGTCAACTTACGCATTGCCTGAGACATCAAGCGAGCATGTGCACCCATGTGCGAATCGCCAATATCGCCCTCGATCTCAGACTGCGGTGTCAAAGCCGCCACCGAGTCCACGATCACCATATCGACCGCACCACTCTTGACCAATTGCTCCGTAATCTGCAATGCCTCCTCTCCAGAGTTAGGCTGCGACAAAAGCAGATTGTCCACATCCACCCCGATCAAACGCGCATACTTCAGATCCAGCGCATGCTCAGCATCGACAAACGCCACCAAGCCGCCAGCCTTTTGCGCATTTGCAGCGATATGCAAAGAAAGCGTCGTCTTACCAGATGATTCATTACCATAGATTTCCACGATACGACCCCGTGGCACGCCGCCAATACCCAGAGCCATGTCCAAAGACAACGCCCCCGTCGAGATCGAATCGATCGTCGGGATCTCATGGTCACCCATACGCATAATTGCAGAATCACCAAACTCCTTACGAATCTGAGCCAGCACACTATTGAGCTTGTCTGCAGGGGTATTCCCCGCCGGTTTAACTTCCTTTTTGGCCATAATAAGACCCTTTCCTTAGTCAATAAATAGAGATGAAAATAGAGTGACAGTCACAGACCACAACTCACGCAATTAAAAACTTTTATAGAATATCAAAACCCCCGCAGAAAAGCAAGAGCAAAGTCATCAAAAAGAGAAAAAGGTTCTGGCGAGGCTACGC
>CAYZIC010000075.1:0-9721 GCA_964478335.1 uncultured Lentisphaeraceae bacterium | reverse complement strand
TATACGCTTTGCCAACTTTTTCAAGTGCGACATCTATTATTGCAGGTTTCAAGCGACCGATTAGGCTAAAATAATGAATCTTTGGCAACTTTTGCTATTGACGTATCGAGCAATTCGTGCTATTATGAGTGCATTCTTTTTATGGGGAAGTAGCTCATCTGGTAGAGCATCACGTTCGCAACGTGGGGGTAGTGGGTTCGAGTCCCATCTTCTCCACCATATCAAAGGCATCGGTCAAAACCGGTGCTTTTTTGCCATCTGGAGTATCCAATGAGCTTTCAGCCAATCGATCGTACCTCCTGGTCTCGATCTCCCTGGTTTGACCATTACACCTCGCAACCTTGTCGCTATAGTATGACCGTGGAGGTCGATGTGACAGCGGTCGTCGCCTCTGGGGTGCCTTTTTATGCAAGAATGCTCTATTTCCTTGCCTGCGCTATTCAAAAACATGAAGCATTTAGAATTGCCTACACAGCCTCTGGCACCTTGGGCATCTACGATCATTGCCATCCCTGTTACACGCTCTTTAATCCAGACACTGAGCATTTTACCTCAATTTGGACACCATTTAACACCGACTGGGAAACTTTTTTGGCAGCCTATCAGACCGATCGAGCGACCTACGGACAGGTAGACTTACCCATAGCCAAACCCGATGCGCCAGAAAATAGCTTTCATGTATCGATGATCCCGTGGGAAACCTTTAGTGCTTTTCATTTAGACTTGCCATTGGGTCAAAATTACCCCTTGCCGATTTTCACCTTGGGGCGTTATCACTCCGTCGCCAACCGCCTCATGATGCCGATTGCGCTACAAGTCAATCATGCGGTTTGTGATGGCTACCACGTGGGACAGTTTCTCTCGACCTTGCGCACGCTCTTAGCCTCGATCTGAGAGCACACCCGTAAACACGGGTATCCTGCGTCGCAACTGTCATACGCTAGCCCCTCATCACTTGCGAGCACCATTGCTCATTTTAGGCTTGCTTTTCGTACTGGGCTGTGTTATCATTTGCTCCGTTTTTTACAGATCGGGTCTGTGATGGTCTTTTGTGACGAGGGGTGGATATGATGAGAGTTGTTTTTATTGGTTCTGCAGATTTATCTGCATCAATGCTTGACATGCTTTTGACGAGCGAGTTAGTCTCTGGCGGTGAGGTCAAGGTCGTGGGGGTGGTTTCGCAACCAGATAAGCCTGCGGGGCGTTCTCGTAAACTGACGCCTTGCCCTTGTAAGCGGTTGGCGGATGACCGTGGTATTCCCTGTTTGACGCCAGTGCGTATCAATGCGCCTGACTCACTGACTCAAATCGCAGCGTGGTTGCCAGATGTAATCGTGGTGGTGGCCTATGGGCAATTTTTGAGTAAGCGTCTTTTGGACATTCCGCCGCTCGGCTGCATCAATATCCATCTTTCTCTCTTGCCGCGTCATCGTGGTGCCTCGCCGATTCATGCTTGTCTCTTGCATGGGGACAGTGAGACGGGGGCTTGTGCCATGTTGATGGATGAAGGCATGGACAGCGGCCCAGTCCTCCAAATCTCCAAAACGCGCATCTTACCTCAAGATGATTGCGAAAGCCTACACCAGCGGCTATCTTCTCTCGGGGGCAAGCTTTTGATTGATGTCTTACCTCGCTGGGCTCGCCATGAATTGACTCCCATTCCTCAGGACACACGCTTGGCTACGTTTGCCTACAAAATCTCCAAGGCCGATGGACATCTCAATTGGGATGAGCCCGTAGAAACGCTCATTCGCAAGATCAAAGCCTTTACGCCCTGGCCCAGTTGCTACACATATCTCCCCACGACCTGCGCCAAAGGAGCCGGCAAACTGCTCAAGATTTTGTCTGTCGAGGCAATCACCCCCAACGCCCAAACGCCAGTCTCGATTTCTGCTGGCACTAAAAATGCCCCAACAGGCACCATTGTTTACGTGGACAAGTCTGGAATCTACATCAAGGTCAGAGATGCCATTTTAGTCGTCAAGGAGGTCCAACCTGAGGGCGGTCGTCCTTTACTCGTGGGTGCCTTTATCAATGGTACGCCCCTACAAGTCGGTGATAGATTTGAATCTGCCCCAGTTCGCCACAGCAAGCATTAAAAGAAATTGGACCATTTATGTTAACAAAAGATTTTGATTACAATCTCCCAGAAGCGCTCATCGCTCAAGTTCCCCCAGCAGTGCGTGGCACGTCACGCATGATGGTTGTAGACCGAGCTACCACGGGCGTAGAGCATCGGATTATTTCGGACATTGTCGACTATCTCAACCCTGGCGACTTGCTCATTCTCAACAACACCAAGGTCTTTCCCGCTCGCGCAATGGGCTCTTGGGCGGATACTGGTGGAGCAGCCGAGATCCTCCTGCTGGACAACTGCGAAGCCGAGTCGACTCTCCCTAATGGCACCTACACCTCATTGTGGCGCTGTATGTGTGGCACTGGGCGAAAGCAACGCATCAACCACACGATTAACTTTGGCAATGGTGCATTAATGGGCACAATCTTGGACAAAGATGTCGAGGGCAATAGCCACATTCGCTTTGAATCCCAACGTCCCCTATTGACACTCCTCAATGAATTTGGCAAGACCCCCGTGCCTCCCTACATTCATCGCGAAGATGCCAGTCCAGAAATTGCCCGCTTGGACAAAGAGCGCTATCAAACGATTTTCGCCGAAAAAACCGGTGCCGTAGCAGCACCAACCGCTGGCTTGCATTTCACAGAAGCGATCTTTCATGCGCTTGCAGCTAAAGGTGTCAAACGTGCCTTCATCACCTTACACGTGGGACCAGGCACCTTTAAGCCAGTCAAGGCAGAGGCCATTGAGGAGCACCGCATGGATGCCGAATACTATGAGATCACAGAGGAGACCGCCGAAGCAATTGCCGCTTGCCGTGCCCGAGGCAATCGAGTCGTAGCAGTTGGCTCGACCTCTGTCCGCACGCTCGAAACAGTCGCCGGGCTCAATGATGGCAAGATCGTCGCTACGCATGGTAAAAGCCAGATCTTTATCTATCCTCCTTATACCTTTAAGGTCGTCGATGCGATGCTCACCAACTTTCACTTACCTCAATCGACCCTCATTATGATGGTGTCGGCTTTGGCGGGACAAGTGCGCATTATGGATGCTTACAAAGAGGCCATCGCCCAATCCTATCGATTTTTCTCCTATGGTGATTGTATGCTCATCATCTAAGGAATCAAATTAATAGCATAGAAAGACTACGATGAATTTATTTTTTGATTTAGATGGGACGCTGATTGATTCACGTGCGGATATTGCATTGGGCGTCAATCTCACACGTGCAGACTATGGCTTACCCCCCCTGCCCTTGGCAGATGTGCAAAAAGCCGTCGGCAATGGTATGCGCCAATTGATGCTGCGCGTCATGCCTGATCAAGCCGATCAAATCGAAGATCTCATGGCCGCAAATAAACGCCACTACCGCGAACATCTCGTCGACAAAACCTATATCTATCCTGGAGTCGCCGATGCGCTCAAACGTTTGCATGCGCTAGGTCACAAAATGGCAGTCTGCACCAACAAAACCTCAGCCTTGGTACCCTTGATCTTAAAGCACTTAGGCATCTACGACTATTTTGACACCATTGTGGGTGGTGGAGATGTCCCCAATCTCAAGCCCGCCCCCGATCTACTCTACTTAGCCTCAGAGCGTATGGGCTCGCCCATCACGCCCGCCGACTGGGTCATTGGAGACAATTACACAGACATGGCTGCGGGTGAATCGCTCAATATCCACATTTGCCAATGCACCTATGGATTTGGTACCCCCCGTGAAATCATCCCCACGATTGCGGTCAGGCAATTGACAGAATTCGCCGACTACATGGAGCAGCAAGGTTAACAGATGGCGCGTCTACTCATCAAGGTCAGCATCCTCCTACTACTCGTCACGATGGCGATTGGCGGGAGCTATTGGTTGCGCCAACATGAGCCCAAGACTGGCTATTTACCCGTGGCTATCAAAGAGAGCCCCATGCAAGAGTTAACCCAGATTGCCCTGAGCAGTAGTCGGGGAATCTTGTGTGAAGTGCTCTGGTTTCGCATTAATCGTTTGCAGCAAGACAATCAATACATCGATATCATCCCCTTGACGGATTGGCTGACACAACTAGACCCACAAGCGACCAATACGTGGATTTATCACGCGTGGAATCTCTCCTACAACATCTCCTCGATGTACACCTCGCCCAAAGACCGCTGGCCATGGGTCCTAAGAGGCATCAACCTCTTACAGCATAGTGCTCTGCGCTACATCCCACAAGAGCCTAAAATTTACAGAGAGCTAGGCTGGCTTTACGAACACAAAATTTCGGGTTCGTCAGACACCGCTTCTCCCTACTATCGCGACTCGCTCAAAGCGCTACCACTAACCTACGACCCCCACACCCTAGAGCCCCTGCTTGGGTCGGTAACGTGGAGCAATCCTGCGGTTTATGCCTTTTACTGGTACAACCGAGGAGAAGATGACCAAGGACAATTGCGCATGGTCATGCGCTTAATCCATCAAGGCTACCGCGGAGGGATTAAAACATTTACCCGCCTAGCCAAGTGCGTCTACCTGGCCAATCCCTCACAAAAGCTCAAGCACAGCTTGCTTGAGTTTGCCCACCATCAGCAGCGCACTTTCGACCCATGGGGGGCAACCTTACTCAATACGTTCATTCAGGAGCTTCGTGCATTATGATTAGAAAAGTTGCAGACCTCGTCCTCGCCTTTGACTGCGAATGGGTCCCTGATCCAATTGCCGCAAGGTTACTTTTTCCAGAATGTGCCACCGCCGACGCCCCAGAGGCGATCAAGCAGTTATGGGCATCTAATGGCGCAACCGAGGAGAATCCCACGCCCTTTATCAAGCTCATACAAAGTCGCGTGGTCTCCATTGCGATGGTCACCCGTCGCGCCAAGCCAGGTGAACCCGCCCAGCTCAAGCTCTCCTGGTTGCCACGCAATCCCGACCTCGCCTCAGACCGAGTTGAGTCGGATATCATTGGCAAATTTTTAACGGGTATCGGTCGTAGCCACCCACAGCTTGTCGGCTTTAATTCCAAGAATGCTGACTGCCGTATATTGGCACAAAGAGCTTACATTTTAGGCATTCCGGCGCCAGGATTCTTGCATCGCCCCAATAAACCATGGGAGGGTGACGATTACTTTGCTAGAGATACGGATTGCCACATTGATTTGATGGATTGTCTCTCAGGCTTTGGCCGCTCGATTTCACTCCATGATGCTGCGGCTATCTCGGGTATCCCGGGTAAATTTGGCACGCACGGCGACATGGTCTGGGAAATGTGGCAACAGGGTCAATTCAAGGAGATCGTTCAATACAATTGCTTTGATGCCATTACGACCTACCTCGTGTGGTTGCGCACGGCGTGGGTCAGCGGACTCTTCACCAATGACCAATACCAGGATGAGCAAGAGTTGGTACGCGAGCTCCTGATGGATCTATGCGACAAGCCAGAAACAGCCTATCTTGAAGCCTACATTCACGAATGGGATCGCCTCCAAACCATCCATCAATCTTATCAAGCGTAGGTCATCCATGGATACCCTTGTCGAAGTCATCACAGAGTGCCCCCTGCCCAACCCACTCACCTTAGCCTACTGCCAACAAGCAGCCGAGTACTTTGTTCTCGCCGCACAACGCTGGAGTAAGCCGAGCGCACCTTGGTGTGAAGTGTCAATTTATTTAGTAGACGATGCTGGGAGTGCGGCGGTCAACGAGGCCATCTTAGGCCATGTCGGTCCAACAGATGTCATTACCCAGCGATACGATGCCCTGCCCGGTGAGACAGATGGATTGGTTGGTGAGCTCTTTGTCAATATCGACGAGGCTCAGCGCAATGGTCAAAGCCTACGTAGTACAGATTTCGTCAAAGAGGTCCTCCTCTATATGGCACATGGTTGCGACCACTTAACCGATGCAGACGATGCGACCCCAAGCGAACGCCAAGCGATGCGTAGACGTGACCTAGCCTGGGTTAAGCAAGCCCAAGCCAAGCTAGCCATACACTAACGTTTACTATCTTTAGGCTTCGAGCAGTATCGTAACAGGCCCATCATTGAGCAAGGACACTTTCATATCCGCTCCAAATCGCCCTGTAGCGACAGCATCAGCACCGAGTTTTTGAGTGAGATACTCACAGACAAAGTCATAAATAGGCTCAGCCTGGCTCGGTGGAGCCGCATGAGAAAACCCTGGGCGATTACCATGAGAGGTGTCGGCATAGAGGGTAAATTGTGAAATAGCCAAGATCTGCCCATGCTCATCGAGAATGGAGCGATTCATGGCACCTTGATCATCTTGAAAAACCCTCAGTTTGAGGAGCTTGTCACAGAGCTTTTGGGCGAGTGCTTGCGTATCTGTTGGAGCTATCCCAATCAAAAGAAGGATCCCAGGACCAATCTGTCCGACCGTTTGCTGATCAATATCGACAGATGCATGAGTGACGCGTTGGAGTAAAAATTTCATAGGCCGAGGATTTGGTACCATTTATTCTTTGACAGGCTAGACTCTTTTTCTGCAGATCTCGCAATCCTGTCGACGGGGTTGATCATAATTTTTCGTGCGATTGGCCGGGTAATCACAAATCGTGTCGCTCCCACCGCAACGATGATCATGTTTTCATTCATGCGATTACGAATCATAGTAAACTGAGCCCCGGTACAAAACCCCATTTCGCTGGATTTGGGATCGGGATTGTTCAGAACTGTGGCGGTTTCTGTTTCGTGTAAAAAAGGAAGAGTCATGATTATCCTAGTAAAACTGTGGCAATTTGGTAAAATAGCGTAGCTGTACACCAAGCGATCAGAGAGGTATAGGCAAATAAAAAGAGCGTCCACTTAAGCCCCGCTTCGCGATACATCGTTGCCATCGCCGCCGTGCACGGCACATAGAGCAAGACAAAGATCAAAAAGGCAAAGGCGCTACGCTTCGAGCCAAAATTATTGCGTAAGTTGCGTAACTGCGATGCGTTTTGGGAGAACTCTTCAGCTTCACCACCTCCACGTAACAAAGCGGCATCTGTAAACGAGGCGAAGGCTTGATTCAGTGTATTTCTCAGCGAAAAGGCCTGCTCCAGATCTTGACTAGGCTCATCTTGGTAAAGCATTGCCAGCGAGCCAACGATGACCTCTTTGGCGACAATACCCGCAGCCAAAGCGATTGGTGCTTGCCAATTCTCCTTGGTGATACCCATAGGAGCAAAGAGATAGGTAGCCTTTTCACCGAGCATCTTGCCGACAGATTGATCATCATCCGTATCAAGCGAATCCGCAAGCTCGGTGCGCATTTCACGACTTGCCCCTTCATCTGCAGGCACCTGTTGGAGCGCATGAGTCACCATCGAGACAATCACTCCAATCGAGACAATCACCGCCCCAGCACGCAGCACAAAGCTCTTTAAGTGAGCAAGCGCATGCTGGATACACCCTTTAACAACAGGCAGGTGGTAAGGAGGCAACTCCATCACAAAGTCCGAGACCTTACCTCGTAGGAGCGTCTTATTGAGAAGCCAGCCCGTCAAGAGGGCAACAGTCACGCCAATGAGATAGAGAGCAAAGATTACAAGGCCACTCTTTTGCGCAAAAAACGCCATCGCAAAGAGAGAATAGACAGGCAGCCTGGCACCACAGCTCATAAAAGGCGTCATCAACATTGTTAAGATTTGATCTCGCCGATGAGTCAACGTCCGGCAGCTCATTATCGCAGGCACGGTACACCCGAAACCAACAAGTAACGGAATGAAAGCCTTACCTGGCAAACCGATCCTGCGAAGAGACTTATCCATCACAAAGACAGCCCGTGCCATATAGCCAGATTCCTCGAGCAAAGAAAGGCAAAAAAAGATCATAAAGATCGGAGGGGCAAAGGTCAAGACCGCCGCAACACCCCCTCCAACACCTTGAGCCAATGTAATCGTCAACCAATCAGGTAGCCCCAGCTGAGCAAAGAGCACTTGACCGCCATCGACAAGCACTCCGTTAAAAAAGACATCAATCCACTCAACAAAAGGCTGAGCAACGTAGGTCGTCAAGAGAAAGACCAGCCCAATCACACAAGCAAAGACAGGAATCCCCAGCCACTGATTGAGGAGAATGCGATCCGCCTTGTCCGAGAAACGCTGCAACTCTCGCCCCGAATACTGAACCACATCTTGCGTTAAGCCATGGACAAACCCTCGCCGAGCATCCATCACCGAATCTGTCACAGTATGCTTAGCATGGAGAGCCAACTCCAGCTCGACTTTGCGCGTGACAGCCTCGAGCGCTTCGGATGCGTAGCGTAAGGCCTTATCTTGGTGTAGGAGCAATTGCAAAGCCCACCACCGCAAAGGCAAAGCACGCGCACCATAGGTCTTGATCATCTCTGGATAGGAGAGCAACTCCTTGATGCCATCCTCGATAATCGGATCGTAATCAATTTGCGACTCAGGGCATTGCTTAACCTGCAGCGCAGTAGCCAGTGCAGCCTTAAGCTCATCAATACCCTCACCATGCACAGCTGTAACTGGTATGACAGGCGCATGGACATGATTTGCCAAGTGCTGATACTCGATTTGAATGCCTAGACGCTGAGCGATATCTGACTGATTGACAGCAAAAACCATCGGCACCCCCAGCTCCATTAGCTGAGCTGAGAGGTAAAGCGATCGCTCTAGATTAGATGCGTCAAGCACATTGAGGATAAGATCTGGATTAGCCGTAGCCAAGACCTTGCGCGCGACAGCCTCATCTTTAGAATATGCAGCTAGCGAATAGATCCCCGGCAAGTCGACCAACGAGACCTCATTGCCTGGTCCCAAATCGATCACCCCCTTAGCGCCATCGACAGTCACCCCCGTCCAATTACCTGTGCGTTCATTGCCGCCTGTTAATTGATTAAAGAGAGTGGACTTACCCGTATTGGGATTGCCCATAAGTAAAATGGTTGCTTTCATACCCACTTATTATAGTCAATCTGCCGACAAAAGCAAGCCTGTAGTTTACTCCAATAAAGTTTATTTGGCAATTCTACCAATTTCTATCCCCTTTTGGAGGCTACGCCTCCATGTTTGCTCGGCAAAACGACCGTTTTAAGGCACATGCGATACCGTTATTAACCAATAACGCCCCAGTGCTCACCCTTAAAAAGCTCTCACAGTGGCGACTCGTTAGGCCTTGCACTAAACAAGCCTCAATGCGCTCGGCTCTCCTTAGTGGTCTGCGGCCACAGGACTGCCCGACTGCACACCTCGCTTACGGGCCGTCGCATTTGAGGTGGGTCGAGTTAAGATTTGTGCTGATCAAGGGATTGCGAAGCGTTAGCGAGCCCTACTGCGGTGCAAGCCGCTCGGTTATGCTACATGCTACATTCCGGCGAGCGTCAGCGAGCCCTACCGTGTGCCTTTTGCCCATTAAAATTGCATCTAGCCACTTTTTTTGCTTGTATATTTTTTAGAGGGGTGCTATAGTATAGGGGTATTCAATACGAGTAGGAGTTTTGTTTGTTTATTCACGATGCTCTTAGGAGCGGAAAGGTGGTCATATGACAACTGGTTTGATTAAAAATGCGTATATTGTAAGCCCTGGCTATGAATTTGATGGCGGAGCGATCTTGATTAAAGGTGGCCGTATTGCGAAGATTTTCCAACCGGGCACACCTCTTCCTAAGGCAGATTGGGTCTATGATGCAGATGGCCGTTTGGTCATGCC
>CAYZIC010000074.1:0-10612 GCA_964478335.1 uncultured Lentisphaeraceae bacterium | reverse complement strand
AGAATTACTAAAGATTTCTTAGCCTACTGCGACATTTATTGTTGCAATTTACCCTCTTGTGCGATTTTAGTAGGTCGGAAGGATAAGAAGTTGGAGCATCGCAGCTGTCGTGGCGAGGAGGAGTTTGGGCAAGTACGTAGTACTTGAGCGAGCGAGCCGCAGGAGACCGAGCGGTCAATCAAGCGTAGCGTACTTTTGCGTGGCAAGTAAGACAACGCCGTCAGGTCAATAGGCAGGGCGTGGGGCTCAATAAGCAGGGCGTGGGATGCAATCCCACCATTAGCACTCGAACTCTAGACTCGAACTCGAACTAGGAGGCGCAGCCTCCTTTGCGTCTTTTGTGGTTAAAAAAAGATCCCGCACGACTCGACAAAGCCAAAACAGCCCCATTTTACCATTAAAATAGAAGAAGAGCCCGATTTAACGCAATTCTAACATTTGGCTCACACTCTTTTGACAGGGATTTGCGATACTGGCGGCAATTTCATTAACAAACAAAGGAGTAAACAATGAAATCAATGATGCAATTACCGTTATTAGCTGTGGCTCTCTTGGTGTCTGGCGTAGCGTGGGCTGCTGATGAGGATGGTTTTAAATGGGGCGTGGATGTGAGGGCGCGTTATGACTTCACTGACAACATGCCCAGTAAGACCAAGCAAAAGGACTACTCGGACTATGCTCGTCTGCGGACGCGTCTGTGGAGCAGCTACCAATTTGGGGAGTGGTTGGTCTATGGTCGGTTGGCGAATGAGTTTCGCTTTTATCGCGCACCGTCGTCCAATCGTGACAAGCAGTCTTTCCCAGATGTGCTCTTTGTCGATTCGCTCTATGTTGAGAAAAAGAACCTCCTGCCAAACGTAGACCTCAAGCTCGGTCGTCAGGATATGAAGTTTGGCAAGGGGCGAATCTTTTCTGATGGTGTCGGTGGGGATGGCTCGCGTAGCAGCTACTTTGATGCGGCGCGCCTGACGTGGCATTATGGGGAGAAGAGCTCCGTCGATGCGATTGCCCTCTATGTCGGCTCTGAGGATTGGTTGCCCACTGCAGGTAAGAAGCAGGCTGCTAATGGCAGCAAGGCAGACTATGACCCCACGGGCTTTGGAGGAAGCAGCGAGGTTGGCGCTGGTCTTTATTGGCAACACCGCGAGGCGGATGATTTGGCGATGGATGGCTATGTGGTCTATAAGAATGAGACCTCTGGCTCCAAGATCATTGGCCGCGAAACCTATACCGCCGGCTTGCGGGTGATGCCGCAGCTGACGGAGACCGTTTCGGCGGAGGTCGAGGCGGCTGTGCAGCAGGGTAAGCTCGACGATGGGCGTACGACTGCTGGTCAGTTGCTCTATGGGGGCTTGACTTGGGCTCCTAAGCAAAATCTCAAGCCAAAGTTTACTGTGGCGACGCTCTATTTGTCGGGTGACAAGGAGGATAACCAGGGTAAGAATGGCTCCATGGGCTGGAATCCAGTCTTTAACCGCAGCACGGGGATCGGTGAATTGATTGCGCCGATGTACAGCGCGTATCGCTACTCTAACTTGATCTACCCTCACTTGGCACTCAAGTTTGAGCCTGTAGAAAAGCATTCCTTGGCGCTTGAGTCGGGGCCGATGTTTACTGCTGTGGAGGAAGACGCCGCTGAGGGTCGCTACAAGGGGCTCTTCGCCAAGGCGAAGTATACCTTTCCCATTGCGAAGCACCTTAAAGGTGCCATTAGCTTGGAATATCTCCACAAGGGGGACTACTTTAAGGCAGATGCTCGTGACGATGCGTGGTTTACGAGATTTGAATTAACGATGAAGTTTTAACCATAACCGAAAGGAACAAAGAGATGAATAGATTCATGAAACGTAGTATTGCGCTTGCCGCAACGGTGTTATTGTCCACCCACGCCTCCGCAGAGCAGGTGCTCAATGGTGCCGGTGCGTCATTCCCCGCACCCGTCTATCAACTTTGGACGCATAGCTACTCCGAGGCGACAGATGGCGTGCGAGTCAATTACCAGAGCATGGGCTCGGGCGCTGGTGTCAACCAGCTCAAGGCCAAGACCGTCGATTTCGCGGGCTCGGACAAACCACTCGATGCCAAGGAGCTGGAGAAGTATGGCTTCGAACAGTTCCCGATGCTACAGGGCGAGGTTGTTTTGATTACCTCGTTGCCCGGGATTAAGGATCAGCAGCTCAAGCTCGACCGCGCTACGGTGGCGGGGATCTTCTTGGGCGATATTCGCTACTGGAATGACTCGTCTATCGTCGACCAAAACCCCACCCTCAAGTTGCCCAAGATGCGCATCACGGTGGTGCGTCGGGCCGATTCGAGCGGGACGACCTTTATCTACACCTCGCACTTGAGCAAGATCTCAGAGACGTGGAAAAAGACCGTCGGTGCTGGCTCGAGCGTGAAGTGGCCTGTGGGTGTCGGTGGCCAAAAGAATGCCGGCGTCTGCAACACGGTGCGCAAGATCCGCGGTGCGATTGGTTACACCGAGTATGCCTATGCTAAGCAAGGTAACTTCACCACGATCAAGACACCTGACGAAGTCCTCGGTACGACCTATATCCTCGTGCGTAAGGATTGCCCCGCGGATCGTCGCAAGGATCTGCAGCAGTACTTTGACTGGTGCTTTGAGCAAGGTCAACCTGCTGCACTCAAGCTTGGCTACAAGCCCGTCGCCAAGCCCGGTGCCCAAGAGCCTGAGGTCAAGGCGCCTAAGGTCAAAGCACCTGTCAAGGCTGAGACCAAGACGTGTGGGGCGTGTGCCGCACCCGTCAAGGATGGAGGTCAATAATGGATCAACCGCTTTTGATTGGTAAGAATGTCCGCATTCGCAGTCATAAGGCTTATCCTCACGCCCGTAACCATGTCACGGTCGGGCGTGTCTTAGGGGAGACGCCAGCCTATCTGCTCGTCGAGGGGTGTTCTTTTCACTTTGGTCGGCTTGAGCAGGGGCTGCGGAGTCCCGTTTCGCGCAGTCCTGTGACGACGCGAGCGATTCCTTGGTCTGCGATTGAGGTTGTGACGCAAATCAGCAGCCGCGCCAATTGGGGTAAGTCGTGTGGCTTTGATGATTGCGGTAACTTGATATTACTTGATGAGCCCAAGACGATCGTGTCGATGGTCCAAGAAAGATCGGAGTAATCTATGCAACGAGCCGATAGCCGATTTAAATGGCTCTGTCTGGGAGCCGCTAGCCTCGTGGGGCTCTGTGCGGTGGGCTTTTTATTGCAGCTGTTGATCTCTTCTTTGCCAGCGTGGCGGTCCTGTGGGCTCGATATTCTCGTGGGGCAGGAGTGGGATCCAGTCAGTGGCCAATTTGGCGCATTGCCAGCGATTGTGGGGACGCTCCTGACGACGCTGATAGCGCTTGTTGTGGCGTGGCCCCTGGCCTTTGCCTCGGCACTCTATTTAGTCGATGCGCCGCGGTGGCTTGGCGAACCGCTGAGCCATGCGGTCGATCTGCTCGCAGCAATTCCGAGTGTGATCTATGGGATGTGGGGGCTCTTTGTCTTTGCACCTGTGATGCAGGCGATCTTTCCCGATTCGATGGGGATTGGCCTTTTGACAGCGGGGCTTATCTTGGCTTTGATGATCTTGCCCTATATCTGCGCAATTATGCGCGAGGTCTTTAAGATGACGCCGCAGGTTTTGCGTGAGTCGGCCTTTGGTATGGGCTGCACCAAATGGGAAGTCGCCAAGGATGTCATGCTCCGCGCAGGGCTCGGTGGCATCATCGGTGGCACGCTCATCGGATTTGGGCGGGCTTTGGGCGAGACCATGGCCGTCCTCTTTGTCATCGGCAATATGATGATGATGCCCACGAGCCTATTTGATGGCGCAAGTACCATTGCCTCGACGCTGGCAAATAGCTTTGGCGAGGCCTACGGACTCGAACGCAACGTCCTCTTTGCGCTGGGCTTGGTGCTCTTTGTGATGGCAGTTTTGATTCAAATTCTCGCACATACCTTTTTGACCCGTATGCGCCGAGTGAATGGAGGTCGATAATGGTTAGATCGATGAAACCGCGCGCCATGTGGCCGCGTAAGCTACTCGATGGATTGATGGCGCTCTTTGCGCGTGCTGCGGTCCTCTTGGCTGTGGGGATGATGGTCTGGATCCTCTGGACGGTACTTGCTGAGGGGGTAGGCGCGCTGTCGCTCGACTTTATCCTCAATCCCTCTAAACCCTATGGCGTGATTGGCGGCGGCATTGGCAATGCATTGCTTGGATCGGTCTTGATTACGCTGGGGGCTGCGGTGATGGCTCTGCCCATCGGCTTGCTTGGGGGCATTTACCTCGCTGAGTATCGCGAGGACAATCGCTTGACTGCAAGCTTGCGCTTTGCGGCCAATGTGATGATGGGTATGCCATCAATCATTACGGGGCTCTTTGTCTATGTGATCTTGGTCGCAACGACAGGCCATTTCTCGGGGTTTGCCGGGAGTGTGGCGTTGGCGATTTTGATGCTGCCAGTGATCATGCGCACCACCGAGGATATGCTTGCGATGGTGCCAGATGCGCTGCGAGAATCGGCCTTAGCCCTGGGCATGAGCCGCTGGCGTGCCACGCTCTACATCGTGTGCCGCGCTGCCCAAAAAGGCCTCATGACGGGCATCCTCTTGGCGCTCTCTCGCGTCAGCGGCGAAACGGCTCCCCTGCTTTTTACCGCACTCTTTGCCGACACCTGGCCGACGAACTATTGGTCAGGCCCCACGCCCAATGCCCCGATTCTCATTACAGAATACACCACCAATTCACCCTTTGCAGAAATGCACCAAGCCGGATGGGGCGCAGCCTTGATTATGACAATCTTGGTCTTGACATTTAACCTCATTGCACGCTTTGCCTTTAAGGAGAAAAACAATGCCCATTAAAATCTCTACTCGAAACCTTAACTTTTACTATGGCGACCATCAAGCACTCTTTGACAATTCGCTTGATATCCCCGCCAATCAAATCACCGCGGTCATCGGCCCGTCAGGGTGCGGCAAGTCGACCCATTTGCGCACGTACAATCGTATCTTTGAGCTCTATAGAGAGCAGCGTGCCACGGGCCAAATCCTCATTGACGGACACAATATACTCGATAGCAGCACCGACCTCTTGACCCTGCGCCGTAAGGTTGGCATGATCTTTCAAAAGCCCACCCCCTTTCCTATGTCAGTCTTTGACAATGTCGCCTATCCACTGCGCCTCCACTTCAAGCTCTCTCGCTCCGAAATCGCTGATCGCGTCGAGCAAGCTTTGAGGGGGGCGTCAATCTGGGCCGAAGTCAAGGATAAGCTACGGTCGAGTGGCCTCGCCCTCTCGGGCGGACAGCAGCAGCGCCTCTGCATCGCCAGAGCCATCGCCGCCGAGCCAGAAATCCTCCTCATGGACGAGCCCACCAGCGCGATTGACCCCGTCGCAACCCTCAAGATTGAGGACCTCATGAGCGAGCTACGCAAAAATTACACCATCGTCATTGTCACGCACAACATGCAGCAAGCAGCACGCATCAGCGATCAGACGGCATTTTTCTACAAGGGCAAGATTATTGAGGCCGGACAAACCGCAGATATCTTTACCAATCCAAAGAATAAGCAAACCGAGGACTACATCAGTGGTCGATTCGGTTAAGTCAGCATCTATCACCAGGAGACTACCATGAAAAATCATTTCTATCACGCCCTATCAGCTTTGACCAATACCCTTGTAGAAAGCGGCTGCCTCGTCGAAACCGCCGTCCATCATGCCATTCAGGCTGTCCAATTTGACGACAAAAAGCTCGCCAAGCTTGTCGTTGATAAGGATACAGAGGTTAACCAACGCGAAAACTTTATTGAGGAAGAGTGCCTCAAGATTCTCGCCCTCCACCAACCAGTCGCCGGCGATCTGCGTAAGATCATCACCATCCTCAAGGTCAATAATGACATCGAGCGCATTGGTGACCTCGCCGTCAATATCGCCGAACGCGTCCTCCACGCAGACTACCCAGACGATATTGAGGCACCCATTGACTACCTCGTCATGTCCGAAAAAGCCTGTACCATGTTTAAGGGTGCCCTCGATGCCCTTGTCTATCAAGATCCAGAGAGCGCAACTGCGATTATTCACAAAGATGACGAAGTCGACACCCTCCACCGTGAATCTTTTACCAAAGTCAAAGGATTTCTCTTGAAATTCCCAATGCTTTCAGGTTATTATATGGACTGCTTAACCATATCCAGATGTCTCGAGCGCATTGCCGACCTCGCGACCAATATCTGTGAGGAGGTGATCTACCTCGAATATGGTCGAATCGTTCGCCATCGGCACGACACCCAACCATAAGGAGCCCACCATGGCCAGCCAGACAATTTTGATTATCGAAGACGAATCCGACATTCGCGAATTAATCGCCCTCACCCTTGCCTCCGCCGGCTATACCGCCGTCGAGCAAGCCCCCGACGGCGAAACCGGCCTCCAGCTCGCCAAGCTCATCAAGCCCGACCTTATCCTACTCGACTGGATGCTGCCTGGCATGGATGGACTCGATGTCTGCCGGCAGATCAAGCAAGACCCCGAGCTAGCCAAGATACCCATCGTCATGCTCACCGCTAAATCAGAAGAGCTCGACATCGTCCTAGGTCTTGAGATGGGCGCAGTCGACTACATGACCAAACCATTCTCAAATAAAGTCCTCGTCGCCAGAATTCGCGCCCACCTACGCACCGCAACGCCCCAAGAAGCTTCACCATCGACCCTCATCACCTACGCCGGCATCGCCCTCGATCCTGCATTTCATACCCTCACGATTCGCGGCCTAGATGTGACCCTGACAGCTGGTGAATTTGCCACCCTCCTCCTCCTCATCTCACACCCGGGTCGCGTCTACACCCGCAATCAAATTATCAACGCCGTCAAAGGCGAAGCCTACGCCGTCACAGACCGCGCTGTCGATGTCCAGATCGTAGGACTCCGCAAAAAGCTCGACACATACGGCGAAATGATTGAAACCGTCCGTGGCGTCGGATACAAAATGAAAGCCCTTTAACCATGAAAAAATATTACCCTATCCTCATCATCGCCATCATCCTGATCCTCTGTTCTGCGGTCGTCTGGCAGCGCATGTCCACCCTACAAGCAATCCATATAGAGGAGACAGAGCGCACCCTTGCCCGCGATACCTCCCTCATCGCCACCCTCGTCACCCCATCCATCAAAGCCAACGAGCCCGTGACATTCCCCCAAGACATCCACGACATCCGTATTACCCTCATCGACCCACAGAGCCGCGTCATTGCTGAAACCGACGAAGAGCTCGCCTTCCTCGCCATCCATACCGGACGCAAAGAGATCGAGCGCGCCCAAAAAGGCATCCCCACAAGCATCAGCAGATTTAGCCAGACCCTCAATCAGCAGATGTACTACCACGCAGTGCCCATCATGACCACCAAAGGCACCTACGTCTTACGCACAGCAATCTCAATCGAGTCCCTCTACGCTGGCATCAGCCGGGTACAAAATCTCCTCTTCTCCATCCTCTTTAGCCTAGGACTAGGCCTCGCAATACTATTCCTCTACCTCTCTTATCGCATCGCCTACCCACTCAAACGATCCCTTGACGAACACAAAGAGATCCAGCGCGCCCTCAACAAACGCCTCAAATCCCAGCTCAAAGAAAAAGAAACCCTCCTCAAGACCATGAGCGAAGGCGTCATCCTCATCGACCACAAAGGCGACGTACAATTCGCCAACGATGCCGCCAAAAAGCTCCTCCCCATTCACGCACGATTCAATATGATGCGCGCACAAATCGACGGACTTCCCACCCTACTCTCCACTGGCGAGCCATTCGCCCAAGAATGCACCTGCCAAGACAAGACCTTTTATATCCAAGGCACCCCAGTACGCGATGACGCAAGACTCATCACCATCACCGACCTCACCGCACTCCGCAAGCTCGAAGGCTACCGCACAGACTTCGTCGCCAACGTCTCCCACGAGATCAAGACCCCACTCACCTGCCTCATGAGCGCCACCGAGACACTTATTGACACCGAAACCCCAGCCGACATCTACCCACGCCTCTATACGATTATCTATCAGCAAGCCTCACGCCTCAACCAGCTCGTGCAAGACATCCTCTCCCTCTCCGAGCTAGAAAAACAATCCGACCACCTCCAGACCACACTCACACCAACCAGCCTCCTCACACCCATTCAATCCGCAATTGCCCTTTCCCTCGAGCGCGCCCAAAAACAAGCCATCGCCATTAACCTCATCAACCTCCTCCCAACAGGAGACGATGCAGACATCCTCGCCGACACCAACAGCCTCGAGCAGCTCCTCGTCAACCTCATCGACAACGCCATCAAGTACAGCAAGACCGACAAGATCGACCTCACCCTCAGCGAAAGAGACCCCCACACCCTCACCCTCGCCATTCAAGACTACGGCATCGGCATCCCCATCAGCGACCAGCCACGCATCTTCGAGCGCTTTTACCGCGTTGACAAAGCCCGCAGCCGCGAGCTCGGCGGCACCGGCCTAGGACTCGCCATCGCCCGCCACATCGCCACACTCCACCAAGGCGACCTCACCCTTCAATCCCAGCCAGGCCAAGGCACGACCTTTACCCTCTCCATCCCCAGGCTGTAGGCTGCTATGCTCTCCTGCGAGCACCCCCAGTGTCCTGCGGCACTGACACACTCGCGGTAATCCCACGACCCTGCCACCCCTCCGACCAATTAAATGGCCTTTTTTGTTTGACAATCGACCAAAAATACGCTATACTCACCACATTCAAAAGTTAGAAAAGAGGTTTTTATGGCTAAGATTGTAGTTTTAGAAGGCGAATTTGTCGGTCAATCCTTTCCTTTAAATGCAGGAGTGACGACCTTTGGTCGCGTACCTGGCAATGATGTTGTATTGCCCAACGCATCGGTCTCCAGCAACCACAGCAAGATTGAGCAAATCAGCGGTAATTTTGTATTGGTCGATTTAGACTCGACCAATGGGACCTTTGTCAATAATGCACGTATCACAACAGCCGAGCTCAGCCGCAATGACGTTATACGATTTGGAGATGTCGTGCTCACGATCAAAGGCGACGATGTGCCTGGCGACGACGACAGCACCGCAGCCTCAGCCGTGATTGACAATATCCCACGCTCAACCGTCGTGATGACCCCACGCCATGCGACGACAAAGGTCGATGTCGACGGATTTGGTAAGAAAAACGACCATAAAGCAGCCTGGTTTACCATCATCACAATCCTATCTGTGATTGTGGCCGTGCTACTGGCTGTCTTTGTCTATTCGTTTTACGCAGCCTAAAAACGCTTCATTTGCGCCCATCTGGTTGATCCAGATGGGCTTTTTTGTCTCTGCTTACACTTGTAGGCAGCGTAAAGCCTACAGCATTTTTGCCCTTTACAAAGTGCGCATAAGATGCTATGATTCAATTAATTTAAATAAGCAGACTCACTGCTTACCCCCTAACCCAAAAACCTAGGAGTATGAACAACATGAAAAAAGCAATCCTTTGCGCCATGCTGTCGCTCTGTGCCGTATCGGTGCAAGCGTCAGTTTCCATTTTGCCTAAGCCAACTGTCGTGCACGAGGCGTACGATCGCCGTACAGGTATCACCCTGACCGCCGACACCAAGATTGTTGCAGACTCAGCCTTTGCTGACGTGGCTGCATTCGCCGTCAAAGAGCTCAACGCTGCCACGGGCTTTGACTGGGATGTCTCCGGCAAGTGCCTCTTTGCTTGCTTCAGCTCGCCTGATATCGAATTTATCAAAGACAAATCCCTCCCTACCGAAGGCTACAAGCTCGTCTCCAAGACAGACGGTGTCAAGATCTATGCTAGCACGCCCAAGGGTGCCTTTTATGGCTACCAATCTCTTCGTCAGCTCCTCCCTGTCGAAATTTACAGCAAGACCCCCGTCAAAGCACGCTGGGTCCTCCCCCAAGTCGTCATCCAAGACACCCCCCGCTTCGCTTGGCGCGGACTCATGATTGACGATTGCCGCCACTTCATGGGCAAGGCTGCTGTCAAAGAAATTCTCGATGCCATGGCCATCAATAAGATGAATACCATGCACTGGCACTTGACCGAAGACCAAGCTTGGCGTATTGAGATCAAGAAGTATCCCCAATTGATCGCCAAGGGCGCTGTGCGCGCTGAATCTCCCAAAAAATGGGCCCGTAACCAAAGCGATAAGACTCCTTATGGGCCATTCTTCTACACACAAGAAGAGATCAAAGAGATCATCGCTTACGCTGCAGAGCGCCAAATCACCATCGTTCCTGAAATCGAAATGCCCGGTCACGCGCTCGCAGCTCTCTCGGCATTCCCCGAGCTCTCTTGCACAGGTGGACCATTCGTCCCTCGCTGGCGCTGGGGTGTCGAGCCTGACATCTACTGCGCAGGCAACGACAAGACTATCAAATTCCTCGAAGATGTCATCGACGAAGTCGTTGAGCTATTCCCCTCCGCCTACATCCACGTCGGTGGCGACGAAGCCCCCAAGACGCGCTGGGCTAAGTGCCCCAAATGCGCCAAGCGCATGAAAGACAACAACCTCAAAGACCCCCATCAATTGCAGAGCTGGTTCATCCAACACTTCGCCAACTACCTCAAAGCCAA
>CAYZIC010000073.1:0-10940 GCA_964478335.1 uncultured Lentisphaeraceae bacterium | reverse complement strand
CGCCTCCTAGTGCTAGTTGATAGTCCTAGTCCTAGTGGTGGGTGAGACTCGCCGTCTCACACTCTGCCACTGTCCACTGTCCACCGTCCACCGTCCACCGTCCACTGTTTCACCGTCCACTCGGAGGCGTAGCCTCTTTGGGCCAGGTGAGGATTGCTTTGACGAAGCGTCCGGTGGGGGCGGTCCAGGTTTTGAGGTCGTTGGTGTAGATGAGGGTGATCGTGCCGTTGAACTGGGTCTTGTCTTGGGCAAAGGTCACGGTGGCGGTGCCTTCGGTAAAGGTGGCTTGGGTAATCGTCAAGTCGGGCTGGGCATCGGGTGCAATGCCCAGGAGGAACTGCTGGCTGTAATCTGCCGTGGTGTCGGTGACGTGATACTGCTCGACCCAGCCATCAAAGGCAGCCTTGAGCGCGGGGGTCTGAACCGCTGTGGGGATCCATTCGGGGAAGGTTGAGTCAACTTTGGGCGGTTTGACAACAAGGGCTGTATTGGTCCATTCGAGGGTGTAGCCTGCTGGTAAGGTGGGGTTACAGGTGATGACTGCTCGGGGCAAGGCTGTCGTCGTGGTGAGGATGGGGGTGTCTTTGGTGATTGTCGTCCAAGGCAAATCAAGGGCCAAGGTCAGTGTGCCTGTGGGCACGGTGAGGGTCTTGAGGGTCAGCGGTGCCGTCAAGCGCAGAGTCGTTTGGTTGCTCATGGCGACAATGGTATGAGGTAACTGGGAGGCGCCTTGCACATCGAGGGTGCCAGTCTCAAAGTGAATGGCTGGGGTGGTCGTGGTCTGGGGGTGCTGGGTGAGGCCCTGCCAAATCCACTTGCCTTCGCCTTGTTTGGTGAGGGTACCGATACCTGAGAGGGTGCCGCTGAGGGTCTGGTCATTGCCTGCGGTGGGATTAAAGATCATCCCACTGTGGGTCGTGGCAATTTGCAAGTGTCCTGAGATGGTCAGTGGCGTGGAGAATAAGACACCTTTTGAGGCGAGGGTCATCGATTCGGTCACGGTCAACCGCACCCCAGTCGCAGCGGCGAGTTCGACACGAAAAGCTTGCGACTCGGTCGTGAGGCTTGTGGCGGTCACCTGACTGCGAATCGTCACCGTCGTGACCACATCGCCCAATGCGCTCTCTATCTTAGGAAAGGAGACTCGATCGCCTTGGGTAAAGGCTACGGTTTGCCCTGCAGCATTGCGCCACGAGGTGGCGGTTGTCGACCATTCGCCCATACTCATGATTGGCATCCAATCAAATGGTGGCTGTATGGGGGTGACATTCCAAGCGAGGGTGTTTGTGGTGGGCGTCTTGGTGTTGGTAATGGTGAGGCTAATGGCGGTGGCGGATGTGGTCCAGGCGGCGGTAAAGTCGGCGGGGGCGGCGGGGAGTGGCGTTAGGATCGGGGTGCCGCTTTGGGGGGCGGTGATCCAGGAGAAGGTTTGGGTTTGACCGGGAATCACTTGAGCGCAGAGGGCGTTGAGGGATGGCTGAGAACAGCTCAGCTTGGTATCGGCCGCCCAGTTGATCTGGGTGGCGGTTAGGCTGGCGGAGGGGTCTGCGGTGAGGGTGTAGCCAGTCTCAAAGGTCACGGTGCCTGCGGTGAGGGATTCGGTCAGCGTCACGGTTGTGGCGGATCCCGCGGCGAAGCGAACGCTTTTGCCAGTAGTAAAGGGTTGCATCTGCACGCCGTCGCTGAAGGGGCGATTGGCGGGTTTGGCATCCCATGTGAGGGTTGGGCGGTCTACCTGTGGCGTATAGGTCAGGGTGTCGGTAAGGGGGGTAAAGGTTGCGACCAAGTGGCCATCTATGAGCGTGGCCTTAACATCACGCAGCGTGGCGGTGGCATCGCCTTGCAGGGTAAGCATCACGTCAAAGTCAGCATCGCCTGTCACTGTAGCAAGGGTTGCGCGGCCGCTGCGGGCAACGGTCTCGGTAACGGCGGTGTGGTAGGCCAAAGGAGTGGTGCGCGGTGTCAGGGTCAGTGTGGGCTGTGCGTCTATTTGGGTCACGGTGAAACCAGTCACGCCTGCGCCAATCGTGATTGGCGTATCACCTATGGTGTGATCGATGGTGAGTGCGCCTGAGTAGTCGGTGTAGTCAAAGGCGGTAGCGGTTATTCCCCCACCCTGCGGTGCGGTCACGGTAAAGGATTGGGCGGTGCCTGTAATCGTCAATGCGTCTGCGAGTATTACGGCGGGGGTGGGCAAGGTCAAGGTGATGGCGTCGCCGGAGAGGTCATGAGAGAGGGCGAGGGTGCCACCCGCTGCGAGGATGTGTTTGCTGCTGACCGTAAGGCCTGTGGCATCGCGCCAAGCGAGGCTATTCCAATCGGTCGACTGGGTAACAGCTGCGGTATAAGGGGGCGTGTACCCACCCAAGACCAGCATCTGGCGTGTCGCATCATAGCGCATGGCGACGGGTTGTCCATTGAGCAGGTAGCGTGCGGTTGGTGCGGGGGGCGTGTCCAACGACAGTTCAAGTGGCGCATCGAGCGATTCGGCGGAGAATGCGAGTGTGGAGCTTGGGCCAATCGCTGCCAGGTGAGGACGCAGCGCCCCCATAGCCAAGGTGCCCTTAACGGTATAGCGTCCTTGGATGGTCTCTGGCAAGGCAGAGCGAATCAAGAGAGGGCCAGCTTGCACAGTGTCAAACTTGATGTAGGAGGCGGGAGTGGTTTGGGTGATGGAGCCTTTGGCATAGCCAAGGGACATGGCGGCAGCTTGCCAGTCTGCTTGAGCGGGGCCGAGGCCACCACCGACTTGTAAGACGCGCACCTTAAAGTCATGGGTGCCAGCAGTGAGCGATCGGGTACCACGGCCAATCGTATTCCAGGCGGGCGATTCAAAGACAAGGGTATCGTCAATCCACAGAGCAATCTTATCATCCCATGTACCGGCAAAGGTATAATCCCCGGCTTCGCTCTCGGGGACTATGATTGTACCGGCAAGCTCCATGACGTGGTTATTCGGTAAGATCTCGGTACCTGGGTTGCGGGCGAGGTGGAGCTGCGACAACCCAATCCGTGCGTCAGATGGCGTAACGTCGATGGTCTTGTAGTTGCTCTCATTGGCACCTGTTGCAGTAGATGGGATAAAGTCTGCCCCCATCTCTAAGGTCGTACCCTCCTCAATGGTCACGCCGCTCTCTGCAAGGAGGCCTGAGACTGTGCTGGGGATGACCGCGATGCGTCCCGTTTGGTCGGGCTGCCCAAAATAGAGGTGGGGCTGTTGCTCGGCGGTAGGGTTTTGAATGGTAAATGTCGCATCCATGAGTAGGTTTGCTTGGTTTTGTGCGACGACACGAGCATCGCCAAGCAGGTCGACCTTGGGCAAACTCACGAGCGTATTGGCGGTAGCCACGAGGGTACCATTGCTGAGCGTGAGGGTTTGGTTTGCATTGTCAAAGCGCATACCCTTCGCGCCAACCTTGAGCGTGCTATCGGTCACGCTGACGGTGGCGGGGTTGGCTTTGCCATAACCGGCAATGATGCCAGAGGCCGAGAGGGTGGCACCTTGCTTGAGGATCAATGCGGCCGAAGAATCCCAGCCGAGGCGATAGGTGCCGTTGAGCGCGTCAAAGGTGGCTTGGGTCAAGGTGTGGCGGGCATTGCTCGACCGCCAATGGCCCATCAAAACGGCGGCACCTTCATTTGGGTTCGTATCCGATCCCGAAACGACAATCGAGCTACCTGGCTCTTGGATGACTGTGGTCGTGACGCCTTGGCCTTGATTCTTAAAACGCCTCGACACGCTCACCGCTTGGCTTGCACCAATCGTAAAGGTCGACTCAAGCGGCGCAGTCGAATTCGTACGGCCAAAGATCAAGTCGCCTGTTTTGGTGAGGGGGCGTTCGAGCTTGACGTGTACATTCTTTTGTCGGGTTGCAAATGGCATCTCTGTGAGCGGTGTGGGTGTCGTGGCCGTGCTGCGATAGATGAGCGAGCCGTCAGCGGTGGCGAGCTTGGTTTCGTCCCAGAGGATCTCCTCAAAGACCAAGGCCTTACCCTCGGTCACATTGAGCTGACCAGTCCCGCCAGCGGAGAGAATCGTTTCACGGCCAGCGAGGATAGTCGAATTACCCGTATGATAGTTGAGGCGAGTGGTTCCAGAATCAAGACGACAGTCGATCGTCTCAATCGCAACGTCATGACCGTTTGGATTGGTGATGGTCAAGCCTGTTTCGGTGGCAATGGTTAAGGTTTTAAATGCAAGAGGGGTATCGACTGCAAGGGTCGCATTGCCCCGTGCAGAAATGGTCGCTTGCGGAATTGTGCCGAGCCAATTTGCCGCTGTTGGCGCATCTGTGGCCTCGACCGACCAAGGTGCGGTCAACCAATTTTGAACCCCTTGAATCGTGCAGCTCGCATCCCACACCAAGGGCGAAATCGACCATTGCGTATACCACTCATCGACCGCTTTGGAGGTGAGCTTTACGCCGCTCTCTTTCGTCGCCTCAAAGACCAATCCAGATGCGGTTGGCACTTTGATCAATGGCACAGCAACACTTTTAGCCAATCGATTGGCGCCATCGACGGCGATCGCAATGGGTTCGCCTGGGCCGGTGGCATCTGTCGAAATATAAATCTGCCCGCACGATCTGCCGTCTTGTGACACACGGGCCACGACCTTGGCACCACGCTCAAACTTCACTCGACGCAAGGTCAGCATCCCCTCACCAGTTGCCCCACCAGCCAATCTCCCCCCCGATTTGACCGTCACGACTGTCTCGGTGGTCAATTCACTGGTGCCGCAAAGACCACCCGAAACCGTGATCGGCCCCGCCACTGGCGAACGCCGATTCACCGCGACCCAGCCATCGCCCGCAATGGTGAGTGCTTGTGATTCCTCTGTCGTGCTCGCCATGATAGGCACGTCGACGGAGAGCAAGGCGCCTTGATCTGCACGTAGCGTGCCGCCATTACGCACCATCATGCCAATGTCTGTGGGCGAGGAGATGCGGCCTGTTGTATTGGCTGAAGCCCGAATGGTGCTGCCGTGCAAATCGAGACCTCGGCCTGAATCAGCGCCAGCGAGCACCACGTTGCCCGTGGTGCCAGAGGAGAAGGTCAACCCGCGGCTTAGCGTGTCGCGCGTGGTGTAGCGCAAGGTGCCGCCGGCGACCAAAATCGGCTTGGTGTAAATCCCCCACCCTGTCGCATCGACGGTGGTCAATTCGAGCGTGGCACCGGCATTGATCGTCACTTGCGTTTTGGAGAAGGCACCTTTGCCACCAGAATCATTCGCCGCCAACCGCAACGTGCCGCCTTCCACAATGGTCTTGCCCGTAAAGTTAAAGAGGTTACCAGCGATCTTATTATAGGAATCCCCACCAAAGGTCAAGAGCCCATTCCCAGCCTTCGCAAAGACCGAGCTCTCATAGCCAGAGAGCCAGCCGGTCATGCGTTGGTCGTAGTTCCCGCCCCACCGCAAAGTCGTGCCATAGGGGATATCGATGTCCTGCACCCATGTGGCAGCACCCTCGACAGTATAACCAAAGGGCACGCCCAAATTAATCACGGCATTGCCAGCGATGCCCAATTTCGTGGCCACAAGGCTATTGGATGGATCACCTGAGAGCGTAAGGGTCTTACCCGATGCGCCGAGTGTCAAGGTGCGAGCTGAGAGGGGAGAGGTAACCTTGAGCGTCGTATCGGCGGATGGCGCAATGGTTGTATCATGTCCGCTGTCAAAGGAGTGATTCACCATCTGGTCATATTGCCACGGGGCGTCGTTCCAATTGTGCGAACCCGATCCCTTAAAGGCATACTTGATGGCGGGGTCTTTGAGAGTCAAGGTTGCCATGACCGCATAGTGGTCAGAGGGCCACCGTGCAGCATTGCTGGTGTACGTCTTGGTGTGGACTTTGCAATTGGTAATCTTAAACATCCCCTGTGTGACATAGATGTGGTCAATAGGATCGCCAGCCGTCCCCCCATTAAAGGCATGATACGTACACCCCTGAGCGCGCGAGCCATCAGCCCCAGGTTGTGCGGTACCCGTCATTGACTTGCGAAAGACCAAACAAGACTTATCAAAATCACGATCATTCATATCGCCAACCAGCACGATTGGATACGGCATCCTAGAGAGCTGAGACATGATCACATCAGCCCCACGTTGAGGAGCCTCACCACCCATGTGGTCTAAGTGAGTACTGGCAAAGATGAATTGATTGCCGTTACGCTTATCCTTCACACGCGACCACGTACAAATGCGATGACAAGCCGATCCATAAAAGGTACTAGGATCAGCCGATGGCCCCACCGTCGGCGCACCATGGTAAAGCCAAAAGGTGCCACCATCGAGCTGTTCAAAGCGATCTTTCTTCAAAACAACAGGGCATGACTCATCATCGCCATCCTCTGTTCCAGAGCGCCCCCCCTTGCGATACGCGCCAATAATCTGATAGCGGCTCATTCTCTTACGCAAATCGACCCTCTGCATAGACCACTGCTCTTGCATGCCGATAAGATCGGGATCCTCTTCCCGATTGATCATCCAGTCAATATGCTCGATACGCCGATCCCAATTGTTGGGTGAATCCCCACCAAAGATACCCGCACTCCAACGATCCTTGCAATAGCGGTTATTAAAGGTCATCGCCTTAAAGGTCGACTCGGCAGCACGCAGCGGCGAGACGAGCAGCGTAGAGAGCACTGTAGCCATGCCAACAAGCGAGCATGGACGCAAAGAGAGTTTTGAAATTATCGACATAGTCATCACACAATTACACGGTTACACAACACATCCATGACCAATCTCAAAGACCATTAGCAATGATGAATGGAAGCATATCAGTTTTTGCGGGGCAAGTCAATGACTTTTTTTAGATCTTCTTCTATTTTAATGGGTAAAAGGGGGCGAGGGGGCGAGGGGGCGAGGTGCGCCTCGCAGAACGGTCGCTGCGCTCCCTATTAGGAACGGCCTGCGGCCTTTTGGTGGTAGCGTAGGACTGGCAGATTTTTTAACCACAAAAGGGCACAAAAAGACACAAAAGCAATCTTTGGAACAGATTCAGCTCGATTTGGGGGAAATCGTGCTTGACAATGCCCTCCAACCTATGCCATACTCTCGCAATAACATTTAATAAGGATCTGTGTGATGCAAACAAAACCGTTTTTTCCTTTTGTCTGTGTGGTCGTCGCTGCGTTGACTTTTGCGGGGTGCTTTTCTCGTCCTCGTACGCCGGCTTACGAGGAGATGAGTGCGCTTTGGGATGGTCTTGGTGAGGGCAAGTCTGTAAATGATGCCAGTGGTCGTGTCAACTTGTGGCCCTTTTTCTTTAAGACGCAGACCATTGGTGCGGTGGCGTGGCCTTTTGTTAAATGGTCTCCCAATCAGCTTGCCATTCGGCCTTTGTACAACTACGACAATGGTATCCACGATCTGGCTTTGGGGATTGCCTCGGCCGATTTTGAACGTCACGAATACCGCGTGGCTCCCATTTGGTGGCACTTGCCCTATTGTGGCACCACGGTGGTGGTGCCCTTTTGGTGGCGCCAAAAGCACCAGGACGGTTCTTCGCACAATGCGCTCTTGCCCTTGGGCTATGTGCGCCGCGATGCCCAGGGCGATGTCACCAGCTGGATGGCGCTGACCGCTTACGCTAACCAAAATAGCACCGCCGTGCTGCCTCTTTACCACTACCACCACAAACGCAACGCCCGCGCGCTCACGCTCTTTCCCTTGCTCAGCCACGCCGCGTGGGAGACCACACCTCCAGCGTCGGGTGACAAGCCGCAGCGCCGCTACACCTCGGCCAACGCGGGGCCTTTTTGGTGGTTTTGGCGCAATGAGGATGGTTCATCTACCAACATCCTCTTGCCCATTGGTTACTTGCGTCGCGATGCCCAGGACAAGGTGATCGACTGGATGGCGCTAACCGCCCTCTCCGACAAATACAACACCGTCTTTTTCCCACTCTACCACTATGGTGCCAAAGACAAGAAACGCATCCTCACCCTCTTCCCTCTGCTCAGCCACGTGGCGTGGAAAGAGATACCTCCCGTATCAGACAAGCCGCAAGCTTCAGACGGCAAGCCGCGCAGTGCAATCACCTCTGCCAATGCCACGCTCTGGTGGTGGTATCGTAGGCACGCTGTTCGCAAGCATGGACTCTTCCCCCTCTACTACGATCGTCTATCCTATGATCGCCACCAAAAGCCCCGCAGCCACTATCTCAATATTCTCGGACCACTCTACAACCACTTCGTCTCCTACGATGGCAACGCCACCTCCTACGATGTGCTCTTTCCCCTCTACTATCGCCGCTACACCGACAGCACCAACCGCATGCTCACGCCATTCATTGGTTGGGGCCACAAGGACGGCCCTGCTGATACGCGCTACTGGTACGCTGGCAACTTTGGCAGCTATGTAGCCAAAGGCGGTGCCACCCACTGGGGCCTCCCCCTCTATTTCTACCATCAAGAGAACGCCGTAGACGACCAAAGCGTCACGCCATCGGGGTCATATCTCTGGACCCCACTCTACCACCACCGCCAATACACCAACGCCTGGACTAGCCCCACCTACACCCACAGCACCCACTACATTGCGCCACTCGTACCAGGGCTCTTCTCGCTCTTTGAGCTGCGCAACACCTATGACCAAACGCTCAACCAGCTCCAAGCCGCGCCCAGCCTCCCCGACCCCATCACCCGCCACTACACTGCCCTCTGGGGTACGCTATACGATCAATGGCGCTCACGCAAAGGCGGCGTGCCGAGCTATTCCTACAAAGGTCTCTTGGGGCTATTCGAATTCACCGACGACAAACGCGACGAACGTTATCCCAGTAGCCGAACCCAAACGCCCCTTGTCGGCTGGTCCAATTCGCACGTCATCCAACAAGCCGACGCAAACAGCCCGCTCCCCATCTGGCATCCCCTGCCCTCGGCTCCCACCAATCTCTACACCGCCTACGAAGCCGCCATTGTCTCGAGCCAGTCTGAAACCTTTAATCTGCTCGGCGGCCTCCTCTACAACCGCTATCAAAACCGCGGCCTCGACACCTACCACGTCCTCAATCAAGACCGCGCCAAAGCCCGTTGCCAAGCAGAGGGCGTCAGCTCGATTGACAAACTTGTCTTGTGGCATCGCCACGCCATCTCCGACAAATACTATACTGGGTATCGCCACACCTCCTCTCGTGGCTATCCCTTGGCGCTAGGCTACCGCACCGAAACCATCACCCGCGATAGCAGACCCAAAATGGTCGATCAAAGCAAGAGCCTCCTCGGCGGCTTCCTCTTTGACCACGTCAAGCAACGCCACCTCCCGACCTTTGACATCTACGCCAAAGACTTCGACGAAGCCGAGCACTGTATGACCACAGACGTCGATAAGCTCCACATCCTAGGCATCACCAACACATCCTCCCATCGCATCTACTCCCCAGACCGCAAGCTCATCACCCAACGCGACACCAAACTGCGCCTCTTTGGGTTCCTCTCCAACTATACCGACTACAGCATTGATATCGGCACCCCCAAAGCGATCAACGAAACCAGAAACACCTGGGGTCTCCACCTCCTCTGGCACTCGGCATTCAAACACGACCGCGCCGCCAAAACCGTCAACGCCACCTTTTCCGGTCCCCTATTCCTCTGGTACCATACCCTGAACGATTCGCATACTCAGGTGCGCAGCTCACTCACCCTCCCCTGGGCGCTCTGCTACAACACCACCTCGACTACCCACGCAGGCCATCCCGACAGAATCGACCAACGCCACAGACTCCTCGGCGGCTTCCTCTTTGACAACATCAAGCAGCGCAACCTCCCCATTGGCTACAACGGCAACACCACCGATATCGACCTATTCCGCATCCTCGCCCTCACCGAGACAAAGGCCGACCGCATCTACACCCCCGACCGAACCCTCATCGCCAACCGCAGCAGCAAAGACCGCCTCCTTGGCCTCCTCTCAGAGCGCGTCCACAACCACCTCGACATCGGCACTCCCCAAGAAACCGAAGACTTCAGCAACGCCTGGGGATGGCGGTTCCTCTGGTATTCATTCCTCAAGCGCAACCACGCCGACAAAACCCTCAAGACTGGGTTTTATGGTCCCCTATTCAGCTGGAGTCACGACTATGAGGCCACCTACAGCAGCGCAGAGTCCCTTGCCAAGGAGACTCCCCTCACCTACTCCGACAAACGCTTCTTCTTGCCCATCCTCACGGGTACCGAGGCCTATCTCAAGGCGGACGGTTCTTACGGTGATGCCTTCTTCTCACTGCCCCTGCTTACCGCCATCAGCCACGATGTCAAGATCTCCCCTACAGAAACGATCACCACCGACACCACCACCATCCTGCCTTTTGGCCTCCTCTACAAGGGTACCACCAAGCAGACAAGCAAGCGTAGCTTGCTAGAACAAGGACAAGACCAAACGCCCACCACCGAGACAAACCGCGCCATCCTCGGCTACCTCTGGCGCAGTCAATCCAAGAGCAACGGCGCCTACCAGAGCTATACCTTCCCCTTTATTGAGCACTTGCGCGGAGCTGACGGTGGAACCGTCAGCTCCTTCCTCTGGCGCCTCTACCGCCACGAAAAGGACCCCAACGGCAACACCAGCCTCACCCTTGGCTTTATCACCCTCTGGTAGGCGGCTTCGCCGCCTAGTCTTAGTTATTAGTCTTAGGAAGAGCGGTCTGCGACCGCAGTCAACGTAGCCTACGAGGGATTGTATCACAGAGACGGTGGAGGCGTCTTCGCCACCGCTGTAGGGTCGGAAGCAGACCGCTTTAAGACACCTACGGTGCCGCCTTAAGGAGCCTACGGCTCTGCTTTTAGGTGGCTCCGCCACCGCTATTAGCCCACAGCTGCGAGCGTAGCGAGCACCCCCCTTTAGGTACAGCCCGCCCTCAAAATCGTAAAAAAGCCTTGAATTAGCCCCTACAATCCACAAAAATCCACTTGCATTCCCCAACCTCCTGTGCTAT
>CAYZIC010000072.1:0-11332 GCA_964478335.1 uncultured Lentisphaeraceae bacterium | reverse complement strand
GCGATCATTGCGGCTTGTGCGGCACTCTTGGTCACCACTGCGTTGATCTTTTGCATGGGTGCTCAAGGTGGTGCCCCTGCGGGTCAACCCACTGGTAACACATTGGGCTCTTTGCCCTTTGATCCATTGCCTTGGATTAAATAAGCGAATAAAGGGTGACAGGTCGCTCCTGTAGCAAATCGTCGCACCTCATCGGCCGACACCATTGACCATCATGACACACGACGCGCCACTCGACCAGAGCCCTTTTTCTCCGCAACACCACCCCTCTATTAACCGCTCATGGGGGGGGATGGTGAAGCAATTGCGTGCGGTGATGCACGTGACGCGAATTGAATTACTCGCACATCCAGTGATTCTCCTACTGATCTTTGTGCCCATTTTGCTCACGCTCATCACTCCGATCTTTCAATTTCAACAATTCTCTCAAGATGGACGCTTGGCCCGCGATTGTGGGTTAGCGTCTTTCTTTTTATTTGGTGTTGCGATTACGCTCTTTGGGGCCGTGCGCACGGTAACAGGCGAATTACACACAGGTGTTGCTGCGGCGACCCTGAGTAAGCCACTCTCTCGGCACATCTGGCTGATGGGCAAATGGTTTGGAATCACAGCGGTCCTCTTGACCTTTGCGTGTTCATCAATCCTCGCAGTCATGCTGGCAGAGGCCTTCTCTCCGCACTATCAATCCTTGGGTCGCTATGTCGACTGGCCACTCTGTCTGAGTGCGCTTGGTGCCACGCTCTTTGCGATGGTCGCGGGTGCGGTGCTCAATCGCAATTATGGGATGCGCTTAACGCTCTGTGCGACGCACATTCTCCCCTTTGCATTAGCTGGAGTGGCGGTCATTTACACGCTGTTATCACCTGAAGTCCCCCTCAAAGCCCTCTCCTTACAAGGTGGCGTTTTGCTATTCTTTGGTTTAATCCAGGTGCTGGCGATTGCAATTTGCTTTGCCAGTCGCTTGACCTTGGGCAGTACGATCAGCGCGACGTTGGCGGTCTTTGTGCTGGGGTTTTACTTGCGTCTACCTGACTTTCGTCTCTTTTGGCAATTGGATGCGTTGTCCTATCAAGGCATCAGCTGGTACTATCTGCTTGGTTGTGCGGGCTATGCGATGGTTACGAGTGCACTCTTTCTCAATTTGGGTAGCGCCGGTCTTCGCCAGCGCGAACTTGCTTAATCAAGGATCATCATGACGGTTTTATCATTTGATCAAGTCACCAAGACCTACCAAGACTTTTGGCGTCGTCCGATCGCCCAAGCCCTCAAGCCGCTCACCCTGGAGCTACAAGCGGGGGAGATCTTTGGGCTACTCGGGCCGAATGGTTCTGGCAAAAGCACCACCATCAAGCTCTTACTCGGCCTAATCAAGCCCACCAGCGGCACGATCTCCGTCTTGGGTCAAAAGCCCGGGCACCGCTCAGTACGCGAAGTCATCGGCTATCTCCCCGAAATCTCCTATCTCCATCCTTTCCTCACCGCCCGCGAAACCCTCGCCTACTACGGAGCCCTCTTTAATCTCCCCAAAGACACCCTTGATTCACGCATTGACCAATTGCTCAAGATGGTCAAGCTCGACGATGTTAAGCAGCGTCCCGTGGGCACCTATTCCAAAGGTATGACCCGCCGCTTAGGCCTTGCGCAAGCGCTGATCAACCGCCCGTCGCTCCTGATTCTCGACGAGCCCACCTCTGGTCTTGATCCCGTGGGCACGCGCGAGGTTAAGGATTTGATTTTGGCACTCAAGCAGACCGGTGTCAGTATCTTGATGTCCTCCCACCTATTAGCCGACGTAGCAGACTGCTGCGATCGCATTGCCATCCTCAACCAAGGCTCGCTCTGTGGTATGGGAGCGATTGATGAGCTACTCCAAGATGGCGCAGGCAACCGCCTCACCCTTGAGACGTACTTCTTACAACAAATCGGCCAATCGCATGCGACCTTTGAGCCGGCAGACTTTTTGGTCAAGTAATCATCATGGCAGACCATTCTCCATCATCAGTCCTCCTCCACTTTGCTTGGCGCCCGCTTTGGGCAAGTGCGAGCTTGGTTTTGCGCACCCACCTGCGCCAACCAGCCATCTGGATTGCGTTGGGGTTGATTCCCCTGTTGACGTGGGCGATTCCGACCCTATTAGGCAGTCATCCATTCGCCATTGAGGGCGAAATGCGCGCCCTCTTTGGTTACACCGTCTATGCCGTCTCAGCCGCCCTGATGGTGATCGTCCTAACCATTGCTTGTGCGACATTCTCCCACGATGTGCAGACCAACCGTCTAACCTTGACGCTAACCAAGCCCCTATCACGCACGGCACTCTGGTTTGGCCGCTGGCTCGGGTGCGCGCTACTCGCCACCCTACTGGTCGGCGACTTGGTGCTCTCTCTGATTGCCGCCACGCTCTACATCCCCGACCTACCGCGTGGCCAAACGGTTTCCCATCCGCAACTCCCCCCCCGCATCGTGCGCGCCCAAGAGACCTACGACCTCTTTCTCAAGCACAACATCCTCGCCAAGACCGTCGACAAAGAGCAAGCATTGCGCGAACTCGCCCGTAAAGAGCCCATGCGCTACAAACCGCTCGATCCCGAAGAACGCCGCCCCTACACCTTTGACCTTGCGACGCTTCGTGCAGCCCAATCCGACGCCACCCACGCTACGCTTCGTCTGCCCGCCAATGGAGTATTGGGTGTCAAGCGCGCACTCACCGTCTCCATCTCGCTTGCAGACCAATCCTACCCCCTATCCTTTGGCGACAATCAATGGGTCACCCAATCGCTCCCCCTTGCCGACTTGCTCGCCAGCGATGGACATCTCACCATTGAGCGCCAAGACAACGACCCCGCGGCGACATTCCTCTTTAGAGAAGAGCTCGACCTCGTCTTGCTCACCCCCGGCATCAGCTACACTCACAATGCCATGCGTTACGGCTATGCCCTCTGGACTCTGCTGCTAGCCATTGCGGCTGCTGGCATCACACTCGGCGCACTCTTTTCCCTGCCAGTGGCACTTTTCACTGGCCTCATCAATGCCATCATCCTCTATGCCGCCTCTAGTGACTACACAGAGGTTGCCTTGGCCACGCGGCGCTCCACAACCTTTGCCCAATGGTGCGTCGCCTTTGGGCGATCCATTCTGGCCCCGATCAAACCCTACATCGCCATCGATCCCCTCAATTGCCTGATCATCGGCGAAAAGCTCACCCTCACCCACCTCGCCACCCTCACCCTCTGGCACGTGGGCGCCTTGGTCATTCTCTTTGCCATCCCCGGCATCTGGGCGCTCTGCAAGAGACCTACGGCCTCTTAGTCCGCCGCCGCAGTTAGCGGCATCGAGTGGATTTTGGGAGTTGGAGTCTGGATTTTGGGATCACTGCGTGAGACAATCAGACAGTCCTGGCGCAGTGCGATCATTGTGATGAGAGGCAAGCCCAGTGGCCCGCGTTTAAGAATAAACGCATCAATATGCAAAAAACGCAGTCTTGCGCGCCGCAGTTAGCGGCGTCGGCTGATCACTGTCACACGAGCGACTGGATTTTGGGATCACTGCCCCCTCTGCGCACCCCGCCTCTGCGGTAAAACCCCTGGCAGTCCTACGAGCGCAGCGAGCCTCTTAATGCCTGATGCTTGTTGCGAGCGAGCGTAGCGAGCCTCCCCTTATTTTAAGGGTGTACTATAAGGAACTTTTTTCAGCCGTCTCCCCCTTGTCTTATTGGCGCAAATATGGCATAGTAAGAGGCAATTCAAGAAGGACATCCTTCTGACTATTTGTATGCACCCGTCAACACCCCCCTTAAAAGGTATAGACATGAAAAAGAGCACACTTCTTGCCGCCCTCATTTTAGGCGCAACGACCTCCACATTTGCAGCAGGCTTCGGCATTTACGAAGTCACCAGCCGCGGTACCGCGATGGGCGGCGCACTCGTCGGCCGCACTGGCGATGCCTCCGCCGTCTACTTCAACCCCGCCAACCAAACCCAGGTTGAAGGCACCACCCTCTCGCTCGGCACCCACGTCATCGCCCCTCGCGGCAAAATGAACATCCAACGCGGTGAAAATGGTATCTCACAAGCTGGCAAGGCTGATCTTGACAAGCAATACTTCGTCGTCCCTGCAGGCTTTATCAGCCATCAATTGACCGACGACATCTGGATCGGCTTGGGCAACTATACCGAATACGGCTTGGGCACCGAGTATGATCCATTCCAATACGTTGGTCGCTACAACGCCCTCTACACCAAGCTCGAAACGATGACCTTTAGCCCCACGATCGCTTACAAGGTCAATGACAAGCTCTCCCTCGGCGCAGGCTTGCGCGTCATGTACATCAAGTTTACCCACGGCCGTGCGTTGCCGACCGCACATCCTGCGTTTCCGGGCGACAGCAAGTTTAAGGTCAATGCCGACGATATCTCCTTGGGCTACTACCTCGGTTTGAACTACGCCATCACCGATGATTTGGACTTCGGCTTGGTTTACCGTTCTAAGGTCGAGCACAAGCTCCACGGCAAAGGCCAAGTGAGCGGCCCCATCGAAGGTGTCGCAGGGGTCACAGGTTTATCCACAGAGTCTGACGGAAATGGTAAGATCACCTTGCCTCAGTCCTTAACCGCTGGTCTCAACTGGGCAATCTCCGATAATTGGTCTGTGGGCACCGCATTGACTTGGACGGAATGGTCTAGCTTTGATGCCCTCACCCTCGTCTTTGACGATCCCAACTTTGCTATCAGCCAAGGTAAGCCCGTTACCTCACCTAAGAACTGGAGCAACGTCTACCGTTTGGGCTTTGGTACCGAATACAAGCTCAACGAAAACTGGGCAGTCCAAGGTAGCTACGTCTTTGACATGGCCCCCAATGACAAGGACAACGCCGACTTCTTGATTCCTCCAGGCGACCGCCACATTTTGGGCGCAGGTGTCAGCTACACCACCGGCAAGATCACCTACAACTTTGGCTACAACTTCTTGATGATGGTCAATGGTAAGGGTACTGCCGAAACGATCCCTCACGGGGGAGACAAGGCCAACTTCAAGTGCGACAAGGCTTACTCCCACATTGTGAGCGCATCGATCAACTTCGCCTTCTAAGCTAAGACAGATCTCATTCACCACAGAAAGGCATCCTCACATCGAGGGTGCCTTTCTTTTACCCTTGCCTAAGGCTCGACCAAATGGGTCGTAACCCAAAGTAAAATAGGTAGTAACCCAATTAGCGAATGGCTAGTAATCCAATTAGCGAATGGGTAGTAACCCAATTGGCGAATGGGTAGTAACACAATTGGCAAATGGGTAGTAACCCAATTAGTGAATGCCTTGCAACCCAATTGGTCGTCATACAGGGGAGGCTCAGAGGAAGCCAGTCATGCTTCTCGCGGACCGTTACGATTTATTGAGTACGCAGACTAAAACGCCTTGACGAATGCGGTTTTAATCGTTTATAGTATGGTTATTATTTCTCCGCACACGATTCCTTTTTTTGGAGTTTCACGATGAGCATTGATTCACCCGTCTTACTTACCGAGCAACAATTCACCCAAGGTATCCAGCTCGATCAGCTACCGCGAGCTCTCGTGCATCATGGTGGCATTTCAGCGCTATTATGAATGCGAGAATCAAGTCTTCGCTCGCGTCAAGGATCTTTCTCATCGTGAATCGTACGACAATCCCCTACACCTGACCACGTCAAGCCTTTACTACCACGGCGTGTCCTTTGGAGAATTCCGCGACGAATACCTCTTTCCCAACTGGCATATACCGACGCTCATTTGCGCCTACTACGCCCCCACCATTACAGAGCTGGACATCTTTGATCGCCTTGACAGCCAGACACACTGGGAGAGAGATGGCTCCACCAAGATAAGCAAGCACTTGCCAACGACATCTTAGCCGACACAGACACCCCGACCCTATCCAAGGAGAGCCTACTCAGTCTCCTAGACTAGCCAGGGGGATGAGCGACTCGCTCATGACATTCTTTACTTGCGCGAAAGCCTCAGGATTCGTTCAATCGATAGGGGCTTTTACAGACTTTGTTCTTGTCTATTTAGGGGTTTCGTGCTATACTGTGGGGCATATTTATTAGAGGGATAATGTTTTGTCAGCCTCTAAGTGTTTTTTTATTTAGAATGGTGGGGAATGATGTTTTCACTTTTTTTAGCACTCAAATATCTCAAGCCTAAGCGCGCCGTCACGTCGACGATTACGTTGCTCTCCGTTTTGGGGGTCATGCTTGGCGTGGCGATAGTCATTATCGTGCGGGCGGTCTTTACTGGTTTTGGCGAGACTTGGGAGAATAAGATTCTATCATTTAAGCCACATATCATCGCAAGCGGTCGCATGGGGCCACTCTTGCATGAGGAGCTACTCTGTGAGCAAGCGGATGCAATTCCAGGGGTCGTGGCGGCTTCTCCGACGGTGGAGACGCGCGTATTGGTCGAGCATGAGAATCGCATTTTAGCACCAATTGTGATCGGCACGGATGCAGCGCGCGCACAAAAGTTAATGCCATTGTCTCTGGCAGCAGGTGAATTTAAGCTCTCTGGCGATTATGTGGTGATTGGTGTCGATATGGCGCGCTCTTTGGGCTGTCGCGTGGGAGATGAGCTACACCTCTATTCTCCAATGAACTTGATTGAGCAGGATGAGGTCTATTTCCCAGAGCGACTCAAGATCACGGGGATCTACGATACGGGGCGGGCGGACTTTGATTCGGAGTTTGCCTTTGTCTCGCTCGATGTTGGGCGTGATTTGGCGGGTTTGGATCGGGGTGCGAATAACATTGTCATCAAGGTTGCAGAGCCTCAAAATCGGTCGAGCTTTGGGCCGATCCTCATGGAATTGCAACGTCGCCTAGGCAACCATGTGCGTTTGCGTACGTGGCAGGAGGTGGATGCGACGCTCTTTAATGCGCTGGCGACAGAAAAAAACATGATGATGCTCTTGCTGATGTTTATCAGTGTAGTGGCGGTCTTTTGTGTGGTAAATACGCTGATCGTGATGTCTGTGCAAAAGACAGGCGAGATTGGCCTACTCAAGGCGTTGGGCTTTTCTACGCGTCAGCTGATGATGACCTTTGTGCTGTATGGATGGATCCAATGTGTGATTGGGACGATCTTGGGTGTGGGGTTGGCCTTTTTGGTCTTGTTCAACTTGCAGCATATCATTGCTGGACTGGGCTATTTTGGACTGGAGGTCTTTCCCAAGGAGATCTACGGTCTCTCGCAACTACCTTGGCATGTGTCGCCGCTTGAGGTCTGTCAGGTGGCGGGGTTGGTCGTGCTATTTTGTACGTTGGCGAGCTTTATTCCAGCGTGGCGGGCAGCCGCAATGGATCCCGTGGCAGCACTGAGAAAGGAATAAACCATGCTACAAGCAATCAATCTCTCTAAGTCTTACCAGTTGCCTCACAAGCGAGTGGATGTCTTGACGGATGCGTCGCTGCACCTATTGGCTGGTGAGACAGTGGCAATCATTGGTCGCAGTGGTGCGGGCAAGAGCACGCTCTTGCATGTATTGGGGGCACTAGATCGTCCCCAACAAGGCCAAGTCCTCATCGATGGAGAGGACATCTATCGTCTCTCCTCTCGTAAAAGGGCCCAACTACGCGCAGCGAAGATCGGGTTTGTCTTTCAAGCATACCACCTACTCCCAGAGATGAATATCGTGGAGAATGTGATGCTACCGGCGATGGCGCTGGGCAAGGTCAACAAGCGGGTCATGCGCGAACGAGCCATCGAGCTTTTGACGCAAGTGGGCCTTGCGCATCGTCTCAACCACCGTCCTCAAGAGCTCTCTGGCGGCGAACAGCAACGCGCGGCGATTGCGCGCGCCTTGATCAATAATCCACCGTTGATTTTGGCCGATGAGCCAACGGGTAACTTGGACTACATGACGGGCTCGCAAATTCTCAAGCTACTCTTGGATCTTTCGGGTTCAGACAAGCGTACCGTGGTGATGGTAACCCACTCGCCCCAAACGGCCGCGATCTGTCAGCGAGCCTTGACCCTCGATCAGGGTAAGCTCATCGCCCCCCCCACCGAGGAGACTCCCCATGGAAGCCATTAAATCTCAGGATCCCCGACTTGCTTTGGGCGATGATATTGAGTGCAGTCCACTTGCTAAGATCTGCCACATCTTTTCCCCAACCAAGCAAGAAGGCCAGATCCACCGCACCCCCAAAAAGACGAGAGGTATTCGCCCACGTGTGCTTCTCGGAGGGAGCTTCTTTTTACTCATCCTCATAGGCGTCCTCTTACTCTTGACGCCATGGGCTCAGGCATCTGGCACTTGGGCGTGGATCGATCCCATTAATGGGTGGTCAGGTCGGAGCATCTTTACTAGCATTGTCGACAATGCCTTTATGGGCACGAGCGCCGCCTGTGTAACGGGGCTATCGGTCTTTTCCCTCGCTGATCACTATACCTTTTTCGGCCAGATTATTCTCTTAATCATGGTGCAGCTCGGTGGTATTGGCATCATGACGCTGGGGTCATTTTTCATCATGATTACTGGGCTACGCCTCTCCACGCACGATGAAACAGCCATGATGCTGACCTTTGGCACCAAAAGCCGCGAAACGGCTCACACCATCGTCCTCAAAACGGTTCGCTATGTGCTAGCCTTTGAGTCTATCGGCATTGCATTGCTCTATTGGCGCTACCACTTTCACTACGGCTACGAGGTCGCAGATGCGCTTTGGTATGCGACATTTCATGCGATTAGTGCCTTTTGTAATGCGGGACTTTCCCTGCACAATGACAACTTGATGGGCTTTGTCAACGACCCCTGCTACCTGCTCACGGTTGGCGGCTTGATTGTTTTGGGAGGATTGGGCTTCTTGGTCTTGAGTAACCTCTTTCAAATCAAATGGTGGAGTCGAAACTGGACAACCCGCGGCCGGACCTCTTTGCACACCAAGATTGTCTTACGCACGACCTTTTGGTTACTCGTGATCGGCACGCTATTCTTTGCGATTTTCGAGTGGGATGGTGTCCTCGCCCCAGCCAAGACCCTAGAATTGCCCAAGTGGTGGGACTCTGTGACCCACTGGGATTGGGACTCACTCAAGACCCTCGTGTCTGACGTAGGTCGACGCCTCTACATCAGTCTCTTTCATGCGATCTCCCCTAGGACAGCGGGCTTTAATGCTGTGCCCATGAGCGAGATCTCACAGGCTGGCAACTTTGTGACGAGTGTACTAATGCTCATCGGTGGCTCCCCTGGCTCAATGGCTGGAGGCATTAAGACGACGACCGTAGTCGTGCTCTGTCTCACCACCCGTGCCATGATTCGCGGTAGGCAAGAGACCGAAACGGGCAAGCGCACACTTCCATTTACCGTGGTCCGTGAAGCAACCGTGATCTTTTCGCTCTATTTAATGATGGTCTTTTTGACCTACTTTGCCCTGCTCTTAACAGAGCAGGCGATCATTCAAAAGGGAGGCATCGGGTTGCTCTTTGAGGTCATCTCCGCCTATGGCACCGTCGGTTTATCCATCGATAACACCACCCTCTTGACCTACTTTGGCCGGTGCGTCATTACGACGGCAATGTTTATCGGGCGCCTAGGTCCAATTACGATCGCCCTAATCATTGGTGCGCAAAAGATCCAAACCACGATCCGCTATCCAGAAGAAAACATCAACGTCGGTTAATAACTCCGGCAAAGGACTCACCATGACTCACACCTACAACTCACTCTTTTATCGCAAGCCTGGCAAGGTGCACGTGTTGGGCATCTGTGGCGCAGGCGCCTCTGGCATCTCCTGGATCTTTCATTTACGCGGGTGGCACGTCTCCGGTTGCGATACCCATGTCCACCCTGCGATGGAACAATTCCTCAAGCGCCAAAAGATCCCTCTCTACCAGGGGCACTCCGTAGACCACCTCACCCCAGACACCGATGTGGTCGTCTACAGTGCGGCAATCCCGGACAATCATCCAGAATTAGTCGCCGCTCGCAACCAAGGCATCCTGACCGTTTCTCGAGGACAAGCACTTGCGGCTTGGGTCAATGCCATTCGATCGGTTGCGGTTTGTGGTACCCATGGCAAAACGACCACCAGCTGTTTCACCACCCATCTACTCCAACTCTCTGGCCTCGACCCACTCTGGTGTCTGGGCGGCAAAACCGACCACCTGGGCACCTCCGCAGGCCCGCTCCTATCAATCAAGCCCATTCCGGAGCTTTCTCCAGAGGAAGCCTCTCACTATCTTGGCGTCGCAGAGAGTGATGAAAGTGACGGCTCACTGGCATTGGAAAAGCCCGCAATCACCATTTTAACCAATATCGACTTAGATCACGTCGACCACTTTAAGTCTGAGCAAGATCTCGAGGACTGTTTCCAAGCGGCAATCTCCAATACCCGCGAAGCAATCGCCGTTTGCGCAGAAAATGAACGCGCCATGCGCGTCGTGACCACCTTTAAGGGGCCGCTCCTAACCTACGGCTTCTCCATGCAAGCGGTGCTTCGCGCCACCGAGCTCGATTGCCAAGCGGACTCCACGAGCTTTACCCTTAGCTACAAGACCCAGCTCCTCGGGCGCATTACGCTCCCCGTACCTGGCCAGCACAACGTCCTCAACGCCCTAGGGGCATTTTGTGCGCTCATTTTAACCGCCAAAAAAGACGACCTTGACACCCTTAGAGAGTGGATAGTCCTCCTCCCACAAGCCTGCAGAGAATTACCCAAACGTCGCTTCCAGTGGGTACTCAAAGACAGCCCCGTACAGATCGCGATCGACTATGCGCACCACCACGTCGAAACAGCTGCAGCCATGTCGATTGCAGCCATGCAGCCCAAAAAGCGCCTTCGTGTCGTCTTCCAACCCCACCGCTATTCGCGCACCAAAAAATTCATGCTCGACTTCCCTCCGAGCTTTCAAGATGCAGATGAGGTCATCCTCTTGCCTACCTACGCCGCAAGTGAATCTTTTATTCCTGGAGGCGAAGCCTACGACCTCTATGCCGCTTGCCGCGCTTACGATCCTAAAAAACGCATCCTTCTTGCGCAAACCATCGAGGAGGTCTACCACTACCTCTGCACCTCAGGGCAAGCTGGTGACCTATTCCTTTTCTTAGGTGCTGGTGACATCAATGAAATCCACACCTTGATTCACAAAAACAAACCTCAGCTCCCCCTCAAGCATGTGCCTGCATTTGACATTCTCAAGCCCCTGCTGCCCGAATCCATCTTGTTGCAAGAGCGCTACACCTTAAATGGTCACAGCTTTTATCGCGTCGGCGGCACCTGCGACCTCTATGCGGAGATCTATTCCGTCGCAGACCTCTGTGCCTTTAAGCTCGCCTGCTATGCCAACAAGCTCAAGACTCGTGC
>CAYZIC010000071.1:0-11623 GCA_964478335.1 uncultured Lentisphaeraceae bacterium | reverse complement strand
CGTGCCTATGTCTCGATTCAGACACCAGCCTTTCCGCTGCGCGTCATCGAAACGGCTCAAATTGCCCAGCTCTCCGAAGATGAAGACCTCACCGATCGTCCATTACCCAGTGGTCTTACGCTAGGCACCACCCCACTTGCTCACCGCATGCCCTCCCCATGGATTTGGCTTGCGCCTGCAGGAGGATTACTCTTGCTTGTGCTACGCCTAGTTGCACCATTGATCCGAGGTGGCAAATCAGCATGGGTCGCACAACGTGCCAAAGTGAAACGTCTCGCTTTCGCCAAAAAGCAACTCGCCCGTGCCAAAACCCCTGACCAGGCGGCTGAAGCGGTGCGCTTATGGCTCAATCGCCCCACCCTAACCACTGCGGCGCTCAAGCAATACTTGCTAGACCACCAAATCGACACCACTCACAGTGCGGCACTCGTCCAAGCTTACGAATCTCTCGAGGCTGCCCTTTATACACCTGGCGTGATCTGGGATCGCAACGAACGCAAACTTATTCATTCCCTCTTAAAAGATATCACCCCTACGCTCAATTTGGAGTCGAGCCATGATTAAAGCTTTCTTTATTAGCCTACTCTTGCTAGGCTCCGTTCATCTAGCCTATGGTGAGCTAGATCCAATGTTGCGTGAATTTATGTGGGAGCAGGCCAATGCTCAGGCAACTCAAGCGCGCAATCCTGTTGACTACACCAAGGCCACACAAAGCTACCTTGAGCTAATCGCGCAGGATGGCCCTCGCCAAGAATCACTCCTCAACGCAGCCTCCGTTGCCACCTTAGCGGGATTAGCCAAGCCTGCCATTGAGCTGATCAATCGTGCTGAGCGCCTCTATGGGAGCACCCCTGAGTCCACCCGTGGCCTCGTGGCTGCCTACGCAATTCATCCTGATCCCCAGCAACGTATCATCCCCTGGACGCGCCAACTACTGACGTGGCATTATCGTTATCCCCTCAACCAGCGCATGGTCTATTGGGTCTATGCGCTGACTTTGCTCTTTACCCTCTATGCGATCAACAAACTGCGATTGGTGCGTTATTTAGCGCTACTCATTGTCGCCATTCTCACCCTCTCGGTAACGCTCTCTTGGATTCAAGAATCCACCCTACGCCCCATTCTCCTACAGGAGGTCTCTCATGACTCACATTAAGCATCTGCTGATGTCCACTGCACTCCTGCTCAATAGCGCCATCGCCTGGGCTCAATCGTCCCAAGCGACATGGTCTATTCTCGGAGAGACAGCCGCCAAGCCACACATTTACGCTGGGCAAGAAATTGCCCTCGCTCTCGATCTCTACACGCCGCCAAACCACTCTCTAAAATTGCGCATTTCAGACTTACTACCCTCATCCATGCCCATCTTGACTGTTGAGAAGCAAGGCGACCAACTGCGTCATCGCTTCACATGGCATCAGACCTACGACAAAGCTCAAGAGGTCACACTGCCAGCCGGACAATTGACTGTCGAGCTGAGTAAAACATTTCAATCGGGCTTTTTTACCCAGACAACAACCAACCTCGTTAGTCGGGCTATTGAGCGTTTTTCATTCCAGGTGAATCCCTTGCCTCCGCAACCTGAGAGCATGACAAACCCCTTGATTGGCAACTTTAACGTGAGCGTTCACGCCTCAAAGCCGACCTTTTTTGTTGGCGATGTATTGCAAGTGACCAGCGTCGTGACGGCCGTTTCGGGGAGTCTACCTACGGACTTCATGCCACACATTGACCTCGACGTCAAACAATTCAAAGTCTACCCACCCAAACTGGTCAGCCGCACACAAAAATCTATCGCCGTTGCCCAGTTAGTGGTCCCCCTGACAGAGACTAGCCGTACAATTACGGCCCCATCAATTGCTTGTTTTGACACAAAAAAAGGTACCTATACCCAAAAGACAGGTAAGCCCATCACTCTCCTCTATAGCCCGCCAACAGAATCAGACCAAATCCAAGACATCTCAGTGATTGCCACCGAAACGAAAGATTCTCAGCCGCTCTACTTTGCACCATCGACCCATTCCTTTGCAATTGGCACCCTACAAGCCTCAGACCCCTACACTATTTTAGAAACCCTCCCAGTCGATGCCACTCAGTCTACACGCATCTGGACACACATTCGCACCGCAACACAATCTGGGTGGATTCTGCTTGCCCCCACTCAAAAGAAGGTATCACCATGAGATTTGTCTATCCATCAATTCTTCTCCTCCTCCTTACTCTACCTGTACTTGCACTCGTTTGGCATCAATTGATAAAAAAGAGCCAACGCGCCATGGTTATGCTATCACGCCAAGCCCTCAATCAACCTCATCAGCGCACCAGCAAGAAACAGCTCCTCCTAACCATTCTTGCGCTCGCTTGCCTCATCATTGCTCTTTCCCGTCCGCAATGGGGCACCTCCACACAGACGATTACAATCCGAGGGAGAAACCTCCTGCTTGTCGTCGACGTATCACGCTCCATGCTCGCTAGCGATGTCTACCCCAGCCGCTTAGAACGCGCCAAAGCCGACCTAGTAGACCTCATCGATGATCTCAAAGGCGACAAAGCTGGATTGATTGCTTTTCGTAAAAAGGCCACGATCCTCTGCCCATTAACGACCGATTACCGCTTCTTGCGTCAGTCAATCGACTACCTCTCGATTCATTCGGCCCCCATGGGTGCGACTGACCTCTCGGCGGCAATCACAACCGCCCTTGCGGCATTTAACATCGCCCAAAGTAGCCACAATGCCATCGTGCTCATCTCCGATGGTGAAGATCTCGCGGGTAAAGCCATCGAGGCTGCCAAACAAGCCGCAAATGAACACGTCCCGATCTTTACCGTCGGCATTGGCTCCACACAAGGTGCGACCATCCAAGATCAACGCCACGGCATCATTCAGCACGAAGGCAAAGCCGTCACATCTCGATTGACCGAATCCACCCTACGCGCCATTGCTGAAACATCTGGCGGACAATACATCCCATTAGCCACTGCTGGTACCGCCCGAACCACCCTCGGCACCATTTACCGCAACTACCTCCGCAAGCTCGCCGCACAAGAATTGCAAGAACAGCTCGAAAATCAAGCCCAAGAGCGCTATGCACTCTTCCTCGTACCCGGCCTCCTCCTCCTCCTAATCGCAGGCGCACTCAGCCAAGGCCGCCTCAAAACCCAAGCCCGTGCGACCCTTACCATGCTGCTCATCCTCTGCTTCGCCACCACACAAGCAACCGCAGACGAGCCCCCCTCTGGTGATACAACCACCGCTCAGCGCGCATACGACCGTGGCGAATTAAAAGTAGCCCTCGACACATATCAGGCAATCCTACCACAACTCGAAGGCCCCACCCGCGACAAAGCCCTCTACAACGCAGCCCTTGCTGCCTACAAAATAGAGGACTACACAGCCGCACAAGGATTTCTCCTCGCTCTCTCCGATCAAGCTGACTGTGCAGCCCCTGCAAATAACCTACTCGGCAAAACCTATGCAGACCAAGCGCTCAAAGAGTCCGATACGCCAAAAAAATACACCCTTAGCCAACAAGCTGCTGATGCGTTTTTGCGTGCCATTCAGCTCGCTCCCGCTGAGACTCTTTACCAACGCAACCTCGCCAGAGTGCAAGCCTCTCTCCCAGAGCTAAAAAAACAGGCCCATATCCAGACGTTAATCAAGCAATATGAAAAAGACCCCCTCCAAAAGCTCGTCTACACCCTGCTAACCACCCAGCGCAAACTCATTAAAAGCATCCCAGAGATCCTCTCTCTCAAAACCCCACACCTCAGAATCACACAATGCGAAGACCTCGCAGAGTCCCTCAATAAACAAGCAGACATCCTCTACCCCATCCAATCAAAAATTGAGCAAGCCATCCAAGACGAAAAAGTCCGTAAGCAGCTCGAAGACCAACGTGCCGCCGTACAAGAGCACCTCTACCAAGCCGTACAACAAGCAAAAGACCTAACCATCACCCCTGTCGACACCTACCCTGCTGAAAAATTCCTCTACAACCTATGGAAAGGCTTTGCCGTACCGCCCGCCCTAATACAAGAATCGATCGCCATCCAAAAAAATCGCATCGCCACAAATACCCCCTATCAACCAACCCGCGATGACAAACAAGAGCTCGCCATTTTGATCGAGCACTTCAACCAAACCTTTCCAAAGTGGGCTGATGAGCAAATCCAGCAACACCAAGCCGCACAACAGCTCGGCCCAACACAACAAAAAGCCTCCCAAAAAGCGCCACCAAAGCCCTTCACTCAAAAAGAAAAAGAGCAAATCATCGCCATCGCCCAAAAGCTCCCATCCCAATTGGCCGACACGACAAAACCCCAACTCCTTGCTAGCCTAGAGCAGATTAGAGAGCTATTCCCCAAAGACCCCAATCAAAATCAACAAAACCAGAAAAACCAAGATCAAAACCAAGACCAGCAGGATCAGCAAGACCAGCAGGATCAGCAAGACCAGCAAGACCAGCAGGATCAGCAAGACAAAAATCAGCAACAGCAAGATAAAGAGCAACAACAGCAAGAAGAATCGCTCTCCGACGAAAAACAACAATCCAAAGATGACCTAGAAAAGATGCTTCAGCAAGCCGTTGACCGCGAACAAGAACACGAAGCCGAGAAAGACCGCCGTGCCGCAGAGCGCATGCAAAACACCACCGACCGAGACTGGTAATGTGGAGGCACCTGCGGCTATAGGATATGGAATGTAGACTGTTGAATATGAAATGTACGAGCGGCTGGATCCGATAGAATATCGTTTGCCATCCATTGAATTGCCCCTTTCAAAGGGTGCGTAATATGAAAAGTCTCATTGTGCCACAATGAGACTTTTTGGGCTCTTGTTTGATTTTAGTGGGTCGGAAGTATAAAAGTGTCGTGGTGAGGGCCAAGGCCGCCTCTGCGGGAGTTCGGATTTAGATTTTTGGGATCCCTCCACAAGCGACCAGCGGGAGCACTCTAAGGCCACAGGCTGCTATCAGTGACAAAATCCCAAAATCTAGCGGCGCAGTCGCTCCGCCGCAGACTGAGATTCGTTTTTATTCGTTTTCATTCGCGTTCATTCGTTGACCACATTCAACATTCTACATTCCACATTTTATCTTCTAGCGGCGCACGCCGCTCCAGAGGCAGGACGCTGCGGACGGCAAGGCGAACCGTAACACACCCTATTAGACGGCATATCTCGTATGACCACGCTCCCCGCCCCAATCACACAGCCATCACCAATTGTTACACCAGGGCCAATAGTCACCCGAGCACCAAGCCAACAATTCTGCCCAATGACAATCGGGGCAGCACTCGTTGCAAAACAGTGCACACCTGTCTCAGGATCAGTGTAAATGCGTTCCTGCGCATCAATAGGGTGACGCGCCGTTGCAAAAATACAGCCCGGCCCAATCAACGTCCCCGAGCCAATCGTAATCGTGTGATTGTCCTGAAAGACACAATCATAACTAATATAGATGTGATCGCCCAAAAAGATATGCTTGCCATGGTCACAATGAAAAGGTGCCTCGATCCAATTATCCGATCCAGCTGCGCCTAGAAGATCCTCTAAGATCGGGTGACGTAAGTCAAGCTGATCGACAGCCTCTGTATTATAACGTCGCACCAATGCACGAGCCCGCGTGTAGCTTGCAATCAATTCTGGGTCACGCGTATTAAAATTATCCCCAGCCATTAACTTTTCTTTTTCAGTCATTGTCATCCCTTCTGTGTGCGAGCCGCTTTAGTGCGACAGGTGGGAATAAGTTTCACCTGTCGCACCCCTAAATCTGCAAAAGGCCACAGGCCGTTAAGATTGACTACTGTCAATATTCTAGGCGTAGTCTCCGCCTATTTGATTTCGCTAAAAGGCACACGCATAAATTGCAAATAACCGTGCTGGCTCTCATAAAAAATGCCAAGCTTCTCATCATCGACAGGGATAATTGCAGAGTAGCCCATGCCGTTACGTTCATCGTAGAGCAAGCCTTTAGACCAAGTCATACCATCATTCTTGGATTGCTTAATGGTCATTTCACGGCGTGAGCCAGCATTAGGATTAGAGAAATAGAGCATATGCTTCCCCTTGACCGTAGCCGAAATCAAGCAAGCTTGGCAGAATGGACTCCTCAAGCGTCCATCGGCCTTAGACATGGATGCGTGCTTGGTCCAGGTTTGCCCCAGGTCCTTTGTGACACCAACCGAACGATTCCCGCCATTACCCTCACGAGTAGAGAGCATGAGTGAGCCATTGGAGAGCTGAGCGACTTGTGATTCGGATCCGCCAAAGGTCATAGCTTTAGAGCTTTGCCACGTTTTACCATTGTCCTTAGAGTAGACCAAGAGGCCGTGGTGAGGTGCGCCCCCCATGTTGCCCCAGACCTGTGCGGGAAAGACAAGGGTACCATCTTTTAGGCAGATACCATTGCCTGGGCCTTGAAAGATACAGCCCCATGATTTGGTGTCCGGATCTGCTAGGCGCTTAATGGACTCGGTGATATTAATGGGCTTAGACCAAGACTTGCCATCATTTTTGGAGTAGGCCAAGATCCACTGCCCACACTTGGCGGGAGCAGCTGTGCCTTTGCTTGACTTAAAAATTGGATGGCCAGACTTAGGCGAAGCCAAGCCTGCTACCCAAATCCATCCAGTCTTATTATCGACTAAAATAGCGGGGTCACCCACCCCATGGCCAATGCCAGGGATATCCTTTTTGTCGATGGCCACCTGAATCGGCGACCAAGTCTGTCCGCCGTCTGTCGACCGCCTAATCGCCACATCGATATCAGCAGGCAAGTCGCCATTGTGTCCGTAGCGATTATCAAAAACTGCAATCAGCGTGCCCTGCTTGGTGCGGGCGAGCCCAGGAATGCGAAAATATTTCGAGACGCGTCCATTTGAGACCTTTTGATTGGGTACAGCAATCGCATAGCCGATGCGTTGTGTGACCTCTGCACCGCCTGTTGGCGCAACCAAAGGTGCCGCAGGCTTAGCCTTGACTCCCTCTAAGGTAATCGAAACCTTTGAGTCAATCGATAGTTTTTTATTTGGCTCCAAGCTCAAGAAAAATCGATGGTCGCCTGCAGGCAGAGCCTTTTTAAGCGTCAGCGTGATTTTACCATTTGCAGGGGCTCTCTTACCTTTGATTGCGATCATATGATCGCCAGGAGTTTCTTCAGGCTTAAAGTCCTTACCCTTAGCATAGAGGGCAATTTCATCAAGCATCGCAGGTTTAACACCCTTGATCTCAAAGACGAAAGAGAGCTTGTCTGCATGGTCAGTCTTGACAGTAATCCCCAGCACTGGATTGTATTGACGATTAATCATCACGGGGACAGTTGGCACCAATGTCTCAACAGCGGTCACCTTCGCCTGTGCCAAGGTTGACATTGCAAGAAGCAGTAAACAAATCAATTTCTTCATATGGTTATTCCTTTTCCTATTTAATAATGATACTATTATACCATAATCCACATCAAAAAGCAAGCCAAAACCAATGATGATCGAGTTTAGAGCAGCGTGCTCGGTCAATATTCCCGAGCATCGTTTGCGCTAAAGACCGCAGGCGATGCCATCACGCTGTAGATACAAATAAGGCACATCGTGTTTAGTTGACACAATGCGCCCTTAGAGTCAAAGCTTAAGCTTCGAGCGTTTACCAACCAATCGTGCTACGGCTTGACTGCTTAGCAATATCCTGAGTACGCTGGAAGACGGTACGACGCTTACGATTATTCAAGCGTAATTGGAAAGAATAGGTCTTTTCCTTGACACCTGATTCCTTGGCAGCGAGATACATGATGGTGCCCTCGAGGTAAAAGTCTGCACGGTCGTCTTGATTGACGGCGACACCATTCATAAAGGCATCCTTGTCGCTTTCAGCCACGGATGAGGAGTCTTCAGAGACGATTTCAACGAGCCCAGAGTTGAGGAGATCTTCGTTGATACGACCTGAGACTTGCCCGAGATCGATAATCATGTCCGTCTTATTGGTGATTTTACCAACACGCAGGACTGGAGCACGATTTTCACGCTTGGTGAAATTGGCCAGTGCTGGTGAGGTGAGGATGGCCTGAGTCAAAGCACCTGCAGTGTCCTTAAAGTCCAGCAAGTCAACGCCCATGGTGGTCACAGCAGAGGCACCGCCAGCTTTAATACGTGTAGGACCACTACTTTGGCAACCGGTAATAGCAAGAGTCAGCGCACTAATAGCGACAATGGAGAGGATTTGTTTCATGGTTATTCCTTTTAGTTAATGATTAGTATTGACGTTCTTGAAGTTTAAAGCGAAAGTCCTTAGCCAGGCTAGAAGGTGCCACAGCAGAGATGCTGAGAGATTCTCTGGCTTGAAACTCCAACTCACGCGGGCCGCCGCCAGCCTGATGGACAATCATGCCTTGCGCATCAAACCACTCGACACTGTAGAGGAGCGAGACCTTGCTGTTTTTGCAGTTGACCATTTCCGCTTGGATGCGTAGGAGGTTTTGTGGCGAGGTTGCAGTATGCAGTTGCACGACAGCAATCGTATCATCGAGGGCACGATCTGTGATGAGGCGAGCATCCTTGATGGGGGTGACAATTGCAGTCTTATCAGCATTGCCGACCATATTGACGCTATTACGGCATCCAACAATAGCGCAAGTAGCGAGCGCTACCGTGACGATGAGAGGGAGGTGATGCATAGTGGATTCCTTTATTGAGGTGTTTATTTCAAACGAATAACTTGATGGTTTTGCGCAATCAGCGTTGGTGCGCGTAGATAAATGATAAAGTGGGAGCCTTGATCTGGGAGGGAGATCTCTCTGCGAGCAGTCGTATTGAGCGCAATTGAGACCTTGCGTGATTGGGGCAATGGGAGCTTTGCGAGATGAAACGTCGCAGGCAGCGCATGCCAACAGCGCGTATCTGCGGTCGTTGTCGCAGCTTGATAAAACAAGCCACCGAGCTGTACGCCTAGACCGACAAGCGCGTCTTGTCGCTCTGCAGCTTTCGTCGCAAGATAAATTGCGGTTGTTTTGGTAATTGCATTGAGCATGGCTCGAGCGATGATTGCTGGTCGGTCATTTTTAAACTCTTGTGCGACAACAGCACTCATATTGCAAATAGGGGTGGCCGTCACTAGGGTGTGATCAGCTGCAATCGTAGCCGATTTGACCTGATCTATCCCGCTGAGGAGCTTCGGGTAAGCAAACGAAATGGAGCCGATGCGCGTACCGATTAGCGGGAGGAAAAATTGAACGTTTTGCCGATGAGGAGCGAGGCCACTTTCGACAATGAGGTAAACGCAAGGCGGCGGCGTATTACCTTGAGAGATCGCCTCAAGATCCTCGGCTATTGCAGTTGATTTAGGAGAGAATGCAAGTGCTCGAGCCAAAGACATGCGGCTACGTTCACGGTCACTCGCATCAACACCATAATAAGCATGGTAGAGGCCATCCAGGTAAACCGCAAATGGGTTCACGTAATTTTCATAACCACGCGTATCCGGGAGCAGCTTGTCGTCTTGGGCTAGGCGTTTTTTTAGGACGGTGCTCTTCTCTGCCTTATTAAAGGTTGCGGCCTCTTTATTCCCCTTGTTAGCATTACGTGCAGCTGCGATACGCTTTTCATTTTCTAAGACGGCCTCTTGTTGACGATCATAGGCCCGAATAATGGAAACGCGAGCCGCATCGGGGTTATTCAATGAGAGGTAATTGAGCGCTTGATAGACATTGATCATAATGCCATCAAGGTACATTCCCCGATAAGGGAGCGAGGCTGGATTTGTAAAGAGCGCAGCCGCTTCCCCAGACACCGAGACTTTAGCCGTGTTGTGATAGCGTTCAAAGAGGTTATTAGCCGTGTCAAAATAGGTTTGACTCTTAGGGATATCCCCCTTAATACGAAACGTCGCCCCCGCCTCAAGATTCCAGATCAATTGGTCACGTGTGGGAGCAGTGCGCACCTTATCCGCAATTAAAAGCGCCGATTGCGAGAAATTACCAAGCGTCAGCGTTTGTCGAAATTGCTTAGCTTGCTCATCATAGGATAGGCATCCTGTGAATAAGCAAGTACAAGCAATGAGACTAGAGAGAAAAAGGTGCTTCATAGGAGTGCGATGATAACTATTCTTTAATCAGAGAGACCTGGCCACCTAGGCGAGCAGTCTTTTTATCCAACATTTCCGCTTGAGCGTAGTTGCGCTCGACCAAGACGATGCGCGCCTTGCCAATTGGGTGCCCCTTGATCACGATACGCTCTTGTGTATCAGGATCCACAATCGTCTTCGTGGCACCATGGACGAGCACCATGTCCCCCTCTGCAAAAGTCCCTTCACCGCGATTGATCGTGATAAAGGAATCCTCCACATCAATGATTTTTGCTGGGTAGGCAATAGAGGTCAGGCGCGCCACACTCTCTTGCGCAATCTCTTTTGCCATTTTAGGCAGTTCATTGTGCAAATACATAGAGGCATCAGCACCTGTGACAGCTTGACTATTAAAGATCTTCTTTTTTTGAATCGTAGAGGCCTCAATAATCTCCGATGTCTTAGGGTCGACAACCTTCATTTGCGCAGCTACACTGACCGTCTGCCGAATGAGCGTTATACCATTAAAAACCCCAGGCTCAATTGCGTGGTTAAAATTCTCAATGCGCACAATGATGAGATAGTCAGCTTTTTTAAACCCACTAAAAGGATCAGCTCCCATCTCACCATCAGCAAAAGCCCCCAGCTCATTCTCCTCCTTGAGCGTAGCCAAATCAGCCGAACGCTCAAGGATCTTAAACTTCTTAGAGTCGACAATTGCGGTAATCATGTGCCCATCAATAGACTGAGCCAGTGTGCGAGCTTGACTCAGCTCATCCATGTTTTTCTTACTAGTAGCCAACGATGACAACAGACTCACCTTGGCAACCGCAACAGACTTCTTTGCAGAAGCTTGTGCAAAAAGAGGCATCGTACAACAGGCCACCAGAGCCACAGCAAGTAATTTTTTTAATGTCATAATAAGAACCTTTCTTTTAAGCGCAGTGATTAACGCACCAAATTAACAACTTCCTCAGGCAATTCCTTGGCATCGATACGGATACCCGACTGACGCAGACGCTGCGCCTCACCACGGAGCTTCTCAGCCTTAGCCTGGCTAATCTCACGATCCTTAGTTAGATCATTCATAAAGCGCAGCATATCCTTATTGCGCTCATATTCACCCTCCGTCATCGCCATATTGACCGAGACAGCCAACCCCTCACGAGGAGCAATGTGGAGCGTCACATCTTGGTAGCCCGTGCGGAAGAACCGGACCTTGTGGATCCCTTGCGAGAGACGCACAGTGCATGCGGCAGATCCCTTAGCAATCCCATCAACCTCGACAGTCGCAGCCAAACCTGCTGGAGCACGTTCATTCACCAACTTCGTCCCATCATACAGAGGCAAATAGATCGGCTGGTTATTCATATCAAAAGCTTGCGCATTAAAGATCACCTCAATCCCAGACTTGGCCAAGGATGCTTCACGCCATTGCGGTTCCTTCTCTTGAATATCCGCAGCCACCTTCTCAGCGAGTTGTTCCTCAATGTGATCGGCAAAATTCCCCACATCGATTTCCAGGTTTTGGGACTGCATATACGACTTACTCGCACGCAACACCCCCCCCCCGAT
>CAYZIC010000070.1:0-12204 GCA_964478335.1 uncultured Lentisphaeraceae bacterium | reverse complement strand
CTTGGTGCTAGAGGCGGGGCACCTGCCTCTTAATGCCTGATGCTTGATGCGGGCGAGCGGAGCGAGCCCCTGCTTGATGCGGGCGGCGGAGCCGCCCTGCCCTAGCTCATGAGAGCCTTGACCTCGACATCGGTCAATTCTCTAAAGGTGCCTGCACGCAGCGTGCCGATGGTCAGCTGGCCAAGGCGCACGCGCTTGAGGCGAATGACATCGAGCTCGACCTGTTCGCACATCTTGCGGATTTGGCGGTTGCGGCCTTCTTTGAGGAAAAATCTCAAGACTTGGCGATAGCGGCTCGATTTAATGACTTCGACCTTGACAGGGCGAATTGTGTAGCCATCAATCTCCATAGGCTCTTGCAAAGCCGCCAAGACGCGTTGATCCCAAGGACCATCGACAGTGACCTCGTATTCTTTTTCGTGGTCATAGCGGGGATGGGTCATGTAGTTGATGAGGGTGCCGTCATTGGACATGAGCAGGAGGCCTTCGCTCTCTTTGTCGAGGCGACCAACGGGCACGAGGCGTTCGCGATACTGCTTAAAGAAATTGCAGACACTGATTGCGCCTTGACCATTGGTCGAGCAAACGACATCGATCGGCTTGTAGAAGAGAAAGGTGCGTTTCTTTTCCTCTTGCATGGGCAAGGGGCGGCCTCTGACATTGATGCGATCGGTAGGCTCGACGCGCGCACCAGGCTCCGTGACGAGCTCGCCATTGACGGTGACTTTGCCCTCTTGAATGAGCTGAGCCGAGCCGCGGCGTGATGCCACGCCGCGCTTGGCCAAGACATTTTGGAGACGTTCACCAGGGGTGGTATCTGCCATTAGAGGTTTTCTCCTAAGCCGTAGTTCTCGTAGATATAGTCGATATCCTTATCACCGCGTCCAGACAAGTTGACCAAGATTGACTTGTGTGGGTGCTCTTGAGCATAGCGCAAGGCATGTGCGACGGCGTGAGAGCTTTCGAGCGCGGGGATGATGCCCTCGCTACGGCAGAGCTTATAAAAGGCCTTGAGGGTCTCGGTGTCATCGGCGGTCACGTAGTTGACGCGACCTTTGTCGTGCCAGTAGGCGTGTTCTGGGCCTACGGAGGGGTAGTCGAGGCCACTTGCTACAGAATAGACCGGCGCGGGCTCGCCCTTGTCATCCTTGAGCATGATGCTGTTAAAGCCGTGCATGATACCGGGCTCGCCATAGGTGATCGAGGCGGCGTGTTCGCCGAGGCGAGTGCCTTTGCCCAAAGGCTCGACGCCATAGAGCTCGACGTCTTTGTCTTCGATAAAGCCAGAGAAGATCCCCATCGCATTGGATCCGCCACCGACGCATGCGGTGACAGCGTCAGGCAATTCGCCAGTCATCTCGATGAATTGTTCGCGCGCTTCGAGGCCGATAACGTGCTGGAAGTCACGCACCATCAAGGGGAATGGGTGAGGGCCGAGGACCGAGCCGATGCAGTAGATGGCCGTGACGGGGTCTTTGAGGTAGGCTTCAAAGGCGCTATCGACGGCTTCTTTGAGCGTCTTGAGGCCGTGGGTGACAGGGATCACGTTGGCGCCCATCATCTTCATACGCAAGACATTGGGGTGCTGCTTGGCGATATCGACTTCGCCCATGTAAATGTCGCACTCGAGGCCGAAGTAGGCAGCAGCGGTGGCCAAGGCCACGCCATGCTGACCGGCACCAGTTTCTGCGATGAGCTTTTTCTTACCCATGTACTTAGCGAGGAGGCCTTCGCCCATGCAGTGGTTGAGCTTGTGAGCGCCAGAGTGGTTGAGGTCTTCACGCTTGAGGTAGATGCGCCCGTGCATTTCCTCAGAGAGGTTGTTGCAGTAGTAGACTGGGGTTGGGCGGCCTTGGAAATGCTTGCGGATTTGGCGCAGCTCATGGATAAAGGTATGAGACTTGCTGATCTCAAGGTAGGCCATGTAGATATTGTGCATCTCAGCTTTGAGGTCGTCATTGACATAGGCTCCGCCATAGGGGCCAAAAAAGCCATCAGCGTCGGGGAGGTGTTTTAAATAATTAGTCATTGTTTGATTCTTTCAAATAGTGTTGTTGGGGACTATAGCACATTGTGTGCTAGATTGCAAATAGAAATGGTAGAAATCTAGCCCCGCCATCGATGGCGGCCATAGAGGTGCAAACTGCGCAAGAGCCTGCGCTTTGTGTAAGGTAAGTCTGTCAGAGAGTCCATCATCTTAGTAATCCTTGCTGATGTGTCGCTCCTTGACGACATGGACAGATTGCTCGCTCATCCTAAAGGAAACAATCTCGATGTTATGACTTTTAGCAAAGGCATAGAGCGATTGATAGCGCTTGCCTTCGAGGCTAGGGAGGGTGACGATAATACGCGTGGCGCGATAGTCGTCATAATGCTCCATAAAGTGCACATAATTACCGATCACACGCAAGCCTTTGATTGTTGAGCCGCATAGATTCTTGTCGTCATCAATGATACCGATTAAGCACTCATTTTTGATATCAAAGTCAAATGCTTTTGCCATCAAATAGGCGTTCAAGTGACGACCGCCGCCATAGATGATCGTGCGAGTAATACCAGCATCGCTCTCCGAGCGTTGGATCAGATTGCGATTACTCAAGGTCAGCGCAAATTGGACAAAGGCAATACGTACTAACCGGATCGATACGATTGCCACAGGAGAGACAAAGGCGACCCCCACCAGCATATAGTAGTGCTTAGGAGCCAAGCCTAGATCCATCATGTAGAGGACGATTCCTGCGAATAAGGTACCGACCTGAATGGTCGTGACGACTTTGACCTGCTCATAAGCAGAGACGCGATTCCAAACCAACGAATAGGCCTTGGTGCAAGCCAAGAGCCCCAAGATAATCGTCGTGGGGATCAAGAGCATCGGAGCGACAAAAGGCGCATTAAGCGACGTCTTAGTCAAAAAGAGCCCCCACGTGATCAGCCCCAAGATCCAGCTAATATCCCAAATCAACCCCAATGGTGTCGTAAAGCGGCGAGAGAGCGAGTGCACCTCAAAGTAATTCGAAATCTGCCCCACATCCCACAGCTCGGTGTTATTGAGATATTTGATGTAGACATAAGAGATGATGCTAAAGGCGATCAAAAATACCGCCAAGAGACTGTTGTGATAAAAGGCTCCCAAGATCCCGCCACATACAAAGATCATGGCAAGCAAGTACAAGAAGTAAACGGCCTTACGGGGATTACCCTCAAAATGCCGCATCACGCGCAGATCGATGTGCTCGGTATCATCGATCGCTTCGGGAATGGTCTTTTGGCCGAGGAGGGACTGTTTCCACGCCTCGATACTTCGGCGAATCAATGTCAACAGCGTCTCGAGCAGCGGAATGCCCGCACACAAAACAGGGATCAAGAGCGAGAGGGTGACCACGCCCTGAGACTGAGTCACCAAAGGCACCGCAGCAAGAGTTTGCCCAATGTAGAGACTCCCGATACTCCCTAAAGAGATTGAGGCGGGATATTTATTAAATTGCAAAAAGGCCAAGAGTGCACTTGCGCCAATGATATAAGGTGTCACCACGACAAGTGAGCACCCTGAGACCAGGAGCGCACCAACCATCCCCAGGCAACTAATCGAGGCCAACCCTGTCGCCAACCCATCGAGACCATCAATCAGCTCAAAGGCATTCATCATCCCCACAATCCAAAGTATCGTCGCGGGATAGTAAAAGAGTGGGAGCTGCGTCCAAGCTACGCCAGAAATTGTCAAATAGACATCGTGTTGGATAAAGTAGACCGCAATCAATGCCTCAAAGATGATCTTCACCCAACGCTTGAGCCCAAAAACATCATCAACCAATCCCAAGAGGACGACCATCACCTTGGCCACAGTGAAAACGATCGCATAATTAAACCAAATCGATTCTTTAAAGCCAGGCACAATAAAATAGCCAAACCATGAGGCAACAAAGATCGCCAATGCGATCGCCACCCCACCGCCTCGCGGCACGAGACGAGGCTCTGCGCTGTTGTCTTGACGTTGGTCGACGATGTCGACCGAGATGGCAAGCTTGCGAATCATAGGAACCAAAAGCCAGCAAATGACAAAGCCCGCCAAAAAGCAGAGCGCAACCATAAGCGGCACCGACTGGATCATTAGCTGAAAGAGATGTGAATAAGCCATAGTCTATAGTCCTAGTTAGTCATCGAAATGGGGGTGGGATCTACGGGATCATTCGTTGCTGACAAAACGACCTCTTCGGTCATCGCAAATTGCACAACCTCAATCTCGTGCTCCTTGGCAAAGTCCAAGAGCTCTTTTGCATTGCTCGGTTTGAGCGCGGGCATCGTCAGCACGATGCGAGTGATTCCGAGCTTCTGGGCATGACGCTTGAGATGATCGAGTCCGCCCATAATCGACACCGTATTAAATTGCAAGCCCCACAGATGCTTATCATCATCAAAAGCGGCAATGAGTGCTTGATTATTGTGAGTGAAGTTAAAGGCATACATTAAGCGATAGGCATGCAAGTGACTCCCACCCCCATAGATCGCGGTACGAGCGATGGACGAATCACTCTGCGAGCGAGTCCGTAACCGCTTATGCTCGAGGGTAACACTCGCTTGCGACAAAAAGTCCTTAATGACACGCACAAAGAATGTCGTCAAGGGAAATGCCATACCTGCAAAGGCCAGTGCGCGATAGTGCATGGGGTCAAAGTCCACTGGCACAAAAAAGAGCACCACCGCAACAATCAGCACGCCAAAAAAGATCGCCACAAGCAATCGCATTTGGTCAAATGCTGACGGGCGTGTCCAAGTCATTTTATAGATACCAAAGAGAACAAATGCGACAAAGAGACCAGCCATCGACACCATATAAAAGGGAATCATATAGATCGAGCTAAGAGGGGCTTTGGTTATTGCCAGACCAAGAGACAATAAGCAAAAGAGCATCGTACCATCAATAATCATGTAGACTGGCATCATGAAGCGACGCGAGACTACATGATCCTCCATATAAAAGGAGAGCTGACCAATATCCCACAGCTCCACATCATTGAGATACCGCACAAAGACAAAGGAAAAAAACACAAATGCCGCCAAAAAGATCGCCACAACACGATCCTCAGCGAGCGCAAAGCAAAAAGCGGTAAAGACAAAGAGTCCCGTCAAGAGATAGAGGAAGCCGACGGCCTTCTTTTGATTGCCCTCATACTTGCGTAAGAGGCGATGGTGCATATGGTCGGCATCAGCCGTCATCACCTTGGTATCGAGCTTACCAGTCTGCACTTTAGACAAAAATCCTCTCAGCGTACGGCGAAAGATAGCAAGCAACGTGTCAAAAATCGGCACCCCCATACAGAGCAACGGCACAAAGATGGAGACCACAAAGGTGTCTGTCGACTGGTGCACCAAGGGGAGTGTGGCCATCAGCAAGCCCAAATACATACTGCCGGTATCGCCCAAAAAGATCGAGGCGGGGTTATAATTGTACCGCAAAAAGCCCAGTAACGCACCAATCAGAATGATATAGGGAGCAATCATCACGAGCGAATGGGTGCGAATAAGGGTGGTGCCCGCCAAGCCAATACAAGCGATCAACGTCACCCCGCTCGATAGACCATCAAGGCCATCAATGAGGTTAAAAGCATTGATCAGCCCCACAATCCAAATCACCGTCAGTGGTCCATAGATCCACGGCGTATTGGCCCAGCCAAATGCTTCGGGAAAGGTCACATGGATCCCTCGATAGACGACAAATATCGCAATCACGATCTGTCCTAAAAGCTTGACTGAAGCGCGCATATCAAACTTATCATCAATAAAGCCAAGCAAGCAAATCGCAGACACACTGATAGCATAGGTCACAATGTGCAATTCATTCTCGATATTGCGTGCGCCAGGCAAGAGATAAAAGCAAAAAAACATCCCCACCATCGCAGCGATATAGACAGCCAAGCCCCCTCCGCGCGGGATCGGCTTTTTATTGACACGGCGTGGATCTGGCTTGTCAACCATGCCCCATGCCGTCACCAAGCGTATCACCCATGGTGTTGCGATAAGAGAGGTGAATAACGTTAAGAAAAAGGTCCCCACCAAAATGGTGAGTTGCGATTGCATGACCGTGTGAATGAATTGCGTCATGGGATTAGGTGTCACTTTCTGTCAACGATTCGCCATCCTGAAGGATGGCCTTTAAGGTATTCACGACGACCACCATGGTCGCCTCGTCTAGGCTACGGCCTGATGGGAGACAAAGGCCCGTAGCAAAAAGGGTTTCACTCACAGCGCCGCCAAAGCAAGGTGCTTCGCAGAAACAAGGCTGCAAGTGCATTGGCTTCCAAAGGGGGCGAGCCTCGATATCAATCGCATCGAGAGCCTGCACGCAGGCCATGGGCTCGATGCCTTGGGGCAGGAGAATGACGGTTAGCCAGTGGGTCGAAATGCCCCAAGGGGCTTCGGGCATCAGGGTCACGGGCAAATCGGCAAAAAGGCGCTGCCAGGTATCATAGATGCGGCGTTTGTCAGCGACTGCTTGCTCTAAATGGCGATACTGCCCCAGGCCGATTGCGGCAATGACATTGCTCATACGACAGTTGTACCCCACGCGGGTATGTTCATACCACGGGAGGGGTTCGCGCGCTTGCATGGACAGATTGCGCGCATCATCCATGAGTGCTTGGTCATGCGACAGGAGCATACCGCCACCGCCGCTGGTGATGATCTTATTACCATTAAAAGAATAGACCGCAGCGTAGCCTGCCGCGCCAGCGGGGCGGCCTCGGTAGGTTGCGCCGACCGATTCAGCGGCATCGATGATCAGTGGCACGCCCGCAGCTTGACAAATCGCATCAAGGGCATCATAGTCACAGGTTTGCCCATAGAGGTCGACAGCCACGACAGCCTTGGCCTGAGGATAGGCTTGGAGGGCTGCTTGGAGAAGCACCGGATCCAGCGTCCAGCTCTGCGCCTCACAATCGACAAAGACGGGCTGCGCACCCATGGTCACGGCGGGGGCAATGGAGGCAACAAAGGTCAAATCGGCGCAGATGACCACATCACCGGGGCCAACGCCCAGATGACGATAGATCAGCGTGAGAGCCATCGAGGCACCTGTGGTCGCCAAACCGCGACTGAAGCCGTGACCACGAGCAAACTCCGTCTCGAATTGATCGACCATCGGCCCACAGGGAGCGATGTAATTCGAGGCGAAGACCTCAGCCATTAAGGATTGTTCGGTCTGGCCATTCAGATAAGGTGGCGACAAAAAGGTCCGCATAGACTAGGCTCCCTTACCCTTAAAGAGGCGGTAAAAGGTCAGTGCGATGTATTCTTTAATTAAAGCAGCATTGCGATTGAGTGCATCGCTCGAGGGAAGCTTTTGCCACATCGGCATGCGGTCCCAGCGGTCGACCATCATGGAGGATTCAAAGTCACACCCGGCGGGAATGATCTCGATGGTGTCGTTCTTAAAGAGGAGCATGGCGCGAGGCAGATGCCACGAAGAGGTCACCAACAGGCACTTCTTGGCACCGCGCTTCTTGAGGAGCTCGAGGGTAAAGCGAGCATTCTCCTCGGTATCGCGGCTTTTAGCCTCGAGTACAATGGCATCTTGGGGGATAAGTAGCGAACGCAAAAGCGGGAGTTCTTGTTCTTTAGCGCCAGCGCCCGTGGGGATAATGATCGGAGCCTTGCCTGCATGATAGAGACGCGCGGCATGGACACATCGATCACCACCGCTGTAGAGCTCTGGGATAGGGACGTTTTTGGTCACACCACCGACACCGCCACCGAGCACAACAATCGCATCGGCCTTGGGGGCGAGGTTGGAGGGAAAGACCAGATAGCGCATTTCGAGGCTAGGCCCAAGGTAATAGGTCAAATAGGGCGAAGAGCCCACAAAGCCAATCAGCCCTGCGATGAGGAGGATTCCGCCGACGTAACGATTCCACTTGCCGGGTTGCCTGAGCACGTAAATGCCACCACCAATGACCGCAATCAATAAAATGGTCAGGGGCATCATGAACCACATGAGGTATTTGTAGAGTGCAAAGATCATCTTTATTCTCCTGTTAATCGATGAATGAGCAACGCCAAACCGACGGCGAGGTCTTCTCGCTTGACGATAATCTCATCGGGCACAACGATTTGCGTGGGGGTGAAGTTCCAAATCGCCTTGACGCCAGCAATAATCATCAGATCCGCCACACGCTGCGCCTGCTCTGCTGGCACGGTCAAAATACCAATCTGCACGCCAATGCGCATCATCGTCTCGACCAGGGTATTGACGGGAAAGACTGGCGTACCATCGATGATCAGGTCGCAGCGTTCGGGCTTCGCATCAAATGCCGCAACAATGCGCAGGCCCTGCTTGGGGAATCCAGGGTAGTTGAGGAGCGCAGAGCCGAGCTTACCGCAGCCAACCAGGACCGCGGTAATATCCTCGCCCACGCCGAGGATCGATTCGAGCTCGGCAATCAGGCCACTCAATTCAAAGCCAATGCGCGGGGTGCCGCGTTGGCCCGTTTGGGCGAGGTCCTTGCGCACAAGGATGGGGTCAAACTTAAGCAAACGCGCCAGCGCGGCTGCCGAGGCGTGGGTTTCGCCGGCATCATGCAGATTGATCAGCTGACGGAGGTAGAGCGGATAGCGACGCAGGGCTTGTGCGCCAATGGTGCGCTTTTCCATTAGTCCAGCCCTCCATCGGTACCAAAGTCGGCGTCGTGCGGTTCATCTTGGTCAATGATTCGCACGACGCGCGCTGGCACGCCAGCGACGAGGGCAAATGGCGGGACATCGCGAGTGACGACCGAGCCAGCAGCAATGACCGCACCGTGACCAATGGTCACACCGCCACAGATCGTGACATCACCAGCGATCCAGACATCATCCTCGACCACGATCGGGTGGGCGCTTTCGAGGAAACACTCCTCGCCTGTTGGCAAGGTATGCTTGCGGCGAAGGGCTGCCTTAAGCGGATGGCGGGGTGTCAAGAATGAAACATTGGGTCCCACCATGACACCGCTCCCAATCGTAATGGGTGCACAGTCCAAAAAGGTCGTATTAAAGTTAAAGAAGGTCCCCTCGCCAATGGAGAGGTTGATACCATAGTCGAGGCGAATCGGCTGCTCGACCAACGTATTTGAGCCTAAGTGAGCAATTGCGCCACGCAAAATGGCATGGCGCGTATCGGGTTCGCAGGGGTCGCTGTCATTAAAGGCGCGGGCGGCCGTTCGGGCGGCGTTGCGCAGCACCAAGAGCTCAGGCCCTGCCGAGTTGTAAGCCTTGCCAGAAACCATGAGATTAAAGTCTTCGCACCGATCAGCCATGGCTTAGATCCTAAATCAGATTAGTGCAGCGCACCAAGTGGCCAGCGCCGGTGCGGTCGGTCAAGTCTGGCATGACTCCGAGACAGGTCTCGCACTGCCTTTGGCAGCGTTCGGCGAAGCGACAGCCCGTAGGGTAATCACCTGGTGCAGGCACTTGGCCGGGGATGGACATCAAGCTCTTGCCACGGGTTGCTGCCGAGGGCAATGCCTTGAGCAAGGCGCGGGCATAGGGATGCATGGGGCATCTAAAGAAATCCTCAGCAGGGGCCAATTCGACGATTTGCCCTGCGTACATCACCGCCACGCGGGTGGCCATCTTGTACACCACACCCATATCATGGGTAATAAAGATCATGCCGGTATTCTTCTGGTGCAATTGCAACATCAAGTCCAAGACTTGCGCCTGAATCGTCACGTCAAGTGCCGTGGTGGGTTCGTCGGCAATAATCAAATCGGGCTCCAAGATCAAGCACATGGCGATCATGACGCGCTGCTGCATACCGCCGGACAATTCGTAGGGGTATGCTTTCATCCGTAGCTCGGGTTCGGGGATGCCGACCTTGGCGAGCCAGTCCACAGACTTGGCGTAGGCCTCATCTGCCGAGAGGTCAAAGTGCAGGTTGAGCGCCTCGATCATCTGATCGCCAATCTTAACCAGCGGTGACAACGCCGTCATCGGATCCTGAAAGATCACGCCGATGCGTTTCCCGCGGAATTGTCTCATCTGCTCGATCGGCAATTGGAGCAAGTCGACCCCCTCAAAGAGGATCTGTCCACGATCCACCTGCGAGGGCGGTGAGGGCAATAACCGCGGAATGCACATCGACGATACCGACTTACCGCAGCCGGACTCGCCCACAATGCAGAGAATTTCCCCGCGATTGAGCGTATAGGTCACATCTTGCACCGTCGTTACCGCAACCTGCTGATCATTAACAAAAGAGATGGTGAGGTTGCGCACCTCAAGCAAAGGGGTTTCTGTAGACATTCGCGCTACTCCATTCGTGAATAGGGTTTCGGGTCAAAGGCATTGCGCACGCCTTCGCCAATCATGACGGTTAAAAACATCACCGTAAAGATCGCCCCTGAGGGGAACAAAATCAGCCACCATGCCCAGCGATACGTCTGAGCCTGCTGGAGTAATTCACCCCAGCTCGGCGTCAAAGGCGGCAAGCCAAAGCCCAAAAAGTCCAGCGCCACCAAGAGACTGATCGCTCCAACCAAATTAAAGGGAAAGAGCGTCACAATCGGCGTCAGCGCATTCGGCAAAATGTGACGAAAAATAATCCGCACATTGCTCAACCCCTGACAACGCGCCGCATCGACAAAGGGACGATTACGCAAACGGTAAAACTCACCGCGCATATACGCCGACATACCAATCCAGTTAAAGAGTCCATAGCAAAAGAGCAAGAGGAAAAAGCTCCTACCAAAGACCGCACCAACCAAAATCATCACATACAAGAAGGGCATCGCACTCCAAATCTCCGTAAAGCGCTGCACCGCAATATCAACCTTGCCACCAAAAAAGCCCTGGATCGCACCAATGATCACACCCAGTAATACCGCCCACGTCGAGAGCAACAAACCAAAGCTCAGCGACATACGCATCCCATACACGATGCGTGCAAAAATATCACGCCCCGAGCCATCAAGCCCCATCAAGTGCAAGCTCGTCGGAGGAAAGGGATAACGGATGTTATTCGTCGTGCGCACCGCATAGACCACACCCGTATCGGGATCGGTATAAAAGAGACGATCCGCCGCAAAAAGATTCTTCACAAAGCCCCGCTGCGCATAGCCAGCAAGCGCATCATAAAAGCCCGGAGCCAATACGCGACCCTGCACAGGCTCTTTGAGGCGCACTGCCGAGGCCGATTCACCAGGATTCACCCGCACAAAGGTATAGTGCTGACTCGCAATAAAGTCATTCGACAACGACAGATTCACACGGATATCACCCCGCGCAGCACCGGCGGCCTGTGCAGACAACCGCACCATCATCGACTCCCACTTAAAGCTCCGACCAGCAGATGGCTTGACCACAAAGGTCTCCACCCCTGCCTCGGCTCCTGACAAACGCGTCGCAATCGCACCCTGCAAACCTGCATCTGGCGCAAAGAGATCCGTCAGCGTAACCTTGTCAGACCCAATAGCCATCCCGGGAAAAAACTGTTCGCACCCATCCTCACGCACCACACGACCATCTGCCGTCAAGTTAAAGCGCCCAATCGGCTGCTGCGGCACCAAGGAGACCGTTACCTCCTTCGCACGCTCCAAGTCCTGCGTGTCGAGCACTTCGTCAGGACCATAAGGGATCGGCGCAAAGACCACTCGGTTGGAGGCGTTCTTAGTAAAGGCGGGTGTCTTCACAAAATCACGATAGTTGATCTGCACCAACCCCGTATCTGCAATAATCGCCTCTGGTACCAAATTCTCCAAAAAGGGAAAGAGATGCTCTCCATTATACCTCATATAAAGCGGGCGACTATTGCACAGCACCTCGGCAAAAAGACTCAAAATGTACAGCACAACCAATAGCTTCAAAGAACCGTAAGCCACACGACTCGCACGAAAACGCGCAAGACGCTTCTGCGTAATAGGAGAAAAATTAAATAACTTCATAGGTTCGCACCACTCCAAAACAACGCACACAAAGCCCCCCAAAAGAGACCCCGCATACAATATAGTAAATAAAACGCTCTTAAAATAGCACAAAAACCCCTCAATAGCAAGCCCCAACTTCACGAAACACCCAAAAAAAGGGCAAGTGGCGGCTGCTTCGCCGCTATAAGGCAAGCAAGCCGACCGCTCGGCCAGGCTCAGGGCTCGGCCAGGCTCAGGGGATGGCTGAGGGTGTGGGCGGGCTCAGGGGAACTGGGGGCTGATCGCTCGGTCGCCTGCGGCTCGGTCGCTCAAG
>CAYZIC010000069.1:0-12280 GCA_964478335.1 uncultured Lentisphaeraceae bacterium | reverse complement strand
CCTCTTAACAGGGTGATTTGACGACTTTCACGTCAGTACTATAACCATGTCGGACGTACCAAAAAAAGGTCGTGGTAAAACCACGACCTTTTTGATGTGCTTAGCGAGTAGACTTACTTGCTGGCTTCTTCAACAGCCACTGCGACAGCGACAGTTGCGCCGACCATGGGGTTGTTGCCCATGCCGATAAGACCCATCATTTCCACGTGAGCAGGCACAGATGATGAACCCGCAAATTGGGCATCAGAGTGCATGCGGCCGAGGGTGTCGGTCATACCATAGGATGCAGGACCTGCAGCCATGTTATCGGGGTGCAAAGTACGGCCAGTACCGCCGCCAGAAGCGACAGAGAAGTACTTCTTACCAGCGAGCATGCATTCCTTCTTATAGGTGCCTGCGACAGGGTGCTGGAAGCGGGTAGGGTTGGTGGAGTTACCCGTGATGGAGACATCCACGCCTTCTTGCCACATGACAGCAACGCCTTCACGGACATCGTCAGACCCGTAGCAACGGACCTTTGCACGAGGACCATCAGAGAAAGCGATTTCCTTGAGGATGGTCAACTTACCAGTGTAGTAGTCGAATTCGGTTTCGCAGTAAGTGAAGCCATTGATACGGCTGATGATGTAAGCTGCATCCTTGCCCAAGCCATTCAAGCAAACCTTGAGAGGCTCGGTGCGGACTTTGTTTGCCTTCAGAGCGATACCAATTGCGCCTTCAGCAGCAGCGAATGATTCGTGACCAGCCAAGAAGCAGAAGCACTTGGTTTCTTCACGGAGCAACATTGCGCCGAGGTTACCGTGGCCGATACCAACCTTGCGGTCGTCAGCGACAGAGCCAGGGATACAAAATGCTTGGAGGCCTTCACCGATTGCTTCAGCAGCGTCAGCTGCCTTGGTGCAACCCTTTTTGATGGCGATAGCAGCACCGACAACATAAGCCCACTTTGCATTTTCAAAGCAGATCTTTTGGATGTCTTCGGTGATTTGGTAAGGATCAAAACCCTTAGCCTTGCAGATTTCGCGGCATTCTTCGACTGAGTTGATGCCATAGTTGGCCAAAACAGCGAGGATTTGCTTTTCGCGACGTTCATAACTTTCAAACAGTGCCATAATCTATTTCTCCTTATTCGTGACGGGGGTCAATTGACTTGACAGCGCCTTGTTCTTCAGTTACGCGACCATAGGTGCCAGTGCATGCTGCGAGAGCGGCATTGGCTTCGGTGCCCTTTTTGACGGCGTCCATGAAGCGGCCCATATGCACGAATTCATAACCGCAGACTTCGTTGTTTTTGTCCAAGAAGATCTTGTTGACATAGCCTTCAGCCATTTCGAGGTAGCGGACACCCTTTTCCTTAGTGGAATACATGGTGCCGACTTGAGAACGCAACCCCTTGCCCAAATCTTCGAGGCCAGCGCCGATTGGCAAGCCACCTTCGGAGAATGCGCTTTGGGTACGTCCGTAGACGATTTGCAAGAAGAGTTCGCGCATTGCCGTATTGATGGCGTCGCAAACAAGGTCAGTATTGAGGGCTTCTTGGATGGTTTTGCCAGGAAGGACTTCTGCAGCCATAGCAGCAGAGTGGGTCATGCCAGAGCAGCCGATGGTTTCGACGAGAGCTTCTTGGATCACGCCGTCTTTGACATTTAGCGTAAGCTTGCAAGCACCTTGTTGAGGTGCGCACCAGCCGACACCGTGGGTGAGGCCAGAAATATCAGAGGTTTGTGTAGCCTTGACCCACTTGCCTTCTTCAGGAATAGGGGCTGGTGGGTGATTGGCACCCTTGGCTACGGTGGTCATACGCTCGACTTCGCTCGAGCAAGCATAGGGACAACTCATTTGTTTTCTCCTTTTTGTGTTAAAATCGCCTATTATTATGACGGATAGACGCTAAAATGTCAAGCACAATCGCCTCGCTTTACCCAAAAAAAGGTTCATGACTCGCGCCCCACGCTGCAACCGCTCTGCGTCCTCTGCGCACTCTGCGAGAGATAACCTGGCAGACCCGCGGCGTAGCCGCCACCTATAGGGAGCGCAGTGGCCGTGCCAAAAGGCCGCAGGCCGTTCTCGGAGGCGAGCCTCCGCCTCCTACTTAAAAAAGAGCTGGAGGCCTTGTTGGGTGACGACGATGGGTAAGTCGAGGGTAAAGACCGCACCACTTTTGCCCTCTGTAAAGGTGACGGGGGCGGTGCGTGTCGCGGCATGGGGCTTGCCAATGGCGTAGGTGAGGGAATTGCAGCCCCAGAGAGGAATCGTACCAACCGCGGTCTTGGGGTAGGCGACATAGTTGCCAGAGAGGTCGGCGGTTTGACCCCACCCGATTTGCCCAACAAATGCGCTCAAAGGCTTCCCTGCTGGTGCTTGGAGGGTGACACCTGCTTGGCAAGTTACGCTATTGCCTTGATAACGGTTACCACTGTTGTCATTGCCAAGAAAACCGCCAACCGCTGGGTGGGTACCGTCAGAGGAGATGAGCTTGGCTGTGCTCAACAGCTTAACCGCACAGTGACGAATGGTGATGCTGGCGCCTTCGCTACCAATGTTGCTGTGCCCAACGAATCCGCCCACGCGACCTGCGTCGCTGGTGGACTGAATGGTGGCACCGATGGTTGCTGTGCTGTTCTCAATGAGGAGCGAGGTATTGGCTGGTGCCCAGAGATCGCCTGCCAATGCGCCGATTTGACCGTCGCGAAGGGTGGCGCCTTCTGGCACGACCACGTTGAGATTGGTGATGGACGCAGGACCGGTGACCGTTTTGATGGCTGCACCGCCACCTGTGATGGTGATGGTGTGACCTTGGCCATCGAGGTGACCAGAAAACGTTTGCGGACGCACGTCGGCTGCCGTGAGGGTAATGTCGGCTGCGAGGGTGATCTGCTCATTGTGCGCAATTTGCGCCCAGTCGGCTGCCGTGGTCACGGTGAGGTGTTCTCCAAGGGGTGCCTTGGGGTACACCTTGGCCAGATGCTTGACAAAGGACGCATCCTTGCCATTAAGCTGGTGGTTGTAGCTAACATCAGTATCGGCCGCCCAAACCATGGCACCGCCTCGACGATTGGCGAGCAAGTGGTTACACTTTTGGGTGATCATGGGCAACGGATTATAGGAATGCTTGCTGTGTCCATGCCAATTCTCGATGAATGGGCTACTGTTAAAGATGATCGCGCCAAGGTCGTTGACGACATTGCTCCAGCCATATTGGCGGGCGCAAGATCCAATCAGGTTGGTGTAGGCGGGCAGGCCTGAGACGATCTTGGCGTAGGGTAGGCCGCTTGTGTCATGGGCTGAGGTGATGTCGTTCGTCATGAGCCACAGGGGGGAATGGCCGTCTGTAGATTGGCTGTCGTAGCTCATCATGTTCATGAAATCGAGCTGCTGGGCGAGGGCTTTGGGGGTGTTGTTCCAGCCACTGATGGCGATGGAGAGCTGCGCGGGAAAGAGCGCAGGCTTGAGCTCGCGAATGAGCACCTCATAGTAGGCCCATTCGGTGGCGTTTTCGGGATACTCCCAGTCGATGTCAACACCATCGAGCTCGAGCTCACGCACGACCTCAACGAGCGTACGTATAAAGGTGGCGCGTTTGGCGGGATCTCCAGAAAAGGCTACAAATTGGTCTTTGCAATGGGCGATGCCTGCGATGAGGTTAACCTTGATGTCCTGCTCATCCCGCAACGCTTTGGTCTTGGCGACCAACTCCTTGAAGTCTAGAGGGATGTTGACGACACCCTCGTTGTTGAGTCCCAATTGGAAGAAGACAATGTCGGTGAAAGCCCGTAACTTGTCCGCAGAGAGTGACCCTTGATGAGTGGCTCGCCAGTAGGCCAGAACGCGATAGGCAAAGGGAAAAACCTCACCCGCACCCGCCGGATCGCCACTGTTGACCGTGGGGAAGTCGGCACCATCAATAGCGAGCTTGGTGAGCTTGGCATCAATGGGCGCATCGGGCGTGGCCAGGGGCGCAACGTCACCAACGAGCCACAGGGTCTCTTTGCTGGTGACCGAGATGTAACGATTGACACCTGGGGTCTCTTTAGCGATGGACAAGGTACGACCATTTTGAATCAGCTTGCCAATCAAACGACCCTTGGCAGAAGGAATAAAGGTCTTGCTGCTTGTGGCGTAGAGTTTGAAATTGCTAACCGCTTCGAGCGGGGTGTCCTCACTCAGCTCAAAGGTGATCGTCCAAAGATCACCATTCCACGAATCACTCACAGTGGCACCGAGGATTGGCTGCTCAGTTAAACCGCGATAAAAGACGGCGGTCGTTTGAAAACAGTTAACCGCTGCACCCCATCCCCATGAAGCGAGGAAAGCGAGACAGCAAAAGAGAGAGGCTTTGAATAGTGAATGAGCCATAGATGAACCTTTATTTGTGTATGAAAGGGCGGCATAGTAGCACAAGGCAGGGTGATTTGTCAACCACAATGCGTCAAATTTGGTGGATTGTGAGGGCTTAGTGGGCCGTAATGCCTGGACCGGTTAAGGAGCTATGTCCATTGGGTGCCGGAACAACGCCTATCTGTGTGGGGATGGCCTCTTTGAGCGCGGGCACGTGGGAGATGATGCCAATCATCTTGCCTGTTTGATTGAGCGTGGCCAAGGTCGCAAGCGCAGTCTCAAGCAACGCCTGATCGAGCGTGCCAAACCCCTCATCCAAGAAGAGCGAATCGATCGACGCCTGTTGGCTAGACAAATTAGAGAGTGCCAGCGCGAGCGCCAGACTGACGATAAAACTTTCCCCACCAGAAAGATTCTTGGTGGAGCGCACTTCTCCCGCTTGATAGGCATCGATGAGGTTTAGCTCGAGGTGTTGTGAGGCAGCAAGGCGTGATGGGTTACCCTGAGAGAGAGGATCGTGTCGGATCAAGAGGTATCGATCGGACATTTTGTGGAGCTCGTGGTTGGCTTGTGTGATGAGGTAGTCAAAGGTGAGCCCCTGGACAAAGTTACGATAGACCTTACCATCGGCCGATCCAATGTAGTGGTCGAGTGCTTCCCATTGTGCGCAAACCGCACGCTGCTTGTCGATGAGGGCGAGCTGACTGCTGGCCAGTGCTCGAGCCTGGGCGTCCTCCGTCATGATTTGCTCAATGGCACCTTGGCGCTGCAAGATGGCTTGGATTTGTGTCTCCACGTCCTTGCGCTTGAGCGTCAAAACGTCGAGGGTTTCGGTCGGTTGGGGGTGCTGCAAGAGAAGCTGGAGAGCTTGATTAGAGAGGGTGAGTTGGGCTTGATTGTGGGTGATCGCCTCATTGAGCTTGGCTGCGGCCTGGGTGAGACTTTTGCGGTCTGCTTCGGAGAGGTGCGCTGCGAGGTAATCGGCCTCGTCTGTAAAACCCCGTCCAGTCACTTGCTTTAAGAAGGCAGTCTGGCAGAGGTCGACCTCGGCGCTGAGAGTCGTTTGGCGAGCGGAGGCATCTTTGATCTCTCGCTTGAGCTCGTCAATGCGACCATCCAATGCGGAGATTTCGGCTAGGAGGGCAGCTTGTTGTGCGTGGATGTCTTGCTCGGTCTTAAGAGCTTGAGCATGGCGTGACTCAGCGAGAGCCATGGATTGGTTTGCCGCGAGGAGCTTTTTGTCGAGCTCGTCCAACGCCCGAAAGGTCTCTGTCAGGGTGGCCTTTTCTGCGAGGTAGCATTCGTACGACTCAGGAAAAGCCTCCACCGTGGTTGCTAATGCAGTGCGCTTGGCCGTTTTCTCGGAGAGGGATTGGCGCTGGGTGTCGCAGAGGGTCGCTAGACGCGTTTCGGCTTGGCGAGCTGCGGTGGCGTCTTGATTAAATTGGGCGAGGGCGTGCTTTTGTTGGGCGAGTTCTTTTTCGATGGTCGACAGTTGAGGGGGGGGTGTTTGCACGGCCCAAGGATGGTCTGTGGCACCACAGAGCGGACACGCTTCACCTGTGCGGAGCTTGTCGCGTAGCTCGCTGAGGTCGAGGATTTGCGCAGAGAGGAGGCGTTTTTGTTCTAACGCTTCCAGGAGAGCCGCGGCTTGATTGGCTGTATTTTGTGTCGATTGTGTCAGCTTTTCTGCTTGAGAGAGTTGGTTGGAGAGCGTCTCGATTGTTGTTGTCGAGTGGCGGATCTCTTGGTCGATGTTGGCGAGGTCTTGTGAGGCTTTGAGAGCGGCATCGATGTCGTTGATGCGCGCTTGGAGCTGGGCAAGGGTTTGGCCTTGGAGTAAGGTAGATCGGTGGCCGTCTAACGCTTGCTTGGCAGCTGTGGTAGCGCTTTTGGTCTTTTCTGCGGCGGTGCGTGCTTGGGTTGCGGTCGTCATTTGGGCGGCAAGAGCAGAGAGGGACTCTCGGCTTTTTGTGGCACGTTTGTCTGTCGCAGATTGCTTGGCGTGGAGAGCGGGGATTATCTGCTCGGTCTGATTGCGCAGGGCTTCTCTAGCCTGCTTGAGCGGCAGGAGTGCGGGGGCTAATTCGAGGGCTTCTAAGGCGCGTTTGAGACGGGTTTGTTGGGGGGCAAAGTCTTTCAGCTGCTGCTTGAGTGAGAGGCTTTGCGATTCGAATGTCTGAACCTGCTTGGTCATTTTATCAAGTTGTTCGAGGGTGTCGATTGCGGTTGCGAGCTGGTGGCTTTGGGAGGTCGAGGCCTGGTGAGATTTGGCGAGGGATTGCTTCTCTGCCGATTGCGCGGCTAATTCTTCTGGAGAGAGGAGGTGGATGGCCGACAAGTCTTGCTCTAAAGATGCGAGGGTAGACTTCTCTTCACGGAGCTTTTCATGGCACTGGATTGAGATTTGTGAATAGATTTGCGTGCCGGTGATTTGCTCGAGAATGGGGGCGCGTTTGTCTGAGCTGGCTTGCAAAAAGGCCGCAAAGGCTCCTTGCGCCAAGAGCATGGATCGGGTAAATTGCTCGAAGTCCATACCGGTTTCGACTTTGATGCGGTCTGCTGTGGCGCGCATCTTGTCGGTCAGTGTGGTGCGCTTCGTGTCGATGACTGCGTCTAATGTGTGGGTCGGTTGCTGAAAGGGCATCTGCCCGCGCTTGGTGCGTTTTTGAGACCAGCAAGCCAAGAAACGCCCCTTTGCAGTCGAGAAGATCACCTCTGCAAAACAGCTCGCCGCTTGTCGCGACATGATTTCATTGGTTGAGGTTGAGAGAGAATCGATGCGTGGCGTCCTCCCATAGAGAGCCAGAGAGAGCGCATCTAAGAGGGTCGACTTGCCTGCGCCCGTGGGTCCAGTAATGAGAAAGATCCCCGAATTGAGATACGCAGGATCCGTGAGATCGACCGTCCACTCACCTAGGAGAGAATTGATATTTGCGAAGTGAATCTGCTCAATTTTCATGGCGGGACTCCTGGTTGGCTCGTGGATCCTGTTGTTGGAGGCGATCATAGAGCTGGTGATAGGTGGCTCTCAGTGCTGGACGTTGCTCTTCGGGGAGTTGATGAGCGTCGAGGCATCGCTCAAAGACCATCTCATGCGAAAGCGTTTGAAGCGATTCGAGTTGGCCTGCTTGTCTAAATAGGCGTGGCGTAGCGAGCGGGTTGATGATTTGGCAAATGAGAAAGGGCTGATTCGTGGCGTAGGCCTCGATTTGTGCACGTAAATCGTGAATCGGCTCATCGCCCGTGTAGATCACTTGTACCCAAGTCTGTAGGGGTGATAGAGGTAGCGCCTCGAGGGCAGACTTGATTTCGGGGAGGGACCCCGTAATCTTGACAAGTGGCCTAAAGGTTGGGATCGCTTTGGTGGTAATGGTGCGATCATTTGCAGTAAAGTCCACGATCACCACAGACTTCTTTTCTTGAGCTTCACCAAAGTTGAGAGCAAGAGGTGATCCTGCATAGCGGATCCACGGTCGCATCCCGATCTGTTGTGGCACATGCAGGTGCCCCAATGCCACATAATCAAAGGTCTCTGGGAATATATCCGCGGAGATATTGCCTAAGAGCCCTACGATATGTTGGCGGTTGCTCTCGTCAGTTGATAATTGAGCTGCAGTTGCAAATAGATGACCTGTCGCAACAATCGGCACACGCTGGGGGAGGGTACTGGCGATGGCTTCGGCGATTGTCGCACAGCGCCCATAAAAGTCTTGGATCCCATGAGTAAAGCGTGTGGTACGCTCATCGAGGGATTCGCCCAATTCAAGCGTGCGCACATCGCGATCGCGTAAATAGGGCACAGCCGCCACAATGAGCTCAACCTCGCCCTGATCGTTTTTGAGAGGCAAGATGAGCGAGCTAGGGTCGGCCGCCTCGTCAATGCCCTTTGCGGGGGCTGAGCCGATGACGTGGATAGAGAGGGTTTCGAGGAGTGCCTTAGGAGCATTGATAAAGGTCGGAGAATCATGATTGCCGGCGATGATGACCACATGACGACAAGATGTCGAGAGCAATGCCTTTAAAAAAGAAAAGTAGATGGACTGCGCTTGGTTGCTCGGTGTAGGCGTATCAAAGAGGTCGCCTGCAATTATGAGCACGTCAATCTGATCGGTGGTGATAGTCTCAAGTAGCCACGCTAAGAATTGCTGCATTTCATCAAAACGACTCTGCGTACAAAGCTGCGCACCTAAATGCCAATCTGCAGAATGTAAAACCTTCATCTCGATCCTCCGCACAGTAGTATGGATAAACAAAAAACGCAGGGCCTTGCGAGCTCTGCGGTTTTGTACATTCTCTTAAAGCAAACATCTTCTATTGAAGAATGGTTGCCCGACATGGATTCGAACCATGACTATGGGCGTCAAAGGCCCGTGTGCTGCCATTACACCATCAGGCAGAGAACGGTCTTTTTCAGTTTGTCGCAAGCGACTCATGTGAAAAAAGAATGAGCGCAGTATAGCAAATGAGGCCTCTTTTGTCAACAGGGATTTTTAAAAAAAAGTCGTTTTTTTTCTAAAAGCCCCCGTTTTTTATGGAAATCAATTAGATATATTGCGCAAATGAGGTAGTCCAACACATTGGGTAGGAGGCACGCAGGGTCTGTTGTGCGACGTGGGCGGCTTGCGCGTCGGCAAAAAGCCCAAAAACCGTTGCACCACTCCCAGAAAGCAACACGCGTGCTGCACCCGTTTGGCGAAGTAATTCGGCACTGGCTGAGACCTCCACAAAACGGCCAAACGCCGCCGCTTCGAGGTCGTTGCGCAATGAGCCTGCGAGCGAGTCGAGATCGGCTGGAGGGTGGGCGATGATGTCGGCTGTGGCTTTGGCGGGGGGGAGGGTAAGCAGTTGAGCACGGGCATCTTGATAGACGAGCCCCGTGGTACAGTGCGCTCCACAGTTGACTAAGACGATGGATTGAGATTCGAGCACGGGAAATGGTGCAATGCTGGTGACGGATTCGCCACGGCCTTGCATGCGCACGAGTCCACCAATGATGAACGCCGGAATATCACTACCCAGTTGCGCAGCAATATCGACGAGCTGCTCCATAGACAACCCCAGGGCAAAGGTATCATTAAGCGCATGGAGCATCGCAGCACAATCACTCGACCCACCACCCAAGCCCGCCCCCAAAGGAATCCGCTTATGTAGATGGATCGACACCGCAAGCTCACGACCTACTCGCCGCTCAACCAATCGCAAAGCCCGCATGACAAGATTAGCCTCAGGATCACCCAATTCTCCCAGATTGATCGCAGGGTCATGGGTGACTCGGAGCGTCGTTACGCCATCAGACGCTGCCTCAAGAAGCAGCTCATCATAGAGGCTGACGGGCATAAGCAAAGAATCAATCTCCGTAAAGCCATCCGGCCGAATGCCGAGTAGCTCAAGCGTGAGATTAATTTTTGCAGGTGCAAGACGGCGCATAAGGGAAATGTGCGATTAGCGCTTGTCGTTGAGCACATTGTCGACAATTGCCATAAAGGCACCTGCTGATGGGCTCTGCTCAAATGTCTGCACAAAGGGCTCACCCTGGTCACCTGACAGTGCGATCTCTTGAGCAATCGGCAATTTGCCTAAGAAAGGAATCTCGTACTTGGCCGCTAAAGCTTCGCCGCCACCCGATTGGAAAATCGGAATCCACTCTTGACAGTGTGGGCAAGTGAAGCCACTCATGTTTTCGATAATACCGACCACACGGATGCCCAACTGCTTGCAAAACGAGATCGACTTAGAGACATCAATCGTAGCAACCTGCTGGGGCGTAGTCACAATCACAGCACCATCAGCCTCAGGCATGAGCTGGCAGACTGAGAGTGGCTCATCGCCAGTGCCAGGAGGGCAGTCAACGACGAGATAATCGAGCTCGCCCCAGCGCACTTCGCTGATGAATTGCTTGATGACACCGGCTTTCATAGGCCCACGCCACACGATCGGCGTATCATCTCCATCAACAATAAAACCTGTCGACATGACACTGAGGTTGCCCAACTCAATGGGGAAAAGCTTCTCACCATCACTCTCGACACGACGACTATTTAGGCCTAAGATCTTAGGAATGCTCGGCCCGTGGACGTCAACATCCAAGAGGCCAACTTTTTTACCACGGAGCGTTAAGCCCATTGCCAAGTTGGCCGCGACGGTACTCTTGCCCACGCCACCTTTGCCAGACATGACAATGATGATGTGCTTAATGGCACTTAAGGTATTGGAGAGCGCGTCCTCTTCTTGCTTGTGCTTATCTGCGCATCCGCTAGCTGAGCCGCAGGTGGAGCAGTTTCCAGAACATTCAGACATAATTAAACCTTTCTTATGTAGCCGCCAGATTGGGTGGCCCATTCTTTTCCTAATTTATACAGAGGCGGATGCACCGCCTTAAAAATCCAAAATCGCCCACCAGCCAGCAGCTCCACCGCTAGTAGCCAGCCCAGCTAGTTTAGCTAGTCCAGTAAAGTGCGACAAAAAGGGAATAATTCTCTTTTTGTCGCACCCTGGTAGTCCCGCGACGCAGCCGTCACCAATTAGGGAGCACAGCGGCCGTTTCAAAAGCGAAGCGTTCCTATAAGGAGCATCGCGACTGTTTCAAAAGGCCGTAGGCCGTTCTCGGAGGCTTCGCCTCCGCTCTACTTGCTCATGTCGCGGCCGAGAAATTCACCAGTTGCCGTATCGACAAAGATCTTTTGACCAGGCTCCATGTATTCAGGGACCATGACCGTCACACCCGTTTCCATCTTCGCAGGCTTAGGACGCGCAGTCGCCGTAGCTCCCTTCATCACAGGGTCACATTCTGCAATCGTCAAAATCACCTTAGGCGGCATCTGGATCGCCAAAACCTTGCCATCACCATTGATGATCGCAAGGATATTCTCCATATCCTCAAGAAGATAAGGCAACTGCCCCTCAATCATCTCCTTGTCTAACTCAAATTGTTCGTAGCTCTCCTGATCCATAAAAGCATACACACCCTGCTGTTCGTAGAGATATTGGCAAGGACGCATTTCAAAATCTGCATCCTCAAAAGCCTCATCACCCTTGCAGGTAAGGTCCACCTTGGCTTTGGTGATCATGTTACGAAAGCGCAAGTGGTAGAGTGTGGCGGCACCACGAGCACTTGGGCTAGAGACTTGGAGGGTTTCGAGCTGGTGGGGGATTGCTTTGATGTTGACAAAACCGCCACGTTTTAATTCACAGGCTTTTACCATTGGTTTGAGATCCTATTCTAGTTTGAGTATTGTAAAAAATGACTAATCGTTGCGCTTGACGCCATCATTGCGATACGCCTCAACCGCAGCCTTAAAAGCATCCGTATTGGCATAGCCACATGACTTAAATTCAGGGCAAAAGCCACGATAGACGCATTCTGGTACACAGCACGACGCGATTTCAGGCTGGGACTTGCCCACCTCGTCGACCAGCATTCGCCACGCATGGCGCGTCTCAGTAGATGCTTGTGTACACAACCGCTTACGCGAAATCGTAATCAGCGCTTGAGCATTGGCGATACATTCATGATTGACAGGCGCATTTTGTGGGGCTCCATTGCGGTCGACTCCCGTACGGTCACTGCGCTGGGTGCTGACAAAGTGGTCAATACCAATCTTGTGTCGCACAAAATGAACACTGACCCACGAAGGCAAGTTCAACCATTTCCATCTAAAGACCAAGAGACGAATGGGGGAATGCTCCGCCAGAAGAATACGTTTCTTCCAAGACGAGCTCGGCTCTCCTTGGCCCTGTTCTTGGCGAATCGTTGTACGCGCTGCATCCGCAACATTGCGCCACGTCGCTTGCGTTCCAAAAAACGCCACCTTTAATTCATCGTTCATTGATCACCTGTTTTCGATAGTCATAAAATAATGGTTGATACTATACACCAAGTGCACCCAAAAGTCAAACACTCTTTATCTCCAAATCTCCCAAAAGTGCCAGTGTGTTTCTT
>CAYZIC010000068.1:0-12303 GCA_964478335.1 uncultured Lentisphaeraceae bacterium | reverse complement strand
ACCGCATGCCGGGTGGTGTGAGAGGCGGGTGAAATACCCCGCCTACTCGATTTAAAAATGCACTCAAAGTGATGCCGCATTCTTTTCTTTTACGCCTTGAGTAACATAGAATTTTAATTCTAGAAGAAACCTTTTCATTCGCGTTTATTAGTTGACCACCTTATAGGCTTGACTTCTACCGCCATTATATGCTATCCTCTTGTGATACTCAAATTAGCGCAAGGAGGCGTAGCCCTCTCGTAGGCAGGGCGTGGGGCAGCCGCCCCACCCATAGCACTCGAACTCGAATTCTAGACTCGGACTAGCAGCGCAGCCGCTGTCTTGGCACGCTACTTGCTACTAATTGGGCGAATTGATTCATCTGTCGCACGGGTTTGTGACTCGTATGAGACGGCTCTGCTGGCTGTGAATCGGTTGATGTTGATGCGTTGGAGTTTTGATTGAATGTGCATTTCCTTTGGGTGTGCGGTTTGGTTGCCTCTGATATTGTTTATGGTTACACTTATGGGATATGTGATGAAAAAATTACTATTGTCATTGTTGGTTGGCGCATGTGCGTGCATCTCGTTTGCACGCGAGGTCGCGTTGTCGGAGATTCGCCAAGTGGCAGAACGCTGGATGGTGCGTTCGCCAGGGTTTGAGTCGTATGAGATTGGCTCGATTGAGGCGCATGCCTTTAAGGATGTCGTGCAGCCGATCTATGTGGTTTCGTTGAAGCCGCAGGGATACATGGTGATGGGAAGTGACACGTGCATGGATGCGGTGTTGGAATTCTCTCAACGCTCGAGTTATGCTGACAGCTGCGTGAATGAATCGCAGGTCGCAATGCGTGAGCTGATGGTGCAAGAACAGGTCCGTGCGATTGCTAAGGGACGTGAGTTCCCTGTTTGGACGGCGTTGCAGATGCCGCGAGCGGGTCTGATGGGGATGATGTCGCGCACTGCGGACTTTAAGCAGGTGGGGCCTTTGACGCGTCATGCTTGGCAGCAGAACTATCCTTATAATATGTTTGTCCCGCAGGGAATGCCTGTGGGCTGTGTGGCGACGGCTGTTTCGATTATGACGGCCTACTACCGCTGGCCTGTTTCGGGAAACAAGGTTTTTTACCATGGCGATTTCCAACCCGACTTGTCGGTGCGTTATGACTGGGATGCGATGGAGCGCGTCGTGCCCAATCGCACGGATCGCGAATCAACGGCCGTGGGGCGTTTCCTCATGGATGCGGCTATTTTGTCTAAGATGACCTTTATGTCGGGTGGCAGTGCTGCTCAATTAGGTGTGGCATTGGGGCGCTGTAAGGAGGGGTGGTTCTACTCCGACTCTTGGCTCATGACCACGCTCGCCACAGATCGTAATAAGTGGACGGGAGAACTCAAGGGTGAGCTGGATAACGGTCGTGTCATTCCCAGCACAGTGCCAGGTCACGCGGTGGTTATCGATGGTTATCGTGAGCAGAATGGCGAGCTCTTTATCAATGAGAACTACGGTTGGGGCTATGTCGAATCATGGTCTAAGCCCGTTTCTCACTTGGAGCAGTATCGCGGTTTTCATCCCGTGCCAGCGGCAATCATGTCGCCTTGCTCAAGTATCTCCGCTCAAGACGATGAGATCCATTGGGAGATCGCTGACTACGTCGAGAAAGCTTACCCTGGGTATGCTCAGCGTCTCGAGATTCGTACGCCAGGCAAGGGCGAGGCTCCTGCTTACGAAAACCCGCTCACCTCAATGGATGAGGTTGAGGCGAATGGTGATGTCTATATTTCGACAAATCAAATCTATGATTCGGGTGCGAGGCAGACGGGTGCCTTGTTAAGAGGGGGTGATCCAAATGCCTTTACGATTAAGCCAATCTTTAACTTTAATGAAGGTGCCAAGCTCACCTTTAACTACGCCTCTTATTCGCATGGCTATCGCGTCAAGATCCTCTATTCTGAGGATCGGGCTGCCTGGTCTGAGATTTGGAAGTCTGAGCGGATGTCGTTTCGTGTCGAGGGGGGCGTAACCGCTGGGTCTTGCCTGAGCCTGCTCAGGTTGACTTGAGTGAACTTGCTGGGCAAAAGGGCTATCTCAAGCTTGAGATTAAGCGTGATGGGTTTGATCTCGGTATCAGCGAAGTGGGTATCCTCGTGTGGGATTTTAAGGTGACTGGTGGTCAAACGACCGAGAGCTCGACGCAAGCGTTGACTCCCGATCAGCGCACCATTTCTTTGGCTGGCTTTGAGGGCGAGACGACCTTGGGTGTGTCGACCTCTTGGAATGGTGGACAGAGCTGGACGGATCCAGTGTCCTGGATCACGACAACGGTGCAACCGACTGCTCACAAAACCTACGATGTCGATCACCTCTTCGCTCCCGCTGAATTTGTCGATGGCCATGCCCTCGATCTCTCCAGTTGCCAAACGACGGGCAAAATTGCCTATCGACCCAATTCGGGTATCATTACCAGCTGGGGGCGCTTGGCGAATGAACCGCAAGTGGTGCAGACCCTACCGCTTTCGCTCAAGGCAAACCCTGCAATCAAGTTGACGCTCAAGAGCTACTATAAGGATCTCTCGATCCAAGGCTACTTTGTTGATGCGCTCGGGAAAGAAACGCCCTTGCAGCACTATGTGGCCTCGACGACCTCGAAGGCAATTCAAGATACCTACCTCTTTACTGCGGTGCAACCGACGGCTACGATTGGCTCTTTTAAGTTTGTCTTGACCCAAACGCAACCCAATGAATCGGAATTCGCCAATCCATGGCTCGAATTCAAGCAACTCAAGTTCACTGCGTTGACGTTGGACAAGTCGGAGAAGGTGGTGCGTTCGCGTCCCGATTCGATTCGTCTGCCTCATGGTATCCCCTTTGGAAAGGAAACGACGCTTGAGTTGCCTGAGGGCTACGCCTATAAGGCATGGTTCTCTCACAGGGCGCTCTCTTCGACGATTGATGGCAATCTTATCACGATCAAACGCAACTGGGCGCGTGAAGATTTGCACACCACGCTCTACCTCACGCTCAAAAAGCCCGGGGGCGGTGCAAATAAGATTAGCTCCACGCTCTTTGCCAAACGCGTCTTTGGCTGGGCGGAGAGTGTGCCAGCAGCTCGCGCTGCTGCCCAATCGCAGATGCGCTTGGCATTGATTGTCTCTGGCAAAACGAAGCCGACCTTTACCAAATTGCAAGAGGCGGAGATCTCGAGCTCGTGTGTCATTGCATTCGAGGAGGATGCGTCTTTGACCACGCCGCGCTTTGCGCTCTATGACCATGGCAAGTCGGTGTCGCCGATCTATGTCGGCGAAATGGATGAGGCGCTGGATTATGTCCAGGCGATCTCTTCTCACGCGGTGCCGGTTTGGCGCCATGGCGAACGCACCCTCGGTGCGGCGGATTCTGTTTGGAATCGCGCCTGGGCCGTTGGCCAAGGCGGCATTGTGAAGAGCGATTCTTCGCTCGACCACGTGGCAATCTATGACGGCGGTACCCTCAAGCTCGTCGACCAGAAACCGTTGTTCGTGCCAGGTCGTGTGGTCTTTGAGGCTGGCTCTAAGATTGATTTGGCAGACCGCAACCCGAATAACCGCATTCTCGTGCGAGCAGATTTGGGCATTCTCGGTGTCTTGCCTGAGGTCGCCAACAGCACTGAACCGCTCGTTTTGAGCGCCGATAAGACGATGCTCATGGTGGGCACCTCTGATCAACCGCCCGCAACGCCCGACCAAGTGATGACTTGGGTGGGTAAAGATGGCGATTCTTGGCTCGATACCGTTTGGCAGCCAATGGCAGATGCCGCAGCTGGCCACTTCGTGCCCTATATTGCCACCAAGATTGCCACGACCGATTCTCAAAAGATTGGCGTTGATGCCTGGGTCGAAATGGCCGATTGCTCCATCAGCGCACCTGCTGGCAAGACGATTGCCTTTGTGGGTTCGGGCAGCTTGAATGGTTCCTCCATGACGCTCAAGGGACCATTTGTCGGCGACTTTGCTGTGCTAGTCGAAGAATCCGCTGTCGTCGTTGACCAAGCAACGCTTTCGGTCAAGGCACCGTTCGTCTGTGACACCCTCACGGGAAGCAACGGTGCGCAGATCGCTTACAATGGCGAGGCAATCTCTGTCAAGGAAACCCTGAGTGGTGCCTTTACCTTGAGCGTGCCCGAGGCAACGCTCGCGAAGATGGTGCTTACCCAAGTCTACCCCGTGATTCAGGCCAAACAGACCGACCCCGCGCTCGTGACCTTTGATCACGCGGTTTGGCACCTTTACTACTTTGATGGGGCATGGGTCTTGGCGACTGAGCAACCCACCATTCCAGACACTCTCCTGAGCATCAATATGGCTGGCTCGAATAATGGTGACGGCCGTCAAGGTGCCGTGACTGGTGCGAAGCGTTTCGGCGGTTATCCCGTCGCGGGAGACGGCTGGAATAACTTCCCCGCACGTGTCAATACCGGTGTGGCGCTGGATGGTGTCGATGGTGTGACCGTGCCAGGGGTGACCTTCACCTCGACGGGTAGCAACAACTACACCAATGGTGCTGGCGTGGTCAAGGCCAACATCTTTAACTCCTTTATTGATGACGGCAGCCAGTCGACCTTGCAGGTCAATGGCCTCGATGCAGATCGTACCTACACGGTCTATGTCTACATGTCAACGAATAACGACACCAATTTCTCCGCACCATTCGTCAATGGCACGCAGTACTCCTACAGCAATGGCTATACCCAGGCGGGTTCTGCCAATTGGGGGTCGAGTGCAACGACCACGCTCGTGGATACCGTGGCGGTTGAGGGGAGCAACTACCTCAAGATCGTCGGCGTTTCTGGCCCAACAATCACCGTCAATGGCAAACGCAATGGCGGCGCTCGCGGCGGCATTGCGGCAATTCAGGTCGTCTCAGAACCCCGCAAGAGCGAGATTGCACCCATCTCATTGTCTGGCCTCTCGGGTCAAGTCAAGTGGAGCGAATTGCCATGGGCTGAGGGCGTGAACAAATGGCTCAACGCCAAAACCCTCACCATCACCGCAGACAACACCGATCCCGTGGAGATCCTCTTTGACGTACCTGTCAGCGCACAAGCCCTCGTGGTTTCGGGTTCTGGCACGGTGACCTTCGCCGAACCCATCTCGGCAGCGATCCAAGTGACCATTGCCGACTTTGATTTCGCCGCTGCTGGCAAGACGACCGTCGACTTCCCCACGGCCAATGCGCCAATCAAGGTTGGCTCGCATACGACCCTCACGCACACCATGGCTGGCAATGCCACCCTCGGCGAGGGCAAAACCCTCACCCTCAAGGGCGAGCAAGCCTTCACCAATAATAATGTCTGGACCCACAACCAGGAGGGGCTCATCGAATTCGCCGCTCCTGCTGGTGTGTCCCAATCTCTCAATCTCGCAGGCCAAGGCGAGGTCAAGATGCGTTACCTCTGGTCGGGCAAGGGCGACTACACCATGCTCTCCTATAAGGATGACAACTCGGTCATTACTGACAAGATGGGGGGCGATAAGCCTTTCATCGAGGTCAATGGTGCAGCCCTTACCTTTGAGGCGCAGAACCTCTTCGGCTGGAACAATGGCTACCAAACCAAGGGCGTGGTTAAGCTCTCGGGCACAGCAGAGGCCCCTGCAACCTTGACCTACAAACCCCACGGTGGCGCAACCGCTAGCCTCAGTGGACGCTGGTTCCTCGAAGGCCACGCAACGATCGTTTCCCAACACACCAACGCCAATAACTTCCGCATCAAGCAGAGTGGCACTGTCGAGAATCCCAACATCGTGGTTGCAGACAATGCCGTGGCGGCGTTGCAATTGACCGATGCTGGCATGACAATCGAAGGCGGCAAAGTGGTGTTCATCCAAGTGGGCGAGGGCGCAACCTTCTCCATCACGGGCGCAGTCAAGAGCATGGGCGACAACTGCAAGATCAATAAGACGGGCAACGGCACCTTGACCCTTGATGGCGCCAATACCTACAACGGCGGCACCTCCGTCACCGCAGGTACTGTCGTCGCCACCCAGGCAAAGTCATTCGGCACGGGCGCTGCAACATTCGCCGAGGGCACCACCCTCGCTGTTGACGTCGCCGACACGCAGACCATTGCCACCACCATCACGGGCGCTGGCAACCTCGTCAAATGCGGCACCGGCATGGCCACCTTGACCAAGACCTCCTTGACTGGCACGACTGCCATCGAGGCTGGCGTGCTCAATATCGGCGCGGCGCGTTCCTTTAAGCTCGACTCCCTCGCAACGGGTGCAAAGCTCGCTGTGAACGCCACCACTGCAGAGCTCAATGCCAAATCGCTCTCCGTCACCTTGACGGGTGCTGTTGCGGCTGTGCCGGCAGATGCATTCGCCGTCTATGTCGTCGGCACGCGTGTGCCTCTGGCATCGGTGACCACGACCAACAAGGTCGTCACTGCAACCTTGCAGGGCAGTGAATCCGCGATTGAGATTACTGGCAATGGGTTGGTCGCATCCACCGCATTGGCCGATGTGAATGCCCTGACCGACCTCACCCTGACGGTCAATGAACCCACCACCTTGACGATGGATAAAGCCGTTGTGGCCAAGTTGATCACCGTCACCGGAACGGGTTCGCTCACCTTGACTGGCAGCCAAAAGCTTCTCTCCGCAACGGTTGTGCGGGTGCAAGCCGATCTCTCGGCTACCCCTGCAACCCTCGGCTTTACCTCTGTCGATATCGCCGCTGGCAAACGCTTCACCAATACCAACACTGGTCACCTCAAGTTACCCACGGTGACAGGTGCCGGTACCTATGTCAAGCAAGGTAATGGTAATCTCGAGGCTGAAACCTTGCCCACCACGCCTATCGTCTTTGATGCGCCGTCGCGCTTGATGATGACCAAGGGAACGGGGGCAGCCTTTAACATCATCATGAATCAAGGCTCGCTCTTCGTGGGCATTAGCGCACCACTCAATTCACCGAATGCCAAGATTACCCTCAAGGCTGACACCACGATGATCTTAGAGAATGGTGATAACGGCTGGACAAAGACGCAGATCATTGTCGATGCGCCTAAGGGCGAAGTCACGATTGCGGGCTCGGTCTATGGCAATACCACCAACTTGTCGGGTTCTCTATCAGGTACAGGTACCGTGAACTTCAAGCGCAATGGCGGTTGGCAAAACAAGGTCACTGTCTCGGGCTTAGTTTCGGGAGATCTCAAGCTCAAGAGCTATGCCGACCAGAATGGCTTTGACTTGACCAATGTCAACAACAGCTACACAGGTGGTACCGAGGTCATGAACCTCCTTTCGGGTAATCCCAAGGCATTCGGTTCGGGTGATATCGTTGTCGCCGCAACGGGTAAGCTGACCATCAATGGCAACGACCCCTTGACCATCAAGCCCAACCAAGCACTCGGTGGAGCAGGTCAAATCGTGGGCAATGTTGCCTTTGAAGCGGGCGCAATCCTCGACGCTTCGCAAGGCACCTTGACGATCACCAAAAACCTCACGGGCACGCCGACGATTCGTTTGCCAGAGACGCCTGCAGAAGACATGCTCTTGGTGCGCTGCACCAATCCGTCTGCCGCCGATGCCTTCGAATGGCAGGTGGAGGGTTCGAGCGATTGGCGTGTGGACGCAACGACCGAGGGCTATGTGCTCAAGGCTGCAAGCGCCATTGCCAGTGCACGCGTTTCCCTCGCCAACTGGTCTGGTAACGTCGTTTGGGCAAACCTGCCGTGGACGAACACTACAGAAGGCTGGTCCGATCTCGAGGTCGTGACCATTCAGGCCGACAATACAGTCCCAGTGACCATCGCCTTGAGCGATGCCGTTTCCACCAAGATCTTTGTGGTGACCGGTGGCGGTGACGTGACCATCACGCCGGTGATGGGTTCCCTCTCTGCTGAGAGCTACAACCTCGCCGATGCCACAGGCAAGGTCACCCTCAACTTGGATACGGGTGCTGCACCCATCAAGGCCGGTGCCCAGACCATCTGCGCGAAGACCATGACTGGCACCGCCACCCTTGGCGAAGGCAAAAAGCTCACCCTCAAGGGCGAACAAACCCTCACCAATGCGACCGCATGGGTGCACAATCAGCCCGGCGTCATCGAATTCGCCGCACCTGCTGGCGTGACCCAATCGCTTGACCTTAAAGGACAAGCTGGCGTCAAGACCCGTTACCTCTGGTCGGGCAAGGGCGATTACACTATGGTCTCCTACAATGACGACAATTCGGTCAACACCACAAACATGAGTGCCGATAAGCCCTTCATTGAGGTCAATGGTGCATCCCTCACCTTTGAGGCACAGAACCTCTTCGGCTGGCAAAATGGCTACCAAACCAAGGGCGTGGTTAAGCTCTCGGGCACAGCAGAGGCCCCTGCAACCTTGACCTACAAACCCCACGGTGGCGCAACCGCTAGCCTCAGTGGACGCTGGTTCCTCGAAGGCCACGCAACGATCGTTTCCCAACACACCAACGCCAATAACTTCCGCATCAAGCAGAGTGGCACTGTCGAGAATCCCAACATCGTGGTTGCAGACAATGCCGTGGCGGCGTTGCAATTGACCGATGCTGGCATGACAATCGAAGGCGGCAAAGTGGTGTTCATCCAAGTGGGCGAGGGCGCAACCTTCTCCATCACGGGCGCAGTCAAGAGCATGGGCGACAACTGCAAGATCAATAAGACGGGCAACGGCACCTTGACCCTTGATGGCGCCAATACCTACAACGGCGGCACCTCCGTCACCGCAGGTACTGTCGTCGCCACCCAGGCAAAGTCATTCGGCACGGGCGCTGCAACATTCGCCGAGGGCACCACCCTCGCTGTTGACGTCGCCGACACGCAGACCATTGCCACCACCATCACGGGCGTTGGCAACCTCGTCAAATGCGGCACCGGCATGGCTACCTTGACCAAGACCAGCCTCACTGGCAAGACTGCCATCGAGGCTGGCGCACTCAACATTGGCGAGACGCGTGCCGCTAAGCTCGATGCCATTGAGCCTGGTGCGATGCTCGCAGTGAATGCCACCTCAGCAGAAATCGAAGCCAAGGCACTCTCCGTCACCTTGACGGGGGCTGTTGAGGCGCTCTCTGCTGATTCGTTGGCAATCTACGTGGCGGGTTCTCGCCTCTCTGCCTCTGTATCCACAACCGACAATGTCGTCACCGCCACCTTGCAAGGTAGCGCAGCCTCCATTGAGCTCACGGGTGCTGATCTGGTTGCATCCACCGCCTTGGCGACTGTGAACGCCCTGACCGACCTCACCCTCGTCGTCAATGACGCAGCCACCTTGGCGATGGACAAAGCCATCGCCGCCAAGTCGATCATCGTCACTGGAACGGGTTCGCTCACCTTGACAGGCAGCCAAAAGCTCCTCTCCGCAACAACCTTGGCCGCACAAGCCGATGTGACTGCATCGACCACGACCCTCGGTTTCACCTCCGTGGAGATCGCAACTGGCAAGACCTTCACCTACGCCAATGGCGCGCAGATGAACTTGCCCACCTTGTCTGGTGCAGGCACCTACGTCAAGCAAGGCACCGGCAAGATCGTCGTCAATAATGGCTTGCCCACCACCCCCATCGTCTTTGATGGCAAGGCAGACCTCGCCATGTCGGGTTCTTCGGATGTGGCCTTTAACATCACCATGAAACAAGGCCGCTTTGACCTGCCCTATGGGTGCAAGCTCTCCTCAACAGAAGCAACCTTGACACTTGAGGCTGGTACGACATTTGAGCTTCGCAATGGCGACAGTGGCTTGATCAAGACAAAGATCTTCATCAAGGCACCCCAAGGCGAAGTCTCCATCTGTGGTTCGATCTATGGCAATAACACCAATCTCGCAGGCCCCATCTCAGGCGAAGGCACTCTTCACTTCAAGAAGACAGGACGCAACCAAAACAAGCTGACCGTCTCTGGCGTGATCTCAGGTGCAATCAAAGTTGTGAGTGATGCAGACAATGGCGGCATTAGCCTGACCAATGCTAATAATAGCTATACGGGTGGCACTGTCGTCAATGCAAAGGGACGCATTGGCGGTTCGGGTAAGATACCCGGCACGCTCCAAGTCGCAGCTGGAGGCTTCATCAATCGGAATTACGGCATCCTCACTGTCGACACCCTTGCTGGCACCCCGACCTTCATCTTGCCCACCACCCCCAAGGCAGGCCTCCTCTTGCTCAAGAGCACCAATCCCTCCGCAACAGTCGCAGCTGCGAGCAAGGTGAATACAGGCGATTGGCGCGTCGGCATCACTGACGAAGGCTACGTGCTTCGTGCACCAGGCAATCTTCCCGTTTGGGTACCAGAAGGCTCCGACACGCCCGAGCTCGAAGTGGCCTTTGATGCGTGGAAGACGAAGTTCAACGTCACCGACACCACCTCCGCAGAGGCTTGCGAAAAGCAGTTCCTCCTCGGCATCGCCCCTAATGCAGAGCCCACCATTGCCATCACCAAGCTAACCATCAACCCCGATGGCACCGTCACGATCACTCACGACCGCGAGGCGATCAATGGCAAGCTGCGTTACGAGGTCTCATCCGACCTCAAGACCTGGACGCGAGTTGACTCGCTGACAGGCCAGGCCGCCAAGTTTGTCAAGGTGGTCATCACTTGGTAGGCAGGGCGACTGCGTCGCCCCGCACACGGCGGTGTAGAGGCTCGCACGCTCACCTAGATCTAGCATCCCCACAAGCCCCGCTTAACTGCGAGGCTTGTGTTTTTAAGGGGGGGGACAAAATGCACAAAACGTGCATTTTGTCGCACCTCTGTAGCTTTTCTAGGCTCTTGTTTAATTTTAGTGGGGCAAAAGTATAAGAAGTAGGAGCATCGCGGCTGTCGTAGAGGCGCAGCCTCCGCCCTTGTGAGGGAGAAGAAGCACCCCTTACGCTCCCCTTGGCAGTCCTACGAGCGTTAGCAAGTCATTCGTGGCACTTCGATGCCTACTACCCGCAAGCGATAGCACGCAGCAATTTGTGCGCAAGTCAGACAACGTCGTCAGGTCAATAGGCAGGGTGTGGGGCTCAATAAGCAGGGCGTGGGATGCAATCCCACCATTAGCACTCGAACTCGAACTAGGCGGTGCAGCCACCTTTAGGCTTGACTTCTGCCGCCATTTATGCCATACTCCTGCGATACTCAAATTAGCGCAAGGGGTGATTGCCTTTGTGGCTTGGTTGATTGAATAGAAAGAAGATAAATAATGATGATTACGATGATTCGCCGTTTGTGCCTTTTACTTTGCTTGTCAATGCCTGTTGGCATGGCTTGGGCTGCTTTACAAAAACCTGTTATTCGTACCGATGGGGACTATGCCATTGCGCTGAATACGACCGAGAAGCTCTGGCAAATGGGGACGGTTTCGGTGCCGCGTTTGCAGGTCTACCTCCATTTGAAGGAGGTGGATGCTGAGGCGTTGCGTTATGAGGTGTCGGCGAATGGTCAGACGATTGGCATCAAGAATCAAAATCAAACGAAGCTGGCGATCAATGCTTTGGTGGCTGCCGCCAATAAGGACTATTCGATTCAGGTGACGGCGATTGATGCGCAGGGTAAGCGCTTATCGAGTGATGCGGTGGCGTTTCGTTCGCCGGGTGCGATTCGGCATGGTTCGTGGATGTGCGTGAGCGATTTGAGTTCGCCCGCATGGCCGGTTCACTATGTGGGTGTGGCGAATAAGGATCATTTCTTGGGCTTTAGAGCAGGCCAGGAAACCGAAACGCTTGTCTTGACGTGTGATATTGACTTGGAGGGCACTCAAGCGAATGCTGCGCTCATTGCGACGCGCAGTTCGTCGACCTTTGGCATGGGCTTTATGGTCGACAACTTTGTTTCTAATACAGAGGGAACGGCAAGCCAGGCTGGTTTGATTGGTGCGCAGATCCGTGGGATCGGTTCTTACAATATGATTGTGGGCCCTCGTGCACGTGTTCGGGGTGGTGTAGGAATGACGGCGGGCTATTTGTGCTATTCTTATGGGCCGCTAGAGCGTTGCGTGAACTACGCCAAGGTGACGGGTGGCCCCTATGTGGTGGCTTCGGACAATGGTGGCTTGGGGGGCATCACTTCAGTGGGGCTCTTTGGTGCAAATGGCTGCCTTAACTTCGGCCAGGTCGAGGACTATGGTGACAATGCTGGCACGTGGCAAAAGGTGATCCAATCGACCACGCGTGGCAGACCGGCGGGCACGGCTGGCATTATGGGTAACAACCCGCTTGCGCCAATGATCGCGTGTATGAACTTTGGCCAGATCAATGGCTTGATGTCGACTGGGCCAACGGGAGGTTTGACGGGTGATGGCCGGCTGCAGGTGAGTGATACATCTGCTCAACAGGATA
>CAYZIC010000067.1:0-12454 GCA_964478335.1 uncultured Lentisphaeraceae bacterium | reverse complement strand
TATTATACGCTTTGCCAACTTTTTCAAGTGCGACATCTATTATTGCAGGTTTCACCTCTCTCTTGACGTGCTTTTCTTGGCCTTTTTGAATGAATAGGCTTGACGATTTTACCCAAAAAGGGTATACTTCTTAACAATTTACATCGCCTTAGATAGGCAAGTTTAGACCGAAGCGTGCGGCACGTCTGCCCAGAGCAGAAAAGGCTCGCTCGTCTATAGTAAGAAAGCTAACTAAAATGGATATGACCCTCCCCGCTGATGCCGTCGACTTCATCGACGACAACTACCTCGACCACATGGTCGCCACCCTCAAAGAAGACCCCGTCCGCGTACGCGAAGTGATTGCCAAGAGCCTCACTAAGACCCCGCTTATCGTCGAGGAAACTGCCGTTTTGCTCGCAGCTGAGAGCCCTGAGCTCATTGAGGAAATCTTTGATGCGGCACGCCAACTCAAGCGGGATGTCTATGGGAATCGTATCGTTTTATTTGCGCCTCTTTATGTTGGCAACCTCTGCATCAATGACTGCAAGTACTGTGGTTTTCGTACCAGTCTCAAGAGCGCAGTGCGCAAAACCCTCACCGAGGATGAGCTAGTCAACGAAGTCAAAGCCCTCGAGGATCAAGGCCACAAACGCCTCATCTTGGTCTATGGCGAAAGCCCCGTCTACGATGCCAACTTTATTGCTAAGACGGTCAAGACCGTTTACCAAACTAAAAAAGATCACGGTGAAATCCGCCGCGTCAATATCAATGCAGCTCCGCTCGACGAAGAGGGCTTTCGCATTGTCAAAGAGGCCGGCATCGGCACCTATCAGGTCTTTCAAGAGACCTACCACAAAAAGACCTACGCCGAGTACCACCCCGCAAACACCCGCAAAGGCAACTATATGTGGCGCTTAAACGCCTTTGATCGGGCCTTTAGAGCAGGTATCGACGACATGGGGTTGGGTGCGCTATTCGGCCTCTACGACTGGCGCTTTGAGGTCCTCTCCTTGGTCACGCATGCGCACTATTTGCAAGACAAGTTTGGCGTGGGGCCGCACACCTTGAGCTTCCCGCGTATTAAGCCTGCCGAGGGGCTCAATCTCGAGCTTAAGTACCAGGTCTCCGACGATCAGTACAAGCGCTTGGTCGCCATTTTGCGTTTGGCGGTGCCTTATACGGGCCTCATCATGACCGCCCGTGAACCGCCAGCACTCCGCGCAGAAGTGATGAGCTTTGGCGTAAGCCAAATCGATGCCGGCACACGCCTGGAGATCGGTGGCTACCAAAAGGCGAATAAAGAGCAGACGCTCAACCGCGAACAATTTAAAGTTGGCGACACGCGCAGTGTCGATGATGTCATTCGTGAATTGCTTGAAGCTGACTACATCCCAAGCTTTTGCACCTCATGTTACAGATTGGGACGTACTGGAGAGCACTTTATGGAGTTTGCTATCCCGGGATTCATTGGTAACTTTTGCACCCCCAATGCCATCATGACCTTGAGCGAATATCTCGAAGACTACGCTAGCGCGGAGACCAAGGCTGCGGGCTACGCGCTCATCGATAGAGAAATCTCCAAGCTCGCAGACCCTGCTATCAAAGCGCGCGTGATCAAACGTCTCGACCTGGTCAAGGCTGGCAAGCGCGACCTCTATTTTTAATTCAAATCGATACACTATTATAGGAGAATCCAAGTGGACATTCAATCGTTGCTCACCCTACAAGAAATCGATGGCCGTTTGCGCGACCTCGCCATTGAGCTCAAGCAGCTCCCCAAGCGCCGCTCTGACGCTAAAAATCGACTCAACGATGCTGCTGCTGCCGTTGAAAAAGCTCAAGCCAGCCTCGATGCGTTGAAGCATGCCGCTGCAACATTTGGCGAAGATGCCCGCAGAAATCGCGACCACGCAAGCAAAGTCTCTCAAAGCCAAATCGAGCTCCGCTCAATGAAAGCTTTTAAGGCCAGTGCCATCGAAATCGATAAGGCTCAAGCTGCTGCTGATGAAGCCGCACAAAAGCTCAACCAGACCAATGACAGCATCACCCCTGAGGAAATGCGTTTGCGCGATGCGGAAATCTCCTACAAGCAAGAAAATCAAATCGTCCAGGAAATGCTCGATGGCTTAGCCGAACGTAAGGCTGCGATTGAAAGCGAGCAAGCCAAAGTCGAAGCCGAGCGCGAAGCTGCAGTCAAGGCCGTCGACCAAGACGATCTCGACTACTATAACCGCTTGCGCAAGACGCGCTGGCCAGCTATCGTCACCTTTAACCACGCAGGTAGCGTCTGCACCGGATGCAACCTCCGTCAGCCACCAAGCGTCGAGCAACAAGTCCGCCGCAATGACAACTTGGTCTTTTGTCAAAGCTGCGGGCGTATCCTTTACTAGTACACATGCGCCACTTTGGCGCCTATCCAATGAATTGGTCGCTTTTAGCTTTGACTAAAAGAGGAAAGTCCGGTCTCCTAGAGCAAGTGGTCCGCCTGTAATGGGCGGAGGGGGCATAGCAAATGTGCCCGACAGATAGTGCCACAGAAAATAAACCGCCCATGCAAATGGGTCAGGGTGAAAAGGTGGTGTAAGAGACCACCGTCTAGACTAAGTAATTAGCTAGGCAAGGTAAACCTACACCGGAGTAAGATCAAATAGGTATCGTATGGAGCCGCTCTCTCCGCTTTGCTTCGGCAAACAAGATACGGGTTGATTGCTTAGATAAATGACCAATACCTGGCAACAGGCACATAACTCGGCTTACCATTGGATAGGCGTCTTTTCTTTTTGAGGAACGTGATGAACCGATTCTTTTTAGGATGGTCTCAAGATTGCGCCAGAGATGTTTCGGCATGGTATGGCAAGCAGATCGATAGATCCCTAGAGGAGTCGGTCATTTTTTGCGTGCCCACACAGCGTGCCGCTAGAAGGCTCCAAGACCAATTGGTCCTCGACCATGGTACCATCACCCACTGCGAATGGATCACCCCGCCCGAGCTCCTGTCCAAATTCTCTCCGCTCGCCACATCTGCCAACGAGACGCAAGTCTACCAAATCTGGCAAGAGGCACTCGCCCTGGTTAAGGAGCAGCATCAGGCTCTCTTTACCGCCATCTTTAGCGACCAGCAATGGACTCGCGCAAGCGAACGCACCTTTGAGACGATCGACCTCTTTACCCAACTGCGCAAAACCCTCGTTGAGGGCAACCACACGCTACAAGATCTCGCAGACTCGCCCCTAATCGACGACAATCCCACCCGCTGGCAAGCGCTTGCCAAGCTCGAGCAGCTCTACAATATTCTCCTGCAAAAACATGGCTTAGTTGATTCGGTCATGATGCAATTGGCCGCGCTCAATCACCCCCATGCGTTACCCGACAAGACGCACATTGTCATGGCGTGCGTCCCAGACTTCATGCCTGCGATCAAAGCCCTACTCGCGACCTGTCGACGGCCTGTCGACATCATCATCAATGCCCCAGAGTCCTACGCTCACGCATTTGACGAATGCGGCTTACCCATTGTCGACCGCTGGACTCACGCCTTGACCATTGATCTCCCAGACGAGACGATCATTCCCTGTGCCACGCCTGCGATTCTAGCCCGAGAAACGGCCAACCTCATCGCCACACAGGCCACCCAAGCCACCGACATTTGTATCGGCCTACTCGATGCGAGCGTGGCACCGGATCTCTCTCGCCACTTGACGGACTATGGCATTCGCAACTTTAATCCAGCTCCTATCCCCGTGACAAGCCTGCCAGTACTCAAGCGACTCTCTGAGCTTTTAGCCATCAAGCAATCGCAATTACTTGCAGACTGGCTAGCGCTCACCGCTGATCTCGCTATGTTAAATCGATTCGGGATTGATCATGATTGTCTCATCAACCAAATCGATACCCTGATGTCGACCCATCTGCCTAAGGATTTTCGTGCTTTTGAGCTGTTTGCGATTCAAGCCAAAGAGCACCTCCCTGAGATTACGCGCTATATCGATGCAATCAAAACCTACCTTGAGGCTTTTAATAAGCCCATTCGAGAGGCCATTGTGCGCTTTTTAGAGATCGAGCAGCTCCTCGAGCACCTCGACCAAATCTCAGATCCGCTCCTCATCGACGCGCTCAAGGCCATTCATGAATTAGCGATATCTTTTCATGCGCCACAAACTGCCCCTCAAGCGATTGCCGATGACCTTGCGCTCTTCACCTACCTCTTTAAATCACTCAAGGTCAACCCCAAGCGAATCAGACGCTCTGCCTCATTTGAGGGGCGCCTTGAATTGATCTGGACTGCCGCCCCCAAAGTAATCCTAGCTGGCCTCAATGAGGGTATCTATCCTGACCCGGTATTCTCAGACCCATTTCTGCCCAATAGCTTGCGCAAAACCCTCGGCCTGCGCCACAGTACGACACAAACCGCTCGCGATGCCTACATCCTCAAGCTCATCAGTTGCTCGCGCGCCAACCCGGGACAGCTATTTTGCCTCTTTAGTCGACACGATGCGCTCAATGCCCCCACCAAACCATCGAGTCTCCTCTTCTATTGTGACAATACCACCCTCCTGGCCAGGGCGAAGCACTTTTTCATGGATAAACCCCGAGCCTCCCGACTTGACCCACAGCCCGCACCGCCTCACCCACTGACCCAAACGCCCTTTGACTTACCGCGCAAGCCCTTTAGACTCAGTCCGGCGGGGTATCCCTACCTTTCCCCATCAAGAATCACGGCCTTCCTCAAGTGCCCCTTTAATTTCTTTGTGCAATATCGTCTCGCACTTGAATCCGTCGACCCACCCCCTCCCAATCCAGACCATCTCCTCTTTGGCACCCTCATCCACAAAGCCCTCGAGATGGTCATCAACCCGACCCAATGCGAAACCTCCCTCGCTGGCCTCTCCCGCATCATGCGCGAGACAATCCAATCGCTTTACCAATCACGCTTTCCCCAGCCAATCAGCTTTGATATCCAAGCCTCTCAAGAAGCAACCATCGGCCGTGCAATTGCCTACTTAGAGCAACACATCCCCCTCATTCACGCCGGCTGGCAAACCATCGCCACGGAGAGACGTTTCGAGCTCAAGCAAACCCTGTCGGACAATCGCACCGTCATCATCAATGGCACCATCGACCGCATCGACTACAACCCAACCACCAATGACTACCGTATTTACGACTACAAAACCACCGAATCTGCCCAGTCGATCAAGCAACATTACTTGACAGAAAAGAAAACCAGCGACGGCACCATCTACACGTTTAAAGACCTCCAGCTCCCCATTTACGAATTGGCATTTCGCGCAGATCCCCTCTACCAAGACCACCCCACAGCCACGATCACCGTTGCCTACATCCGCCTGCGCAAAGACCCCACACTAACCATTATCGAGCCATTTGACGACTACAACAACTCGACAGCACTCAAATCACTCGCCCTGCAGACTCTACAAGAGACCATTACTGCGATCCTAGATGATCTAGACATCAACTACTGGCCTCCAAAAGAGCCAGAATACCAAGCCCCCATCCTAAAAGCCTGGCTCACCCAAACCCTCAATCGGCCCTACAATAAAGACTTCCCCGCACTCGTCGAGCTCGAGCTTCGCGCCCCTCTTTAATCCCCTAAATACTAGGAATGCCCTCATGCCACACCCCATCCTCCAAAGCTTAACCCCTCTCCAACAAGAGATCCTCTACAAGCTCCAGCGCCCTCTGCCGCTCGTTCATCGTCCCTTTGAGCAATTAGCCCTGCAGCTCCACACGACAGAGCAAGCCATTCTCTCGCTCATCGAGCAACTCCGCCAAGCACAGCTCGTTCGCCGCATTGGGGGAGTCTTTGATGCCAGGCGTTTAGGCTACCAGAGCTGCCTCTTTGCCATTCATACAACCCCCCAGACCATCGACACGATTGCCAAGCGCATCTGTGCCATGCCTGCCGTCACCCACGCCTACACCAGAGGTTGGCCACAAGACTTCTCCACTCCGACCTCATCTGCCGCAGACTATGCGGCCTACCCGGACTTTTGGTACACGCTCTCGGCTCATAGAGACCAATTCCAAGCCTGCGTTGACACCCTCAAAGACCTCAACCCGATCCCTTTTCCCGCAATAACACGATTCAAAATCGATGTCGTCTTTGACACGAGAAACCGTTCTCGTGACGAACGCACCGAATACACCCCACCGCCCAGCGATGCCCCCGAAAACGTCCCCCTCTCCCCCAAACAAATCGCCCTCATTCAGGCCTTCCAGCAAGATCTCGCCACCACGGCCACGCCCTTTACCCAAGCCGCACAACAAGCCGGCTGGAGCGAAGAGGATGCCCTCTCCCAGCTTACGCTCTGGCAATCAACAGGTGTCATGCGCCGTCTCAGCCTCCTCCTCTATCACCGTGCTACTGGATTCTCCGCCAATGGGATGTGTTGCTGGCTCGCTCCAGAAGACCAAATATCCTCAATCGGGCGCTCTCTAGCACAAGCTCCAGAGGTTACCCATTGCTATCAAAGACCCACTCACGACGATTTCCCATTTAATCTCTACGCAATGATCCACGAAACATCATTCCAAGGCGCCATGGAGACCTTTCATTTCCTTAGCAAACAAATCAATCTCACCCCGGGTAAGATTTTCTTCTCGACTAAAGAGTTCAAAAAAACATCGCTTCAATTCTTTATTGATCCAATTAACCCCGCCTAAAAAACTGAATAGACACCAAAAAGACCAAAATCACTCAAAAATAGCACAATTAGAGTAGAATAAACGGCTTTTTCAGCAAATTACCTATTGACAACATCTCATAAATATCTATAATGGAAGTGTATTTTTAAAAGGATAGTAGGCACGTCATGTTGATCCACTCCACTATCCATTATAAAGGAGAGAATACAATGGCAAAGACCACCACCAAAACCGCAGCAAAAGCTCCTGCAAAAAAAGCAGCTTGCGCAACTAAAGCGGCTTGCGCAACTAAAGCGGCTCCTGCACCTAAAGCAGCTCCTGCTAAGAGCGACGCAGACAAAAAGACCCGCGTGACATTTGCTGTCAGTGCTGCTAAAGGTAGCAAAGTTTTCCTCGCTGGTACATTCAACGACTGGAATCCTACCGCTAAAGAGCTTGTGGACAAAACCGGCAACGGCATCTACAAAGGTGTCCTCTGCTTGCCCAAAGGATCTTATCAATACAAGTTCGTGATTGATGGCACCTGGTGCGCTGATCCTGAATGCCCCGTTTGGGAACAAAATGAAATGGGCACGATCAACAGCGTCAAGATTGTTGACTAATTCCCCGTCCATCATTCCAATCTGCCGTAGTTCACAAGACTACGGCTTTTTTGTGTCATCCTTTCGAGATCTCTTCACCTCGCGTAGTGTGCGTCAATCGCCCGCTGGGCTCAAGAGCTGCATTCTAGGATGCAAACTGGCTCTTGTGCGACTCAATGGGTAAAAGAGGTCTTGCTCTAGCGCTCTACGACTCCGATAGAGACGCAAATACCCTTACCCGACCCTCGAGTCGCCCCTCAGGTAGTCCCACTACCCCCAGAGGATGCCCAGTTGCACAAGCTTTACCTGCTCCCGCACCGCCATAGCGGTTCCCGCACAGCCGCAGCCTGTTCCCGCACGACCGTAGGTCGTTCACATGCCACATTGCAATAATCTGTCGCCTCCGCCGAGTTGACAGTGTCGATGGCTCTGGTTTGCTCTCTCAGCCTACTAAGGTGTCATCAAATGGGTTGCAAGGCATTCGTCTTTTGGGTTGCAAGGTATTCGTCGTTTGGATTGCAAGGCATTCGTCGTTTGGATTGCAAGGCATTCGTCGTTTGGGTTGCAAGGCATTCGTCTTTTGGGTTGCAAGGCATTCGTGGTTTGGGTTGCAAGGCAAATGATAATGCCATAGCAATGGATTGCGTGATTGCCTTGTAATGGGTCATGGGTCGGGTTAGCTGTTATCTCGGTCACGGGTGGGGGACTGGGACTCTGTCTATTACCTCTAAAATAATACAAGAGTCTGCAAACTAGATGACAATAGCGCCTTTACTCTTGACTATCCCGGGGGGATATGGTAATCTTTAGCCGTTTTATTGACAAACTACTAAAGGTTTCTAAGATGCCTCACTCTCAAAGCGCCAGCCCAAGACGTCCGCAAAATGCCACCCGCCCCAAAGTAGGCGTAGCCTTGGGATGTGGAGGTGCGCGCACCGTGGCCGAGGTCGGTGCGCTAGCCAGACTCATTGAGCTCGGGATTCCTATCGACTGCATCTCGGGATCAAGTATGAGCTCACTGATCGCTGCGATCTATGCGGCGGGCAACTTTGACTATTTGCACGACTACTTTAAAAAGGCGAATTGGTGGACGCTACTCAAGTTTCTCATCGAGTTTAGATTGCCGCTCATGGGCTTTGTCCATGGGAAGGCCTTAATGCGATTTATTCGTAATCCCAAGGCTCTCGGCCACCTCACGTTTGATGCGCTCAAAATCCCCTGTCGCCTGGTGGCAACGGATCTCTTTGCCGAGACCAAACACGTGATCAGCAGTGGGGATGTGGGATATGGCGTGCGCAAGAGCATGGCACTACCGGGCTTTTTGACGCCTATCTATGAGGATGGTCATTGGATCATCGATGGGGGGATTGCCGATCCCTTTCCTGTAGACCTCTGCCATGAGATGGGCGCAGATATTGTCATTGGCATTGATGTTAATTTACGGCGACCGACAGCCCATGAGCAGACCCCCAAACGTCGCCCAGGCTTTTGGCAAATTGCGGTGCAGGCGATTCGCCTCTTTGAGAACAAGGTAACGCGTCAAAATCTGCGCATTCACAAGCCAGATGTCATGATCCAGCCTCGCGTGGGTCACATTACCGCTGTCAATTTCAAGTTTATCCCAGAGACGCTACAAGAGGGGGTTGATGCCGTTAATCGCACATTGCCTAAGCTCAAGCGTATCTTTCCCGATCTAGCCTCACTCACCCCCTGTCTGGAGTCGCAATGAATCCCCCCCTCCCCCCATCTTCCCCTAAAGTCGGTCTAGCGCTGAGCTGTGGTGGCGCGCGAGCGTTTGCTCAAATTGGTGCGATCATGCGTTTACAGGAGCTCGCCATCCCTATCGATTGTATTGCAGGCTGTAGTATGGGATCGCTGATTGCTGCGGCTTATGCAGCGGGCAAGTTTGACTACATCCGAGACTTTTTGACACAGGCGGACTGGAAAAACATCGCCCAGTTTTTCCTTGAGCTCCATATGCCGATTGCAGGCCTACTCAATGGTTCACGCATTATGAGCTTTCTTGAGGATGAGCAATTTTTAGAGGGGATCACCTTTGACCAATTGCACATTCCCTGCCAGCTCGTGGCAACAGACCTCTACGAAGAGACCCAAATTATTCTCAATGAGGGCAAAGTCGCCCCAGCCGTGCGCAAAAGCATGGCGTTGCCAGGTGTCTTGACACCTATTTACGACAATGGTCGCTGGCACATCGATGGAGGCGTAGTCGATCCTCTACCCATTGACCGTTGTGAGGCGATGGGCGCAGAGATCACCATCGGCATTGATGTCAATCTCAAAAAGTCGCTTGCAAAAAGCGAGGCTCCCACATCCTTACCCAATGTCTTTGAAATCTCCACACAGGCCGTGAGACTCTTTGAGAACCAAGTCACCCGCCAAAACCTCCACGTTCACAAGCCCACCATCTTAATCCAACCGCGCGTTGGCCACCTCCTAGCCATTGACTTTACTGAGCTCAAGGCATCGATCCAAGAGGGCTACGATGCGGTCAACCGCGTACTTCCACAAATCAAAAAGGTCTTTCCCCATGTTGCATCTCTGTAAACGCTTTCTCGCTCGTCGCAAAGCAAAAGACACCCTCAAGCTCGCCAAAACGACCTACTCTCTCTACCACGACATCTTTTCTGTAGAGAAAAACGCCTCCTTTATGGCGCACATTGATACGCTCAAAGCAGCGCATCAAGCTGGCGACTGTGATCAGATCGCAGATGCCATCGAGATCCTCCAAGAGGAGATCGAGGCCTATCAACCACCGTGTAAATGGCGGTTTTTATCAAACAACTTTGACGTACTCGTCTCTGCGCTCTCAGTGGCACTCTGCTTTAGAGCCTACTACTATCAACCCTTCAAAATCCCCACTGGCTCCATGCAACCGACCCTCTATGGGATCCACACCGTCGACGCCTCTAGCCCTACGCTCTTGGATAAACAGCCTCTCCGCTTCTGCAAATGGCTCATCACGGGAGAAACCTTTGAGGATGTCCGTATCCGACGGCCGGGTTCATTTATTCGTGCCCAGCAGAGCCAATCGACACCAGGCTATGCCGATGTGCAGATTGGGGCGGAGGTCTACCTCTTGCCCAGCGACATTGCCGGACGCATCGCCCAAGACAAAGACCGCATCTATCGCACAGGCCAGCGTCTCTGGAGTGGCTATGTGCGCTCGGGGGACTTCCTCTTTGTCAATCGCTGGCTGTGGAATTTCCGCCAGCCGCAGCGGGGTGAGGTCGTCGTCTTTAAGACGACAGGCATCCCTGACCTCCCCCCCAACATTCACTATATTAAGCGTCTCTGCGGTATGCCTGGCGATGCACTCAGCATCCAATCGCCTGTACTCTACAACCATGGCAAACCACTCACTGGCACGCCGATGATCGACCTCATCTCCCACCAAGGCTCCAACCCTAAGGCCAGTGTACCCTATGCCGGATTCCAGCCAGCGCCAGGCGGCCTGAGCGTACCCTCACAAGCACCGCGCACCCAACGCCTCTTAACCCCCAACGACATCGTCAAGCTCGGCCCCAGGGAGTTTTACGCCATGGGTGACAATTCTGACAATAGCTTTGACAGCCGCTACTGGGGTGTCGTCAAAGCGGAGCAACTCATCGGACCGCCTGCATTTGTCCACTGGCCATTCACCTCTCCGCGCTGGGGACGCGTCCGCTAGCAACTAGCAACTAGCGGAGCAGCCGCATTAAGGATTAACGTAATGAATGATGCAACTTTTTTGGTTCTTTTTATCGTCTTTATCGCAATCATGGGCCTAGTCCCCTTTTTGCTACGCAAGCTTCATATCCCCATGGTGATCTCTCTGCTCCTAGTGGGGATGTTCATTGGGCCGACGGGGCTGGGCATCGATCTAGCGGGCTGGCTCTCTGATGCCCTTGGCTTCCTCAATGGCCCTGGAGCAACACCAGGAATGGCCATGCGTTCAAGTCGATACTTTATTAGCTTTATTGATTCACTCGGCGCACTTGGGCTGATCATGCTCATGGCATTGGCGGGGATGGAGGCCGACTTTAAGCTGATCAAGACGGTGCGCAAGCCAACGCTCTGGCTCAGCGTGATGACCTTTTTGGTTCCTGCGATTGCGGGTTACTGCATCTATCGTTACTTTAATCCAGATGACTTGGCAGGCAAATTGCTCTACGCCTCGCTCTTTGCCTCGCACTCGGTGGGCATTGTCTTTCCGGTGATTCGCGATCTCAAGCTGACCAAGAGCCGCTTTGGGGCAACAGTGCAGATCTCGACGATTCTCACCGACATTGCCAGTATTGTACTCTTAGCAGTTAGTGTGCAGGTCTTTAGACAACAGGCTGGTGTCTCTCATATGGTAGGCAGTGAAACGCTCTCGATCTTTGACCACGTAGACAGTTCGCTCTTAGGCAATAGCTTTATGCCGATCTTTCTCTTGATCGTACTCATCTACTTGGTGCTCTCGATGGTGGGCGTGCGCTGGATTAGTCGACGACTCATGAGAGCCTTTCACGCGACCGAGGACATGCTCATCACACTCGTGCTGCTCGTCATCCTCACGACCGCACTTATCGGAGAAGTATTTGGCATCAATCTCGTCGTTGGGGCCTTTATCGCAGGGCTCGGTTTAGCCAAGTCTGTACGCGGCAAAAAACGCATCCTCTACAAGCGCATGGAGAGTATTGGCTACGGCTTTTTGATACCCTTTCTCTTTCTTTCGATTGGTATGGAGACCGACTTCTCGACGATTCGTGAGATCAGCGGCTTGCAGATTTTCCTCTTGACTGTCGTGGGTCTGATCGTCAGCAAGCTCGCATCAGGCTATATTACCATGAAATGCTGCCACTTTTGCCATAGAGAAAGCCTCGCTGGAGGTCTCATGACCGTACCCCAACTCTCTGCTACATTGGCTGCAGCCGCCATTGGTAAGGATGCTGGCATCATCAGCTCGACCTTCTTTAATGCGATTATCGTCCTATCCATTGTCACCACACTCCCCGTGCCGACCTTGGTCCGCTGGATCCTCAAAAAGGCAGACACCTCCAACGACCTCAACGATCAAGAAGCCTGCAATATCGTATTGCTCGACGAGAGCGACCCCCTCTAAGGCACCTGCGTCGCCGAGATTGCTCAAGGGTGTGGGCGGGCGCGTGTGGATGGCGGGGGATCGCCTGGCTCAGGGGAACTGGGGGCTGATCGCTCGGTCGCCTGCGGCTCGGTCGCTCAAG
>CAYZIC010000066.1:0-12489 GCA_964478335.1 uncultured Lentisphaeraceae bacterium | reverse complement strand
TCCTACGATTTAACCAAACATGTGACCGATGAATTTGCCTGCACCTATCGCAAGGCGTCGGGTTCGGCGTGGTTGGCTGTTACACAAGATGGACACTTGACGGGCACACCGCAATTGGCTGATGTGGGGTCTGCCTCAATTGTCGTCGAGGTGATCGATGCCATGCAGGTGACCACGCAGGCGACGATTTCCCTTTCGGTCGTGCGAGGAGAGAATGTGCCTCCAAACTTCATCATGGACACCTATCAGCTGCCGGGTGCGATCAAGGATGCCAATGACCATCTCTACGCCACTGATGTGAACTACAAAATCCCCTTGGCACAGTATGTGGATGATCCTGATACAAACGACAAGCAAACCTATGCCGTGGTACAAGGGCCGGCGTGGGCATCGATCAACACATCCACGGGCGAGCTTTCCTTTAAAGCACCACAAAACAAAGATGCCGAGGGCTCCTATTCTGTCGAGGTCCAGGTGACGGATTCATACAATGAGTCGGATACGATGGTGGTGGAGTTTGAGATTATCTACAACCAAAAACCAACCTTCAGAGAGGGAAACCGCGGAACAAAGGGTGGCAAAAAGTACTACATCTTCCCCACGGCCATTAATGAGACCCATTATTGGCAAGTGCCTTATAAGGTGCCCTTGAGTGAGATTTGCTATGACCCAGATGGCGATCCCCTCGAATACCTCGCTGGCGCACAGACGAATCCGCATGGTTTGCCTTATTATGCAACGAAAAACGAATATGCCACCTGGTGGAATGGTTTCCACTTCTATTCAAGTAATGAAGGCACCACGCGCAATAAAGATGGCTATGTGACAACGGATCGCACATCTAACTATGGTGCCTCTGTAACCCCCAAGGGCTATGCAGATGGTTATTGGACGGTTCGGGCGATTGACAAGTGGGGAGCCTCGGAGGATGCGGTCATTCAGCTTTCGGTCCTTGCTCAAAGCCAAATCACCAACCCTCCTCCTTGCTTTATCTTGACGAAGTATACCTATCAAGATGTGATCAAGGGAGAACCCTATTCGCGTGAGTTGGATCCGCTCGTGTATGACTATGGCCACGACGGGGACAATGGCATTCCTAAAAAGATGACCTACGCCATAACTAAGGACAAACCCGACTGGCTCACGCTCAATGCTGCGACGGGGCAAATCTCTGGCACGCCTCCCCAAACGGGCACCTATACCTTTACCGTTCAAGCAACAGACAAAGGCCTTCCCAACATTAGTCACAACGACTATCCACAAGCCGCACCTCAGTCCACGACCACGCAAATCGTGCTTGTTGTCAAAGAGGCACGCCGCGAAACCCTCTATTGGCGCGGGGGCACTCAAGGCACTTGGACCCTCAACCCCAATGCAACCCCTGCTTGGAGTGAGCAGATTGCCGAACAAGCTCCAACCGTTCGCTATCGTGATGGCGTCGATGTGATGATTCAAGCCTCTGCGCCCACAACCATCAGCCTCAATGAAACCGTAAAGCCTACGCTCGTGACCTTTAAGCCGACGGGTTCATCCATTACCCTTACAGGAACTGGCACCCTCGATCCCACCCTGGGCATCGTTGTCGATGGCGCAGGTGAGGTCGCCTGTCGCCCGACTTTCGGGGAAAATGGCGTTTACACCCAGCCCGTGACCATTGGCCGTGGCGCAACGTTGACCCTGGCTGCCTCCGCTCAAACCCTCGCCAGCTTGACTGGCGAAGGCACCCTCGTCAGCACGGGCGCATTGACCTGCACCGCAGAGAACCCCGCACCATTCGCAGGCTCCCTGTCGCTCAAGGCGGGTTCCTTTACCCCCTCCAAGGGCATGACTGTCAACCAGCTCACGACTACAGCTGATTGCCTCTATCGCTATACGGGGAATGAACGCATCCTCACCGTCACCGGAAAGGCAACTGGCGAGCTTGCTGTTGACCTCTCCACCTTGCAACCAACCGCAGGCAAGGTCTACCCGATTATTCGTTTGGGTAAAGACCAACCCCTGACCCTGACCTCTGCGCAGCAGTTCGATGGTTGGGACTTTTATCGGACACCCTCTGCGTGGGTGCTGGCAACCGAAATGCCCAAGTTAACCGTTTCCCTCGCCATCAATATGGCTGGCGGACGCCTCTCCAACAACCGTGATGGTGCTGTCTCGGGAGATGCGCTGTTCGGCGCGGTGCCTGTCGCAGGCAAGCACTGGAATAACTTCTCCAACTTGACCAACACCAAGCAAGCCCTCAATCAAGCCACAGGCGAAATGGCTGAGGGAATCACCTTCTCCTCATCGGGCCCGAACAACTACACCGTTGGTAATGGCGTGGACAAGAGCAATATCTTCCATTCCTACATCGATGATGGCGGTACACCGACGATGAAAGTCGAGGGTCTGCCTACCGATGTGACCTACACCGTCTACGTCTACATGGCGACCGATAGCACGGGTAAGAAGTTCTATGCGCCAACCATCAATGGCAAGCGCTACACCTACTCGGGTGGCAAGCCCCAGTCCGGCACCGCCGACTGGGGCGACACCAATGCTAACCACAAGGATAACGTGACCGCCATCGAGGGGGAAAACTTCCTCAAGATCACCGGCGTCACCGGTCCAACCATCACCGTGACCTCGGGCCGCAGCAATCCTGAGGTTCAGCGCGGCTGCTTGGCTGCCTTGCAGGTCATTGCCGAAACGCAAGACCCTGATGAACCCGACACCACCCTGACCCCAACGGCCGCCCTCACAGGTTTGACCACAGTCAACTGGTCTGCGTTGCCTTGGGCAACCAAGCCTGCAACGGGTGCGTTGACCGCTGTCACCTTGACCGCGAACAACGCCGCCCCTGTGACCATCACCCTCGACCAAGCAGTCACCACCGCCGACCTCATCGTGACGGGAAACGGTGTCGTGACCTTCGCCTCTGGTGAGGCTGGTTCCTTGACCGCCACAACGATCGACCTCGCGGCCACAACGGGTGCCATCACCTTTGATTGTTCGACTGGGTCTGCTACCATCAATTCGGGCACCCATACCATCTGCATGCAAACGATGTCAGGCGCTGCCACCCTCGGCGAAGGCAAGGTACTCACCCTCAAGGGCGAACAAAACTTCACCAATGGCAACACCTGGATCTACAACCAAGACGGCCTCATCGAATTCGCCGCCCCCGCTGGCACCGCCCAATCGCTTGACCTTAAGGATCAAGCGGGCATCAAGACGCGTTATCTCTGGTCGGGTAAGGGCGACTACACCATGGTCTCCTACAACGACAATAACTCGGTCGACACCGTCAAGATGGGCATGGATAAACCCTTCCTCGAGGTCAAGGGCACGGCGCTCAACTTTGAGGTGCAGAACCTCTTCGGCTGGCAAAATGGCTATCAGTCCAAGGGCGTGGTCAAGCTCTCTGGTACCGCAGATGCTCCTGCAACGTTGACCTACAAGCCGCATGGGGACTCGTGCCTCAGTGGTAGATTGCTGGTCGATGGCCATGCGAAGATTATCTCAGAGCACACCACCTCTGGGAGCTTCAAACTTCGCCAAAGCGGCACTGCCGATGCACCAAATATCACCGTCACCGCTGGTAGTGTTGCCTCCATCACGACAGGCACCGATGGCATGTCCATCTTTAATGGCATGAATATCTTTGTCTCTGTGGAAGACGGGGCAACCTTCACCATCGAGGGTGCAATCAAGCCTTTCAAGGGCGATACAGGTAAGTTCACCAAGATTGGAGCAGGTGCTTTTGTACTCGCAGGTGCTCATACCAATAAGGGAGGCATCCTCCATCAAGCGGGTATCCTGCGCATGACTGCGGCGGGTTCGACCGTTGGCCCTGTAGCTTGCACAGCAGGTGCCATCCTCGATGCTTCCCAAAACCCCCTCACCATTGCCACCCTCACTGGCACGCCGACCATCACCCTGCCCGCCAACCCCACCGACGGACAACTCTTGGTGAAGTGCGCCACCGCCACCGCCACCGAGGCAATCGCAACTGGCTGCGTCATCGACTCTACCGACTGGCTCGTCGCTGCGACCACTGAGGGCTACATCCTCAAGGCCAAGGTCTCCTTGCCTGAGTGGGTGCCTGCTGATGCAGATGACGCAACCGTTGCCAAGGTCAAAGAATGGGCCGACAAATACCCCGAGGCTAATCTCTCCTCCTGCGAGAAGCACTTCCTCCTCGGTATTGCCCCTGATGCAGAGCCCACCATTGCCATCACCAACTTGGTGGTCAATGCCGACGGCACCATCGCAGTCTTGAACCACGACCGAGAAACCACCCTCAATGGCAAAACCAAGGTGATGCGTTCGGCAGACCTCAAGACCTGGACAGAGAATGGTACTGGCACCTTTGTCAAGGTGGTCGTCACCTGGTAGGCCAGGGCGACTGCGTCGCCCTGCACACGGCTGCGCCGTGTGCAGGAACCACCTACGGCGGTGCGGGAACTGGCTTCGCCTGTGCGGGCACGGCTCGCTCCGCTCCCCGTGCGGGAACCGCCTGCGGCGGTGTAGAGGCTCGCATGCTCGCCAAGACCTAGATCAAGAATTAGACCTAGGATTAGGCCTAGACCTAGTATCCCAACAAGCCCCGCTTAACCGCGGGGCTTGTGTTTTTAAGGGTGCGACAAAATGCACAAAACGTGCATTTTGTCGCACCTCTGTAACCCAGATACCGATCTCAGAGTAGGGGAGACAGTAGGCTGCGCCTCCAGCTCGAGATCGATTGCTTGGTGTCTGTTGCTCGATGCTTGCTCGCCCCTTGCGCCTGGGTGCCGCTGGCGCAAGGGGCTCTATCAGTAGGAGGTAGGATGCAATCCCAGCGGGCGATGTTCATTTATTTGCAATTTGGATGCTTTTGGTGTTGTCTTATGGTGCGCTTTGTGATATAGTGGTGAAGTTTTTGGAATGGGTGACCCCTTCTGATTTTTTGAATCGTCTATTTTATAGGTGCTTGTATGGCTTTGATTTGTAGACATGTTGACCGATTGTCTGGTTATACGCCAGGCGAACAACCCCACTTTGCAGGGATGATTAAGCTCAATACGAATGAGAATCCTTATCCTCCGACCCCCCATGTCGGTGAGGCTTTGCAGCAATTTGACTATCAGCAGTTGCGTCTGTACCCGGATCCGCTCTTTATGCGGGTGCGTGAGGAGATCGCTGCGCTCAATGGTTGCTCGGTCGAGCAGGTCTTTGTGGGGAATGGTTCGGACGAAGTTTTGGCGTTGATCACGCGTGCTTTTGTTGAGGCTGGTGGGACGGTTGGCTATCAGGAGCCGACTTATTCGCTCTATTCTGTCTTGGCTGAGATTCGTGATGCGGTGGTGAAGCCGTATCCGTTGGCAGAGGACTTTACTTGGCAGGAGCCGCCTGCTGATTGGTCGGATCTCTTTTTGTTGACCAATCCTAATGCGCCGACGGGGCTACAAACGGGTTTTGAGGCTGTGGCTGGTTTTTGTGAACGTTTCCATGGTTTGGTGGTGATCGATGAGGCGTATGCCGACTTTGCGCCCTTTACCTGTATGGATTTGGCGACGGATCCTGCTGCGAAGAATGTTTTGGTGATGCGCACGCTCTCGAAGTCTTATTCTTTGGCGGGGGTGCGCTTTGGTTATGCGGTGGGACCTGCCCATTTGATTGAGGCGCTCTACAAGATTAAGGATTCCTATAATATGGATGCCTTGGCGCAGGTGGTGGGTTTGGCGGCTTTGCAAGATCAAGCTCATATGCGCGCGAATGTCGACAAGATTGTGGCGACGCGCACGTGGGTGGCAGATGCGCTTGCTCGGGCGGGATGGCAGATCGTGCCGTCGGCTGCGAATTTCCTCTTTGCCAAACCGCCCCAGGGCGATACGGCTGCGCTCTTTAAGCACTTGCATGATTTGCACCTCTATGTGCGCTATTTCCCTGGTCCGCTGACGGGGGATTATTTGCGCATTACCATGGGCACCGATGCGCAGATGGATGCCCTGTTAACCGCTCTAAATGTCGAGCACGCTCGCTAGTACTAACACAAAGGATTTTTTTATGAGAGAAGCATCTTGCACGCGCGAAACGCGCGAAACGCAAATTGAGGTTGCCTTGAATTTGGATGGCACTGGAGTCTATGAGATTAATACCGGGGTTGGCTTTTTTGACCATATGCTGGAGCTCTTTTCGAGGCATTCTTTGATCGACCTCAAGGTCTTCTGCAAGGGGGATACCCATGTCGACTACCACCACACAGTCGAGGATGTTGGCTTGGTCATTGGGCAATGCCTTAATCAGGCACTTGGTGACCGTAAGGGCATTCGTCGCTACGGCTTTATGATTTTGCCGATGGATGAGACGCGCGCCGATGTCGCTGTGGACTTGGGTGGACGCCCCTATTTGGTATGGAATATCTCCCACCCAGAGCGTCACATTCGGGACTTTGACGTGCAGCTGCTTGAGGAATTCGCTCGTAGTTTGGTTGTCGAGGCGCGCATGAATCTCCATGTCAATCAGGTTTACGGCAGAGAAGTCCACCACGCTTATGAGGCGGTCTTTAAGGGGTTGGCGCGAGCACTACGTATGGCGGTCGAGGCTGATCCTCGTGACCATCGCTTGCCCTCGAGCAAAGGGGTCATCTAGGCCTCTTGACAATGATTCTTGACTGTGATTTTAGAAAGTTTTGATACGATGATTATTTTACCCGCAATCGATTTGATGGATAATTGCTGTGTGCGTCTGAAGCAGGGTTTGGCGAATGAACGCACCGTCTACCATGATAACCCGATAGCCCAAGCGGCGGAGTTTTGTGCTGGTGGTGCGAGTGATTTGCATATTGTAGACCTGGATGGGGCGTTTCACGGGATGCCCAAGCATGCTGGCTTAATCGCGCAGATTATTCAGCAGACTGGCATGACCATTGAGGTCGGTGGAGGTCTGCGCACGGATGCTGCGATCGATGCAATCATGGAGGCTGGTGTGGCGCGTGCGATTATCGGCACCAGTGCCATTGAGGATAAATCCTCGCTCAAGCGCTGGCTCGCAAAATATGGTAGCCGTATCGCGGTGGGCATTGATGCGCGTGGGGGATTTGTGCAAACGCGTGGCTGGGTGGAAACCTCCCAAGTGCGTGCGGTCGACCTTGCTAAAGAGGTGGCCGATCTGGGCGTGCAATCGATTATTTACACCGATACGGCGACTGATGGTATGCTCGCTGGTACCAATATCCCGGCGATGGCAGAAATGTGCGACGCTGTCCCCTCGGTCAAGATTACGGCATCTGGTGGGGTCTCTTTGCCGGAGCATGTGCGTGCGCTGGTGGCTTTGGCTCGTCCTAATCTCTATGGCGCAATTGTCGGCAAGGCTTTGTACGAAAAGACCACCACGTTGGCTGCGATGATTGAGGCGACGCAATGCTAACACGCCTCCAGACGACGACTTTGCCCAATGGAATCCGTGTGGTTTCGTTGGCTCAGCCGATGCTTGAATCGGCTCGTGTTGCTATTTGGGCTAAGGTGGGGAGTCGTTATGAGTCTGATGAACTCGCTGGTGCGAGCCATTTTATAGAGCACTTGCTCTTTAAGGGCACGCCCAAGCGCTCGGCAATCAAAATCTCTCAAGCGATCGAGAGCCAAGGTGGTGAGATGAATGCCTTTACAGGTAACGAGCTCACCTGCTACTATGCAACTGTGCCCTACGAAAAGGCCAAGGTGGCCTTTGACGTGCTCTCGGATATGTATTACAATGCCCTCTTTGATGAAACAGAGATGGATCGAGAGCGCGCGGTCGTCTTGGAGGAGTTTAATCTCTACGCCGATCGCCCGGATGTCGTCTCTCAAGAAAATCTTGAGGCACTCTTGTGGGAAGGCCATCCGATTGGCCGCCCGATCTTGGGGCGCCGTCAGGTCATTCAGTCCATCTCGCGTGAGGCAATTGTCTCCTATCGTAATGCCTTTTACACGACTGGCGCCACGGTCTTTGCCTTTTATGGCAAGGTCGACCATGACCAGTGCGTCAAATGGGTGGTTAAGGCGACTGGGCATCTGCCTGCAGCCCCTCTGCGTGCTCCAGAGCCCTACGCGCGCGTTGTGCCCCAGGGTCATTTTAACCTGCAGCAAAAGGCCATCAATCAGACCCATCTGTCACTTGGCTGGCGTAACCTCGGCTATCGCGATGAGCAGCGCCCCATCATCGAGACCATGAGCTGTCTCATGGGGGAGAATATGAGCTCGAGGCTCTTTCAAAAGCTCCGCGAAAAGCGCGGCCTCTGCTACAGCATTGCAGCGGGCAATTCTGCTTATGCCGATGCTGGTGCCTGGACAGTCTATGCAGGGTGCGATCCTAAGCGCGCCTTTGCTGGCGCCAAGGCAATCTTTAATGAGGTCCAATTGCTTGCCAGCAAAGCGCCATCACGCGCTGAGCTCAAGCGTACCACGGACTACTTGGCAGGCTCGTTACGTTTGCGCCTAGAGCGCAACCCCCTCTCATGGGCCGTGCGTAACATGCTTCTCTTGCCAACCGAGCTTTCTCCAGCAGAGATGATTGCTGCTTATCGAGCGGTCACACCGCAGGAGATCTCCGAGCTCGCCCAACAATTTACACCGCAGTCGGCATCGCTGTCGATTGTTTCCCCACAACACGACGCCGTCTCAGAGGAGAAGTGGCGTTCGCTCATCTCTTAAATAAACAACAATAAGGAAAACTTATGATTATCAATAAGATCTGTTTCTCAGTCACCGAAAAAGAAGTCTCAGATGCGCTCATCAATGGTCTCCAGCGCATGCCCCCCGAAGCCGCCGAACAGCTCAAAAAGGTGAAAGATCCCACAATCGTCTTCAAACCCGGAATGATTTGCTTTAAGTGTAAGTTTGCGATGGGCTTTTTGCCTGTGCCAGTCGAGGCTCAAATCGAGCTCAAGCCCGCCAATGATGGCACCGCATTGGCTATTCGCCTCGCGAAGGTATCCATGGCGATGATGGGGGGCAATACCGCAGCGACTGCGCTCATGGGGCAACTCGCCCAAGCCATTGCTGGCAAGCCTGGCATGACTGTCGAGGGTGACACCCTCACAATCGAATTAAAACAACTCGCTGCGATGAAAGGCCTCATCGTGAATGGTAACCTCAATACACTTTCTATCGAGCCTGGTCTCTTGACGCTCGAATTGGACTAAGGAGCCTCTATGAAACAAAGTCTATTCATCGCATCTCTCATGATGCTGAGCAGTGTGATGGCTGCAGATGCAATCAAGGTCACATTGCCTAAAACAGAGGTTACCCCTGGTGCTGTCGTCAAGATGGTCCCTGAGAGTGGCATCGCCAAGATATTCACGATCCAAACCAAGAGCGATGTCGAGCTCTCGATCCGTTTCTACTCGGCGGAGATCTTTCGTATTCAAGCGGGTCGCAAGATCGCTGGTAAAAAGGCTGGCGAATACACCGTATCCTACGATGACCCTCGCAATGACCCCGCTAAGGCGCAAATCCTTGTGCCTTTTAAGGAATCCCCCGATCGTGTGACCTTTGCGGAAACCGATACCGAGTATACCTTTACCACGCGCGCTTTGGTCTTGCACCTCAATAAGGCCGATTGTACCTTTACCCTCAAGAGCAAAAATGGCATCCCTTACTTTAAGGAAGCCAAGCCAATCTCGCTCGCTGGCGACAAGAGTGTCCAGACGCTCCACACCGATAAGAATGAATTTTTCTATGGTGGCGGCCAGCAAAATGGCTACTTCTCTCACAAGGGCACCAAGATTGACATTCGTGCAGATGGCAACTGGGATGAAGGCGGCCACCCCAATCCGGCTCCTTTTTATCTGAGCAACAAGGGATACGGCGTTTTACGCCATACCTTCTCTCAGGGTGTCTACGACTTTACTCAAGACGCAACGACCACCCTGTTGCACAAAGAGAACCGCTTTGATGCCTTTTATTTCGTCGGAGGTAATTTTAAGCGTACGCTTGACCTGTACACGCAGATGACAGGCCGCCCCAACTTTATCCCCATCTGGGGGCTCGAATTGGGCGATGCCGATGCTTACATGACCCGTGACAAAGATACCAAGCACCCCGCACAAAACGAAGACAAATCCTATAAAGAGATCACCCCCGATGTCATCGCACGCGTGGCAGAGAAGTATCGCGAGCACGATATGCCTGGCGGCTGGCTCCTGGTCAATGACGGCTACGGCTGCGGTCACATGCAGCTCGACCACGTCGTCAAAGCCCTCGACGGCCTCGGTTTCTACACTGGCCTCTGGACAGAAGGCGCCCTCGACCGCATCAAGTGGGAAGTCGGCACCGCTGGCACACGCGTTCAAAAGATCGACGTCGCCTGGTCTGGTCCTGCTTATCAGCATGGCCTCAATTGCAATAAGATCGCAGCAGACGGCATTGAGGATAATAGCGATGCTCGTGCCTTTGTCTGGACTGTCCAAGGTTGGGCAGGTACGCAGCGCTATGGCATCTGCTGGACTGGCGACCAATATGGTAGCTGGGATTTGATCCGTTACCACATCCCCACGCTCACTGGTTCGGGTATGTCTGGTCAAGCCTACGCCACGACCGATATCGATGGCATCTTTGGCGGCTCTCCAGAGTCCTACACCCGTGACCTCCAGTGGAAATGCTTTACGCCTGCGATGTATGTGATGAATGGCTGGAGCCACGTCAATAAAGGCCCCTGGTCTTACCAAGAGCCCTACTTGAGCATCATTCGTGATGCCCTCAAGCACAAGATGCGCTTGACACCCTACCACTACACCTATTGCCGTGAAGCCTGGGATACAGGTGCACCAATCGTGCGCCCCATGCTCTGGAATTACCCCAATGACCGTTACACCTGGGGTAAGGAGACGCGTTACCAATTCATGTTGGGCGACGACTTCCTCGTGGCACCGGTCTACAACTCGATGAAAGCCAACAAAGGCTGGCGTCGTGGCGATGGTATCTACTTCCCTGAAGGCACCTGGATCGACTACAACAGCGGCAATCGCATTCAAGGCCCCACCTTGATCAAGGCTTTTCCTGTGACCCTCGATACCTTGCCGATCTTTGTGAAGTCTGGTGCCATCATCCCGATGTACCCAGAAATGCTCTACAGCTATCAAAAGCCCAAAGACCTCATCACCTTTGACATCTATCCAGATGGCAATAGTCAATTTGATTGGTACGAGGACGACGGTTGCACCCGTGCTTACCAAAAGGGCGAATCTGCTCGCCAATTGGTCACCTGCCAAGCACCCAAAGCTGGCCAAGCGGGCGACATCACCATCACCGTCAACCCACAGATCGGCTCTTTTAAGGGCCAATTGGCTAACCGCGAATACGCATTTACCGTGCATACTCGCATCAAGCCTTTGAGTGTCGTCGTTGATGGACAAGAGATCGTTGAGCTCTCCTCAAAGAACCCCCAAGCCATCTACAAGAATGTCAAGCAAGCTTGGTATTATGATCAGCAAGACCGCTTTGGTATCGTGCACATCAAGACCCTCAGCCGTCCTGTTAGCGAAAAGCTCGTCCTCACCATGGATTATGACGAATGTCAACCCATCGCAGCGACACCTGCTTATCCAGTCCCGACCAATACCAACGACCTGGACAAGACCGCATTTGTCGTCAAAGCCAATTCATCAGCCAATTCGCCGAATAATGCATTTGACGAAGACCCCGATACCCATTGGCACTCCAACTACAACAAAAATAGCGGCCAATCCCAAGACTACCCCTATACCGTGGATGTCGACATCACCAGCTTGACTCCAGTCAACGGCGTCGCCTACATGCCACGTCCCGGCTTGGGCAATGGCACCGTCGATGCCTTTGAGGTCTACGTCAGCCGCACGCCGACCTTTGGTGATAAACCTGTCCTCAAGGCTTCGCTCAAGGGCAAGCTCAAGGATGGCCAAAAGACTCGCCTCGACTTCCCCACCACCTGGGGCCGTTATGTGCGATTCAAGTTCCTCTCCTCGACCCACGGCGATAAGCACCCCTATGCTTCTGCTGCAGAGCTCGACATCTACCAAGATGCCAAGGCTGCGCCCCTGCCCGACGAAACCAAGGCCATCAGTGAGATCAAGCCCGCCAAGGCCACCGGCACCTTCGCCGCGAATAAGGGTATCAAGCAAAGCGAAATCATCGTCGATGACACCCCATGGCAATCGGGTATCACCGTTCAAGTTGGCACCGAGCTCGTCTACGACTACGACGGCTCATGGGAGAAGATCCTCGGCCACGCAGGTATGGAAAAGGCCATGGCTGGCAAAGGCCACGTCACCTTCCGCATCTTCGCTGACAAGAAGCAAATCTTCGAACGCCTCAACATGAATGGCACCCAAGTCAAACAGTTGATCAACGTCGACATCCCCGCAGGCACCAAGCAAATCCGCTTTGTCCTGACCGGAGAGGCTGGCGGCAGCCCCGATGACACCGGCGTCTGGACGGACCTCAAATTCTTCCGCGCTGGCTCAGAAAAGTAAGCCCCCGCCCTTGCACAAAAAAGCCCCGCTTAACCGCGGGGCTT
>CAYZIC010000065.1:5629-14099 GCA_964478335.1 uncultured Lentisphaeraceae bacterium | reverse complement strand
GGGCAGTTAGCTCAGTTGGTTAGAGCACTTGCTTGACATGCAAGGGGTCACTGGTTCGAGTCCAGTACCGCCCACCACTGTTTTGGGTTGGTAAGTAAACTTTTGTTTTGGTTGATAGAAAAAGGTTAGGCATACGCTTGACCTTTTTCTTTTTTATACCCTTGTTAAAGAGGGCGACTGCGTCGCAGCATTTAGCTAATAGCGGTCGGCTTGCCGACCTTAGAGCAGACGCAAACCAAGGTCACCTGACCCTCGATTCGAGATTCAGATATGGTTTGACGTGCCCTTTAGGTAATCCCTCAAGCCCGATTTCTTGTGCGATTTGAGTGGATGGCAAGCACCAATATGGGGAGATGGCTGCCCCTGTATCCTGCTGTTGCATGGAGATGCCCTGTGCGTGAGGCTCTCTGCCACACTGGCCGATCTAAGCCAATGCTCGCTCAAGCTCAAAAGGCTCATTGATTTTATTCATTCCCGTATCGCTGTAGGCGGTTCCAAAAGGGAGCGTAGCGACCGTTCCAAAAGCGGAGCGTTCCAAAAGGTCGCAGCCGCTCCACATTCTACATTCTAGCTCGCGTAGCGAGCTCTGCCGCTTATTGTTTCGCGCCGAATGCACGGCTTGTTGCTTGGCCGAATTCTCCTAGTTGAGCACGTGTGCAGCCACAGTTAGCCAAGACTTTGTCGGTTGTTTTGAAATGGCACTTGATGTAGTTGACTAAGTTTTCAGGGCCGATTTTGCGGGTTAAAGCCTCTGCGACGAGTGGGGCATTTGCCCCTGCGCCCTTGGGTAATTCTAGACCGACCTTTTCGCCCAGTTTTTTGAGCTGGTAGAGAAAGGCATCACGAGCCAATACCGAGGCCGTTGCAACAGCGATGTCGGATTCGGCTTTGTGCATTTGGTCGAGCTGGATGGATTGCCCTTTTTTCATCAGCGCGCGTGTGATCACTGACTTGGTGCGCCCAAATTGGTCCGCTACGGCACGTGGGCAGGATGGGACGGTTTCGAGGAGATTTTCGATGGCGCGGGCATGCCCCCACGCTAAGAGATTGTTGATGTTGAGGATCTTGGTGTAGAGCTTGTTGTAAGCAGCAGGCCCAATCTGCACAATCGTATAATTGGTCGGTGTCAAAATTTGACGAGCTTGAGCGGCAAGTGCTTGCGTTTGCTTGTCGGAGAGGAGCTTACAGTCTTTGAGGCCGGCCTTTTTGAGGGCTTTGGCGAGCTCGGGGTTGACATAGGCTGCGGCAATGACCAATGGGCCAAAAAAATCACCCTTGCCGCTTTCGTCAGTACCCATATGAGGGGCGACGGAGAGCGGGTCGAGCTCTTCTTCGTAGCCCACAGTGGCGCACTGGGTGATATAGGGCTCGAGTGTGAAGATGATGAAGTCGTAGGCATTTTTACCTTGGATCAAACATTTCCCACTGGTATAGATATTGATGTTAACCTTGTCCCCTTTGACGGCAAAGCGTGTGTAGGGGACAGCGACCTCTTTAAAGTTGCCTTGTTTGAGAATGTCAATTAAGAGGTTTTGTTGCTCGGTCGTTAACTTGTAGGTATAAGACTGAGGGTGCTTTTCTTCTGGTGCTTCGTCAAAACAGTGATCGCTCATGGTGGAGACCTTTCAAATGGCTTAGAAAAATGCGCCTTTAGCGGCAGAATCTGTATCGACCCAACCACGTGGCTTCTCTAGCGAGATCTTTTGAATCATCTTGGGGGTCATCTGTAGCCCCTTGGCGCTAGGTGAGGAGATACGCACCTCTTCGGGTTTAAAGAGCTGTTGGTTGATGCGCTGATTCTTGCGGGGCTTGTATTTGACGTAGAGTGCCTCGGGAGTCCCTTCGACAAAGAGTAAAATGGTACTCTTCTCAGGGATCATGGCGTACTCCTTATTCATGATAAAACCACCGAACGTAAATCGCTTAATGTAGGTAAATCCGTATACCGGCTCCACGTAGACGCAGGTGTAGACCTTTTCACGATCATAGACAAATGATGTGTGATAGTCCTTGTCGACAAAGAGCTTGTCAGGGGGAGGAACCATCTTATAGCGGCCGTCTTGCCAGACGATGACCAGACGATCAAGTGACGAGCAGGGGTAGATTTCATCGCCTTGTTTGAGGTCGTAGCCCAAGAAAAAGTCTTCAGTGAGTTTGATCTTGTACTCGGAGGAGGTGAGGGCACGTTCGTCGATTTCTTTAAAGGCATCAACCTTAGTCAATCTAGGGAAATCATTAGCGTAGGTCTTGACAAGCTTTTTGAGGAAGTTAACTGCGTAGCGGGTCAAGTGTGCCAAGTTGTCTTGGATTGTGGTCTTTTCTGCGCAGAGAGCCTCGACCTCTTCTCGGTGCTTGTTGATGTCGTAGAGCGAGATGCGGCGGATGGGAATACGCAAGAGTTGCTCAATATCGTCATCGGTAATCTCCTCAAAGACCTGCTCCTTGAGTGCGGTAAATCCATCGCGAACGGCGTGATTGATTTTGTCGGCCTCTTTGATGGCTTCGATGCGCTTGTAGATGCGCTCTTCAATGAAGATGCGCTCGAGGGTCTTTTTACGCAGGATGATGTCTATTTCATTGAGTCTAACGTTAAACTCTTGCTCAAAGATAGAGAGTAGGCGGGTGGCATTGTGATGGATCACCTCTGTGACAGTCATGACACAGGGGCGATTACCCTTAAGCACGACCAAGCGGCCAGAGATTTTTTTCTCGCAAAACGTAAATGCGTAGAGGGCTTTTTTGACCTTGTCAGGATCAGACCCTGGTGCGAGGGTCAATTCGATTTCGACATCTTTGGCGGTGTAGTCGGTAATGGTGCGAATGGGGACGCGCTTGGGCTTGATGATCTTTTCGATGGATTCGATCAAGGTCTCCGTCGTCACGCTCCAGGGAATGCTGGTGATAAAGAGCTTGTTTTTCTCTCCTTGGCGCGTTTCGATGGTGGCGCGGACTTTGATCGAGCCATTGCCGTCTTCATAGTCGGCTGCATCCATTTCGCCCCCCGTGATGAAGTCTGGGACGAGCTGGAATGGCTTCTTTTGCAAGGCAGCAATCTCAGCTTGCAATAGCTCGATGAGGTTGTGTGGCATGATGCACGTTGACAAGCCCACAGCGATACCCTCTACGCCCAGCATGAGCAGGAGTGGGAGCTTGACGGGTAGGAGGACGGGCTCTTGGTTACGGCCATCGTAGCTGGGGACATAGGTTGTGACTTTGGGGCTAAAGACGAGCTCCTTAGCCAACTTGGTGAGGCGACACTCAATATAACGAGCAGCAGCAGCACTGTCGCCCGTATAGATGTTACCAAAGTTGCCTTGGCCTTGAATGAGGTAGCGCTTGTTGGTTAAGACCACGATTGCGCCTTGGATAGATTGGTCGCCGTGGGGGTGGTATTGCATCGCATGGCCAATGACACCTGCAACCTTGGCAAAGCGGCCGTCATCGCGCTCCCAGAGGGAGTGTAAGATGCGGCGTTGGACGGGCTTTAACCCATCCTCAACCGTGGGGAGTGCTCGGTCGCAGATGACATAGGAGGCATACTGCATGTAGTTGCTATTCATCAATTGACCAAAAGGCCCACGGTCGACAGGTGGGGGGATGACCTTTTCTTTGGGGGATGAAACGAGGGCGATGCCGTCCTCGGCATCGTCAATGGTCATGTCTGAGTCAAATAGGGAGCCAGCGGATGGATTCGTGGAGTTAGGTGTCGGCACATCAAATCCGGGGAGAAAGTCTTCGTCTGTCATTAGTTGGCCTTAAATTGTTCGTCAAAATAGATTTCTTCGCGACGCGAGGGGAGGGCTGTGCCTTTTTGCATGGACTCCTTGAGCTCGGCATCATTGTCTGCATCGTACCACCAATAGGCAATCGCAGAGGCCTCGTCATCAAACTTGGAGAGCACCGTTTTGGGCGTACCAAACTTATTCCAATAGAGGATGCGGGTGCTATTGGCGGTCCAGTTCAAGATGTAGGGGGCGTATTCTGTGAGATAGGAGTCGATTTTGCGAGCGATCTCATTGCGCTTAGTCATGGAGAATTCAGTGCGCTGCTGCAGGATTAACTTGTCGACGATCGGGTCGCCAAATCCGCAGAGGTTGGAGCCGCCTTCTGCGGCACCAGTTTTGGAGGACCACATATACTCTGGGTCTCTAAAGAGGGTGCCGCCCCACGCTGCGCTGGTGACGTCAAAGTTGTAGGTGTCCATTTCACGCATCCAGGTGGCAAAGTCTTTTTGGTCGATTTCTAAGCCGATGCCAAGCTTGTCGAGCTCGTTTTTGTAGAGGGCGAGATAGGTTGTCGCAGAGGCTTCGCGGGTAAGGATGCGCACGACCAAGGGCTTGCCGTCCTTTTCGAGCTTGCCAGTCTCACGATTAATCTTGTAACCGGCTTTGGCTAAAAATTGCTGGGCAATCTCGATTGAGTAATCGTAGCTGGGATTACTGCAGGGGTGTTGCTCATCGTAGAGATCTTGGTAGTAGGAGAATTGCAACTGATAGGCACCGTACATCAGCGTGCGGACAATACGCGCGCGGTCAAAGAGGTGGTAGAGTGCTTTACGCACATTGATGTCATCATAGGGCGGACGACGCATATTAAAGGCAAAGCCTTGGAAGCCCATGGGATCATAGTTGTGGATGTTTTGCTTGACGATCCAATTCTTCTCAAAGCGCTCACCTACGGACTCTAAGTTCCAGATGCGGGCGCTGTAGACCGAGTAGAGGTCCGTTTCGCCTTTTTTAAAGGCTTCAAACGCATTGTTTAGATCCATAAAAAAGCGCATATAGAGTCGGTCAAAGTTGTAGATGCCCTTGCCACTGGGTGTGGAAAAAACCCAATAGTCATGTCGACGGCGCATGGTGAGGCTGATGCCCTCTTTGTGCTCTTCGATCACGTAGGGACCAGAGGTGATGGGAAACATGAAATTGATATCGCTAAATTTGACCGAGTCGATGAGCTTTTTGGGCATGATGTACATGAATGACAACGCACTCAGATTGCGCCAGTGGACCTCTTTGGCCACAAAGCGAATGGTCATGTCATCAATGACTTGGGCTTCTTCAAATGGGTCGAGCGAAACCTTAAACGTGCCCGTCATATTGTCTGGATTGCGCACCGCATCAAAGGTCGCCTTGACATCGAGAGCAGTGATGGGCTCACCATTGCTCCACTTCGCACGAGGATCCATCTTAAAGGTAAAGACACGCTTATCCTCAGAGATCGACCAACGGGCTGCCAAGGCTGGGCAAAATTCACTCGTCACGGGATCTAATCCCAAGAGTGTCTCAAACATTAAGCTAAAAACGGATGCTGTAAAGGTGTTGGTGTCGAGGTAATAGTTAAAGCTTTGGGGCGGGTTAAAGGCAGAATAGCGCAACGTGCCACCAGGTTTAGCATAGGGGGAGGCCAGAGGATTGGGGGCATCTTTCCAATCAGCGGCTGGATACCAGGTCTCTTTGGCGTGCAGGGGGGTGCTGATGAGGGCGAGTAGGGAGAGTAAGACGAGGGCTTTTTTCATAGGTTAAGGGCTTCCTAAGGGGTGGGTTAACGACGATTAGCAAAAAATGCTTTAAAGGTGGCTTGACAGGCATCGGCCTGCACATCGGTAAAGAGGGTAGGGTGGTGGTTGAGCGTAGTCGATGAGAGGATCTTAAAATAGGATTCTCCACCGCGCTGGGGATCATTAAATCCCCAAACCACGACTGGAATACGGGCTAAAATAATCGCCCCGGCACACATCGGGCAGGGTTCTTTATTGACATAGAGGATGCAATCAGTCAAGCGCCAATCACCCTTGGCGGCAGCCGCCTCGCGGATCGCCAAAACCTCTGCATGGGCTGTGGGGTCTTGCTGGGTGCGGGTTTGATTGGAGGTGGCAGATAAGATGGTCACGGTATCGGGCGAGGGCAGGGGGGTGATTTGGGTCGTTGGATCAAAGGTTGCAGGGGGAAGTTGGATGACCAACGCCCCCGCGGGCACTTCACCCGCTTGTGCTGCTAAATCTGCCTGCGCACGAGCTGCCGTCATGAATGCTTCATGAAAGCTCAAGTCTGTCGCCAGTGAGTGATCATCAAATCTGTGCATCAACTACGTCCCTGAGATTTCGTTAAAAAGTGCGAGAGTCTGACGGGCGGCCTCTTGCCAAGTATACGTGGAGGCCTTTTGGAGGCTTTTGTCGTGGAGCTTTTCGCGTAAACTGGCCGACAGGGTGAGCGTTAAAATGGCGTTGCGCCATTCTGTGGGGTCAACGGGGTGGAGTGAATAGATGGCACTGCCAAAGAGCTCCTCATTCTCTGCGATTACCGTACCGAGTACAGGTGCGCCACAGGCCATTGCTTGGAGGATTGTGTGACTAAAACCGCCTCGTGTGCTGGGATGTAAAAAAAGCCACGCACCACTGTAGAGCGCTGCTAATTTATGCTGATCAATATCGCCAATAAAGCGCACCATACTGCGTAAGTCAAGATCCTTGACGAGCTTGATGCGATGAGGGGTATTACTGTTGATCCCCGCAACAACGATCGGTATTGAGGTGATGTCACCAGTCGCAGTTAACGCTTTAAGTAAGGTTTCAAAATGAAGGTCCTGACGATCTTCACCGACAAAGAGCATGTACTTTTCAGGGAGATTGTAGGCTTCACGTACGGGGGCTATCTCATTGGGTGGGTACTCGCGAAATAGCGCAGGTACACCTGGGTGGACGATCTTTGTTTTTTGCTTGACCTTGGGACCTAATTCGCGAGTTAGATTATCCTTTAAGACTTGACAACTACAGATCAGACGACGCGCTTGAAGCAGTTGGTTTTTGCCATAGAGTTTCCATTGGAGTTTTTGTAACCAAGAGGAAAAAGGCGAGGAATCTTTGGAGAACAGATCGTCCGAAACGGTATAGATATGAGGGACGCGGATATTCCAGGCAAGGATTAAAGGGTTGGTAGACCAATAGATGTCGGGTGTACAATCTTGGACAATGCTCTGTAGCTCACGCAAGCCAGCCCAAGACTGAGCGGGCTTGTGTGTCTGGATCAAAGTGAGGCAATCGGGTAACTTGGCCGTTTCCTGGGGGGAGGAGGCATCCATCATAATCGTTAAATGCCCCCCGTCAGAAAGCAAGGGGATAAGCGCTTCGCAAAGCCACTTAGCATAGTGGCTCACGCGAAGCGTGTCTTGATTGATTGTACGGGCATCAAATAAAATATGCATAAACCAGCCGATTGCCTCAATTGATTACTTGCTGGTCAACACGGTAAAGGTCTCACGAGCAATCATGAGCTCTTCGTTGGTCGGCAAGACGTAGATCGGTGTCGAGCTATCGGCTGCGGAGATGAGCCCCTCTGCGCCAAAGCGTGTGGAGAGATTTTTCTCTACATCGAGCGTAATGCCAAGACCCGTGAGCTGGTCGATAATCACTTGACGGCCAACTTCGCTATTTTCACCGATACCACCAGTCATGATGATTGCATCGACCTTGCCCAAGATGGCCTTGTAGCCACCAATGAAAAGTGCCGCGCGGTGAGCGAATGCCTTCAACGTCATTTGAGCCTTTTCTGCGCCAGCAGCAGCCGCAGCGCACAGTTCACGCATGTCGCTTGAGCCTGTGCCACCGAGGGCGAAAATGCCGCCTTCTTTGTTAAAGGCCTTGTCGATATCCTCGACGCTGTAGCCTTGCTTAGACAAGAAAAAGACCACACCTGGATCGACATCGCCTGAGCGCGTGCCCATGATCAGACCTGCAAGAGGGGTCATACCCATCGTGGTGTCGAGCACTTTGCCATGCTTAATTGCGGCAAAGGATGAGCCATTACCCAAGTGGCAGGTGATGATCGTCAAATCGTCTTGAGCCTTGCCTAAGACCTCCGCTGCGCGCTGCGTCACAAACTTGTGGCTCGTGCCATGAAAACCATACTTGCGCACGCCATAATCGGTGTAAAACTTTTCGGGCACTGCATAGCGGTAGACGTAGTCAGGCATCGTCTGGTGAAATGCTGTATCAAAGACAGCAACATTGGGCACGCCTGGGAAGACCGTCTCTGCTGCACGGATACCCTCGATGTTGGGCGGGTTATGCAAAGGTGCCATGATGGAGCACTTCTCGATGGTGGACTTGACTTCGTCTGTGATTTGGATGGAGCTGGAGAATGATTCGCCGCCATGCACCACACGGTGACCGATTGCATCGACTTCAGTGAGGGATTTGAGTACACCAATTGCGGGGTCAACGATAATCTTGCACATCGCATCGAGCGCTCGGGTATGGTTAAGCGCATCAATGTCGCGCTTGACTTTGTCGCCGCCAGCTTGCTGGTAGGTCATTGAGGCTTCGGCAGTGCCGATGCGCTCGACCAATCCCTTGGCTAGCATTGTTTCGTGGACCATATCAAAAATCATAAATTTCAAAGAGGAGCTACCTGTGTTGATCACGAGGATTTTATTAAAGTCGCTATTGGTCATTCTGTGTGCTTTCGAGTATGGT